>DATABZ010000064.1:0-7059 GCA_036259315.1 Gemmatimonadales bacterium | reverse complement strand
ATGCGCCCGGTCCGTTTCACCGCGGCGGCGCGCTCGTTCGACAACCAGGGCTGGTATCTCGGCACCTCGGGCATGGGACTGTTCTACCTCCAGGATGCGGCTGGCCTTCCCGAGCGCGTGCCCTTCGGCCTGCCGGGCCGGTTCGTGGGCGCCGTGATGACCTGGCCCGGCGGGCTCTGGGCCGCGACCAATCGGACCGTGCAGACGGATGCGGCCTTCACCTTCGTGGAGTCGGAGCTGCGGGAGTTCTACACGGTGCGGGGACTGCCGGCGACGGGCACGCCGTTCACCCGTGTGATCGAGCTGGCCGGGCGCGACAAGTCCCTGTGGGCGGCAACCGATTACGGCCTCGCCCGAGTAAACCCGGAGGAGGAGCGCATCGAGCTGTTCGACGAAGCGCGCGGACTTCCGCACAGCCGGGTGCTGGACGTCGCCGGCCGCCAGGGCCGCATCGTCGTCGGCACGCTGCGTGGTCTGGCCCAACTGGACGCATCGGACAACATCACCCGCGTCGCGCCGCGATTCGTCGACGCGGCCTATGCGGTTTTTCCGACGGGCGACTCGATCTGGGTCGGTACGCCGCGCGGCATCTTCATCGCCGTGCCCGGGGAGGATGACCTCGAGCGGCCCGCCGGCCTCGGGACGGCCAGCCTTCAGGCGCCCGTGTATGGGTTCGCCGCGCTGGGCGATACCCTGGTGGCGCTCACGCGGGACCAGCTTATCTGGCGGGACCCACAAACTCGGGCATGGTCGCTGGGCCCCAACCTCTCCGGCCTGCTCGGCAGGCTGCGCCGCTTCGTCGCCGATGGGCCCGGCTTCTGGGTCGCGGGTGATCGGGGCGTGGCGTTCGCCCGCGTGGACGGCCCTCCGCTCCGCGCTCTCCGGGAGGGGGATCTGCCGGGCCCGGCGAACGATCTTGCGGTGGATCGGGAGCACCTGTGGGTCGGCACCGAGGACGGACTGGTCCGCTTTCGGCTCGAAGCCATTCGACCGTGAGGCCCGCGGGCGGCTCCTCCGAGCCTCTCGCGCTGGGTCCGGGCGCCGAGTTCGACCGGATCCGCGGCATCGCCCACGCCCTGGGTGACCGCGCCCGGGGCCTGGGTGACGATTGCGCGCTGCTGCCCATCGGCTCCGCCACCCTCGCGCTCTCTACCGACATCAGCGTGGAAGGCGTGCACTTTCGCGTGGACTGGATCGAGCCGGCCGAGATCGGGTGGCGCGCGGCCGCGGCGGCGCTCTCCGACCTCGCCGCCGAAGGCGCGCAGCCGTTGGGGGTGCTCTCCGCCGTGGTGGTCCCCCAGGGCGCGACGGACGGGGACGTGGTCGAGGTGGCCGGCGGGATCGGCGAGGCGGCGGCCGCGATGGGCGCCGTCGTACTGGGCGGCGATCTCAGCCGGGGGCCGGTGTGGAGTGTGGCGGTGACGGTCGTGGGTCGTGCCGAGCGGCCGGTGACGCGCGCGGGCGCGCGCCCGGGCGATGGTGTCTGGGTGACCGGTGTGCTCGGTGGAGCGCGAGCGGCCGTCTCGGCTTGGCGACGCGGGGCAGTGCCGGCGGACGATGCGCGACGCGCGTTCGCGCGGCCAGAGCCGAGGATCACCGCGGGTCTCTGGCTGGCGGCTCACGGCGCGCGGTCGATGCTCGATATCAGCGACGGGCTCGCCGGGGACGCCGCCCACCTCGCCGCCGCGTCCGACGTGCGCCTCCGGCTCACTCTCGAGGCCGTGCCGGTGGCGTCGGCCGCCATCGCCGAGGCGCGGCGTCTGGGGCTGCCAGTGCAGCAGTTCGCCGCGGAGGGCGGTGAGGACTTCGAGCTGCTGGTGGTACTCCCGCCCGAATTCGGCGACGCCGAGGTCCGCGAGTTCGAGGTGGCGTGCGGCATCGCGCTCACCCGCGTCGGCAGGGTCGAGCGCGGCAGCGGCGTGCGCGCCGAGCTGCTCGGCCGGTCGCTCGAGCTGCACGGTTACGACCACTTCCGTTGATCCGGGGCCGCCGCTAGGTTGCCCCACCGTTCCCATTCCCGAGCGATCATGAGCACCATCATCGAAGTTCACGCCCGCGAGATTCTCGACAGTCGCGGGAATCCGACGGTCGAGGCGGATGTCGTGCTGTCGAGCGGCGCCCAGGGACGCGCCGCGGTGCCGAGCGGCGCATCCACCGGCGAGCACGAGGCCGTGGAGCTTCGCGATGGCGACCCGAAGCGGTTCGTCGGTAAGGGCGTCACCGAAGCGGTGCGCAATGTCAACGAGGTGCTCGGCCCGCGACTCGAGGGAATGGCGGCCACGGATCAGATCGCCGTGGACGCGGAGATGATGGACGCCGACGGCACACCCAACAAGAGCAAGCTCGGCGCCAACGCCATCCTGAGCGTTTCGCTCGCCGTGGCCCGCGCGGCGGCACAGGACTGCGGGTTGCCCCTGTATCGCTATCTCGGCGGACCCATGGCGCGCGTGCTGCCGGTGCCCATGATGAACATCCTGAACGGTGGCGCCCACGCCTCGAACAACGTAGACGCCCAGGAGTTCATGGTGGTGCCGATCGGGGCGGAGACCTTTCCCGAGGGGCTCCGCATGGGAGTCGAGGTCTTCCACGCGCTGAAGAAGGTGCTGGGCAAGATGGGCCTGTCCACCGCGGTCGGCGACGAGGGTGGCTTCGCACCGATGCTGCCCTCGAACGAGGCGGCGCTCGACGTGGTGATGCAGGCGATCGAGGGGGCCGGGTACGAGCCGGGCAAGGACGTGGCCATCGCGCTCGACGTCGCGGCCTCCGAGCTGCATCAGGACGGCGAGTACGTCTTCAAGAAGGGTGACAAGAGCCGCCGATCGGCCGAGGCGATGGTGGACCTCTACGCGGGTTGGGTGGACCGCTACCCCATCGTCTCGATCGAGGACGGGCTGGCGGAGAACGACTGGCAGGGGTGGGCGCTCTTCACCGAGCGGCTGCACGATCGGGTGCAGCTCGTCGGCGACGACCTCTTCGTCACGAACGTGGACCGCCTGGGCCGGGGGATCGAGGAAGGGGTGGGGAACGCCGTGCTGGTGAAGGTGAATCAGATCGGCACCCTCACCGAAACGCTCCAGTGCATCGAGCTGGCGAAGGGGAGCGCGTACGGCGTCGTCATCTCGCATCGCTCCGGCGAGACGGAGGACACCTTCATCTCGGATCTCGCGGTCGCCACCGGGGCGGGGCAGATCAAGACCGGCAGCGCGAGTCGTACCGATCGCACCGCCAAGTACAACCAGCTCCTCCGCATCGCCGAGGAGCTCGGGGAACTGGCCCACTATCCGGGGCGGGACCTCTACCCGCTGTGACGCCCGCGCGGTGGGCGGCGGTGGCGGCACTCGCCTTCGCCCTCTACTTCGCGATTCAGGGTGGCGAGTACGGCACCACGCACCTGCTGGAGCTGCGCCGTGACGTGGCGCGGGAGGAAGCGGAGGTCGCCCGGCTCGAGCGGATCGTGGACTCACTGGAGCGGGCCGCCCGGGCCATCCAGCGCGACCCGAAGACCCAGGAGCGGGTGGCGCGCGAATCGTTCGGCATGATCCGGAAGGGCGAGCATCTGTTTCGGATCGTGCCGGCGGATACGGGGCGGTGAACGGCCGCGCGTGTGCGGTCGGGGCCGGACGCACGTCACCTCAGGATCATGCGCTCCCTTCATTCCTCGCGTCCGCGTGGGCGGCTCACCTCGGCCGCCGCTAGCGGCGCTCTGTTCGTCTGTTCGTTTCTGGTCGGCTGCAACGACTCCACAGCACCGAACCTTCCTGAGCCGGCGACCGGCGCAGCGCTCGGCGTGGGCTCGCGGCATGCCTGCCGCCTCACCGACGACGGACGCGTGCTCTGCTGGGGCCGTGCCGATGCCGGGCAGCTGGGCACAGGCAGCACGCCGCTGCGCTCCACACCTGTCGAAGCCGCCTCGGGTGCGACTCGGTTCGCCGGCATGGCCGTCGGCGGACTGCACACGTGTGCTCTCACCGCCGAGGGTGAGGCGTGGTGCTGGGGCGCGAACAACGCGGGGCAGGCGGGCCTGCCCGAGGCCG
Source organism: Gemmatimonadales bacterium (assembly GCA_036259315.1). Taxonomy (GTDB): domain Bacteria; phylum Gemmatimonadota; class Gemmatimonadetes; order Gemmatimonadales; family GWC2-71-9; genus CAVVWJ01. The sequence continues at coordinate 3,025 of DATABZ010000064.1, read as the reverse complement.
CGACCGGCTCCTGCGGTGACCCCATCCACGGCTGGAAGTGCGTGCCCCGTCCGCACGCGGTCGAGACCACCCTACGGTTCGACGCCCTGGTGGCCGGCGCTGCCAACACCTGCGGGTTCACCGACGATGGGACGATTCACTGCTGGGGCTCCAATGCCGCGGGTCAACTCGGCACCCCATCATCGGACAGCTGCGACGGCCTGCCTTGCAGCCGAACCCCGGTGGCGCTTCCGGCCCAACCGAAGCTCCGGACGCTGGCACTCGGCAGCGCCGCGCACGTCTGCGGTCTGACCGCCGGAGGTGAGGCGTACTGCTGGGGCTCAAACGAGGACGGCCAGCTCGGCATTGGAACGGTGGGGGGGAACCGTGACGTCCCGACCGCCGTCGCGGGCGGAGTGAGGTACCGGACGATTGCCGTGGGCGGACAGCACACCTGTGCGCTTTCGATCGAAGGGATGCCCTGGTGTTGGGGCCGGGACATCCTCCCGCCCGGGGAAGGCGGCGTGAGCCTCTCCGCGACACCGGTTGCGATCGAGAGCTCTCCGGCGTTCACCGACCTGATCACCGGCACCTGGGCGGCGTGCGGCCGTACCGCGACGGGCAGCGTGCACTGCTGGGGGATCAACGCGAACGGCGAGATGGGCATCACGCCGGTCGGGCTCACCACACGATTCGCCACTCCGCAGCTGATGGCTCGAGACCCGCGCTGGGTCACCCTCGCCGGCTCCTCGGGCACTTTCTGCGGTCTGGACGCCGCGGGCGACACCTGGTGCTGGGGCCATGGGGCGGATGGCGAGCTGGGGCCGGTGCAGGAGTACAGCTCGGCGCCGGTGCTGATCGACGGGGTGTAACGGCGGCTCACGCTTGAGGATGCCGGGGCGTGGCGTTAGGTTCCCGACCCTTCGGCAGTGTAGCTCAGGTGGTTAGAGCACGGCACTCATAATGCCGGGGTCGCGGGTTCGAGTCCCGCCCCTGCTATCCTTGTAACCCTCGCAAGCCTCGAGTTTGCGGGGGCTTCTTCATGTTCCCAACCACTTAATACGTGCTTGAGGGTTCCCGGTTAGGACAAGAGTACCCCCTCTGGGAGACTCTATGTCTCAAGACCGAAACGCTGCGATCTGGTCGGGCTATTGCTTGTGCATCCTACTCACCGCCTGCGAGAGCGCCCAGCCCACCGACCCTGCCTGGTCCAGCCTGTCCGAGCCGGCTTCTAACGACCCTCAGAGCCTCAGCAGCACTTGGGCGACAAGGCGCTCGCTGGCACCCAGTCGCATCCTCATCGAGGCCGGGGCAATCAACGGCATCGTCTATGTCGTTGGAGGCGAGCGTGTCGACCCGAGCACCGGCGTACTTCGCCCGATCTCCAGGGTGGATGCCTATAACGTGGCGACCAACACCTGGTCGCAAGTGGCTTCACTGCCTGGCGCGCGAGGCTTGGTCAACGGAGCCTCGGTCATCGACGGAAAGCTCTATGTGACCGGCGGACGCAACGCGGTGCTGACAGCCGAGTATCTGTGGAAGGCCACCAAGACGTTGTTCGTATACGACCCGAGGACGAACAACTGGACGCGCAAGGCTGACATGCCACCTGCCGGGTGCGCCGGCGTGCAAGGCGTCTTAGCAGGACAGTTGTATGTCTACTTACCGCCCGTCGGGGGTGGCGCCGCGTGCGGTGGCTCGCCCCAAACTGGCCTCTTTTTCCGCTACAATCCCGCAACCGACACCTGGATGCGGCGGGCTGCCCCGCCCAGCGATCACAAGGATGGTGCCGGCCGGGTGATCAATAATCGGTTCTACCTCGCGGGAGGTCATAGGCTCAGCCCGTGTGCCATCGACGGTGAGCCCACGTTCTGTGACGAGCTCAGCAGGCAACTCGATGTATACAACGCTGCAACGAATACGTGGGAGACGAAGGCTCCCCTGCCGAACATCTGGGGTGGAATGGCGGCTGCCGTGCTGAACGGGAGACTTTTCCTCGTGGGCGGCTATGGCTGGGCGTCAGACTTCCCATTGGCCAAGGTCGAGGCTTATGACCCGCTGACCAACAGGTGGATGGCCATTGCGCCGCTCCCCGCTGGCTCGAGCGGTGGTGCTGCGGCAACCGTGGGGAGCAGGATTTTCTACATATCGGGGACGCAGGTCTATGCCTACACGCCCTAGCAGGACCAGGCCAGAGAGACGTGCCGCCATGTATCACGCGTTTCCTCTCGAGCGGAGCGCGCGGGTCGAGGTCGGTCAAATCGATCGCCTGAACGCCAGGTGAAAGCCAGGGGCCTCGACAGCCGCCACCAAAATCCTCCTTCTGGTCCGTGTATGGAAATGACGGCCAGGCAGTCCGGTCCGTTGGTCGTCGGTCGGTCGCCGCACCCCCGCAAAGGCACACCCGGCGAAAGCCGGGGTCGCAAAGCCACGGGTCCTCGCCGCCCTCCGTGACGCTGTCACGACGCCACGCAGAGCCTCCAAGACCGCCGAGCCGCCAACCGGTAGCTCGGCGGCTGCACTTCCATCGACACGTTCCTGCGGTTCTGGAGGTTCTCTATGAAGTACACCGCATCACTAACCTTGATTCTCACGGCCGCGGCGGCGTGTAACGAGCCCACGCAGCCTACCGATGTCCCAGCCACCTTGGGCCCGGCTGGCGCACAAGCCGCACTCCAGGACGACTGCACTGCGCGGAAAGGCGTCAAGGGGTCTCGCCCGGGAACCGACATGATCAGGGCCTGCCCGGTCCTGCGCTGAGTCAGGCAAGGGCGACGGCCTGGAGCCCTGCTCTCGAGGTGAACTTGGTCCCTGCCGTTGAGATGGCAACCACCTGGACGGACCAGTTCAGGTGGTTTCCCATATCGCCCACTTGGTGCGTGCGCTCAGGCTCTCGGCGCTGTCGGGGGACACGGCGGTAGCCGTGCGCTATCTCTCCGACGCTGCTCGAGCGGGCAACGGCGCAGCGGAGGCTGAAGCAGGCGGGTAGGGCAGAATGTGCGTGTTCTTGCACGCCGCCGGATCGTCCGTGCGATGCTCGCGGGGC
>DATABZ010000063.1:0-2817 GCA_036259315.1 Gemmatimonadales bacterium | reverse complement strand
GGCTTGGTGGTCATGTAGCGCTCGATCTCGGCCTTGATCATCTCGGAGCCGGTCTCGCGGTAGCGGCGCTGGAGGTTCGGCACCACGCCCTCGAAGGTGGTGCGGAAGGTGTGGATGTTCCCGTTGCGTGCTCGGTAGCGGACCTCCACCCGCTCCCCACGGTTGCCGTACAGCACGATGTTCCGCGCCTCGGGCGACAGCTCGCGAAACGGCACGTCCATGCGGAAGCCGTAGCGCTCGGCGACTGCCTCCAGGATCTTGGCGCCCCACGACTCGGTGATCACCATCCGCCGCCAGGGCAGCACCGCGCCGTCGCCGAGCGTGCGCGTCTCGTCGGGGATGACCATCTCCGGATCGATCTCCAGCCGCGAACCAAGGCCGGTGCAGTCCGGACAGGCGCCGTGCGGCGAGTTGAAGCTGAAGTTGCGCGGCGCCGGCTCCTCGAACGAGCCTCCGTGCTCCGGGCACGCGTAGCGCTCCGAGTAGAGCCGCTCCTGCTCACGCTTCGGCGCGTCCGGCAGCTGGACCAGCAGCAGGCCGTCCGACATGCGCAGCGCCGTCTCGATCGAGTCCGCCATCCGGGAGGCATCGGGCCGGGGCGTGCCGTCGTCATCGGTCCGGCGCACGACCAGGCGGTCCACCACGATCTCGATGGAGTGCTTGTACTTCTTGTCGAGCTCGATCTCTTCGTCCAGGTCCCGCAGCTCACCGTCCACCCGCACCCGTACGAAGCCGGCGGCCTTGGCGCCGGCCAGCACCTTCTCGTGCTCGCCCTTGCGATCGCGGACCAGCGGCGCCATCAGCAGCAGCCGCGTGCCGTCCGGCAGCTCGTAGAGCTGGTCGACGATCTGCTCCACGGTCTGCCGCGCGATCTCACGCCCGCAGACGGGACAGTGCATGCGCCCGATCCGCGCGTACAGCAGGCGCATGTAGTCGTAGATCTCGGTCACGGTGCCGACCGTCGAGCGCGGGTTCCGGCTGGCGCCCTTCTGGTCGATGCTGATGGCCGGCGAGAGCCCGTCGATCTGGTCGACGTCAGGCTTCTCCATCTGGCCCAGGAACTGTCGCGCGTAGGCGGACAGGCTCTCCACGTAGCGGCGCTGCCCCTCGGCGTAGATGGTGTCGAAGGCCAGGCTCGACTTGCCGCTGCCGGACAGCCCGGTGATGACGATCAACCGGTCGCGCGGCATCTCCACGTCGAGGTTCTTCAGGTTGTGCTCGCGCGCGCCGCGCACGACGATCCGGTCGGAGGGCATCGGACCGATGATATCAGACCGATGTGAACGATTGTTCGGTTTCGACCGACTGCCGTCAGCGCGCGGCGGCCAGCAGCTCCCGGTACCACTCCCCGCTGGCCTTCAGCGTGCGGCGTTGGGTTCGGTAATCCACGCGCACGATTCCGAAGCGCTGCTCGAAGCCCTTGTCCCACTCGAAGTTGTCGAGCAGTGACCACACGAAGTAGCCCTCCAGCGGCACGCCCGCGTCGATGGCGTCAGCGGCGGCCGCCACGTGGCCCTCCAGGTAGCGGCGACGGGCCTCGTCCGGCACGCGCCCGTCCCCATCGGGCACGTCGGGGAAGGCGGCACCGTTCTCGGTCACCATCAGCGCCTGCGGCGCGTACTCGGCAATCACCCGGCGCAGCACCTGCGAGAGCCCATCGGGATGAACCTCCCAGTCCATGGTGGTGCGCTCCGACCCGTCGCCTCGCACGAAGCCGATGCGGAAGGGCGAATCGGCATCGGCCCTGATCGTCTCGCGGGTGTAGTAGTTCACGCCCAGGAAGTCCAGTCCGCCGTGAGGCGGCGCTTCCAGCTGCAGGCCGTCCAGGTGTCCCGCCGCCGCGTGGGCGGCAACCGCCTCGGGCGGGTAGCCGCCTCCGAAGAGCGGGTCCAGGAACCAGCGCTGGCGGATGGCGTGGTGGCGTGCCGCGGCCGCCGTGTCCTCCTCCGACGGCGAGGCGGGCTCCACCAGGTTCAGGTCGAGCGCCACCCCGACTCGGGCACCCGGCACCAGCGCGCGGATGCGATCCCGCGCCGCGGCATGCGAGCGCAGGGCGGCATCGGCCACGCGGAGGGCGGTCGGCCAGTCTGTCAGGCCGGGCGCGTGGCGGCCGGTGGCGTGCCCGGTGAAGGCGAAGACCTGCGGCTCGTTGATGGTCAGCCACTGCTGGACGCGATCCCCCACCCGCTCCGCCACAGCAGCCGCGTAGGTTGCGAACCAGTACGGCATGTCCGGGTTGGCCCAGCCGCCGCGGTCCTGCAACGCCTGGGGCAGGTCCCAGTGATAGAGGTTGAGGACGGGGCGGATGCCGCGCACCAGGAGGAGGTCAACGAGCCGGTCGTAGAAGTCCAGCCCGCGCGCATTCGGCTCGCCGGTGCCAGACGGCATGACGCGCGGCCAGGACACGCTGAACCGGTACGCGCGCACCCCGAGCCCTGCCATCAGCTCCACGTCCTGCGCGCTGCGGTGGTAGTGATCGCAGGCGGTCGCGCCGCTGTCGCCGTTGCGCACCCGGCCGTCCTGGCGGGAGAACACGTCCCAGATGCTCGCGCCCCGGCCATCGGCCTCGACGGCGCCCTCGATCTGATAGGCCGATGTCGACACGCCCCAGGCAAAGCCGGGCGGGAAGCGCGCGGCCAGGGCCTCCACTGACCCGGCCGGCGCCTCCTCCCGAAGGCCGCTCACTTCTCGACCCCGCCGAAGACCACCCCGCGCATGAAGGCGCGCTGCGCGAAGAAGAAGACGACGACCGGCAGCGCCATGGCCATCAGCGCCGCTGCCTGGATGACGGTCGGCTCCCCGGAGTACAGCGAGTTG
>DATABZ010000062.1:0-15034 GCA_036259315.1 Gemmatimonadales bacterium | reverse complement strand
AGGTTCCGTCGTCGTTCAGCTCGAGCACGATCTGGTTGTTGGCCGCCTGCGTGGTCGTCGTCTGCTCCGGCGGCGGGACCTGGACGTCCATCGCCATCCTGCTGGTGCTGCTGATCATCTTCATGATCACGCAGCCGCTCTCCCGGATGGCGATGGACGTTCAGGTCCCGCCGCCGGAGCAGACGACGACCACGCAGGCGGCGAACAACCAGATCGTGCTCGAGCTGAACGACGACGGAACCTACGCGATCAACGGCCAGCCGGTGCCCAAGGACCAGCTGGACACGCAGATCCACGCGATCTTCGATCCGCGGCCGGCCAAGCTCCTGTTCATCAAGGCGGGAGCCAACCGGATCTATCAGGACGTGATCGAGGCGATGGACGTCGCGCGCGGGGCGGGGGTCCAGATCATCGGATTCACTCCTCAGGAAGCGAACCGTCAGCAGTAGGCCGGGCGCCGTTCGTCCCGGCTGGTCACGGCGCGCGGGGGCTTTCGGGCTCCCGCGCGTGCGTTTGGGCGATGCGGCGGCGTCTCAGGAGGTCGGAGGGCTATCTTTCGCTGCCGATGTCGAAGCGACCGGAGGAACCCACGCGCGAGTCCGCTCCCCCACCCAAGCTGTCCCTGCCTTCGAGCAGACGGCACTATCTCGGGCTGGCCGCGTCGCTCGCCTTTCATGCCGGACTGCTCGCGCTGGTTGTGGTCCAGGGCGACCGCCTGTGGCGCCGAACGCCGGCTCCCGGCACCCCCGCGCTCTTCCTGACTCCCGGCGGCGGTGGTGGTGGCGGGGGCAACCGCGTGGCGTATATTACGCTGCCTTCGAGCCCCAGGCCTGCGCCGGAGCCTCCCGCGCCCAGACCTCCCGCGCCCGAGCCACCGGTGCCGGCCCCCGCGCCGACGCCGCCGGTGGAGCCTCCGGAGGAACTCCCGCCGCCAGTGGACGAGACCGAGGTCGTGCCGCCGACACCGATGGACACGACACCTGGTCTCGCGACCGCGGACAGCGCACCGCCGTCTCCTGCTGCCGGTACGGGGCTGGGCACCGATGGAGGAAGCGGCGGTGGGGTCGGGGGCGGCACGGGACCTGGTATCGGGTCGGGGGCCGGCGACGGCTCGGGGCCGGGGTCGGGCGGGGAGGGCGGAGTGGTGCGGCCGCCGGAGCTCCGCGATCTGGCCTTTCCATTCGAGACGCCGCCGAAGGAGCTTCGTGGCGCCTCGCTCGATGTCACCTTCTGGGTCCGGGTGGACGGGCGCGTCGAGCGCTACGAAGTGCAGCCGACCATTACCGACCGCGATTACGCCCGCAAGTTCGACGAGGTGATCCGCGCCTTCCGCTTCACGCCTGCCCGGGCGCCCGATGGAACCCGGATCGCGGGCACGACCCGCGTGACCTTCACGCTGCCGGGCAAGCGTAGCTCCTGAACACCCTGGTGTCTCACCCCAACAGAGGTCCTCGATGAGCCGGCTGTTACTCCGGAAGTCCGTGCAGGACTGCGAGAACGATATCCTGGAGCGGGGTGGGCTCAGGCGCTCGCTCGGCAAGTGGCACCTCACCGCCCTCGGCGTGGGAGCCACGATCGGGGCGGGAATCTTCGCCACGACCGGCACCGCCATCGTGGGCGACGCGGAGCGCCTTGGCGCCGGGCCGGCGATCGTGCTCTCGTTCCTGCTCACGGCCATCACCTGCGGGTTCGCCGCGCTCTGCTACGCCGAATTCGCGTCCATGGTGCCGATCAGCGGCTCGGCGTACACCTACGCCTACGCGTCGCTCGGCGAGCTGGTGGCGTGGATCATCGGGTGGGACCTGATCGTCGAGTATGCGGTAGGGAACATCGGGGTGGCCATCGGATGGTCGGGCTACTTCCGGGAGCTGCTCACGCATTTCGGGCTGGCGCTCCCGCCCTGGCTCGCGACCGACGTGCGAACCGCGCGCATGGCGGCGGAGGCAGTGGCGGCCGGTGCGGCCGATCCGACGAATCTCTATCTCGCCTCGGCGCTCACCACCGCGCCCCAGATCTTCGGCTTCAACTTCATCGCCAACCTCCCGGCCTTCCTCATCGTGGCCTGCATCACCACGATCCTGATCATCGGCATCCGCGAGTCCGCGACCTCCAACAACGCCATGGTGATCCTCAAGGTCGCCATCATCCTCTTCTTCGTCGCGGTGGGCGCCACCCTCATCCGGCCCGAGAACTGGAACAATCCGGAGACCGGCGGCTTCGCCCCCAACGGCTTCGCGGGCATAAGCGCCGGCGCGGCGATCATCTTCTTCAGCTACATCGGATTCGACGCGACGTCCACGGCCGCGGAGGAGGCGAAGGACCCCGGGCGCGACATGCCGTTCGGCATCATCATGAGCCTGGTGATCTGCACGGTGATCTACATTCTCGTGGCCGGGGTCATGACCGGCATGGCCCCGTGGTCCCAGCTCGGGACGGCGGAGCCGATGGTGACCGCACTCGCGCTGGCGGAAGGCTCGCCGGGCCTGCTCTCGATTTCGCGCTTCATCGTGTCGCTCGGGGCGGTGTTCGCCATGACCAGCGTGCTGCTGGTCTTCCAGCTGGGACAGCCCCGTATCTTCATGTCCATGTCGCGCGACGGGCTCCTGCCGAAGTTCTTCTCCAGGGTGCATCCCCGGTTCCGCACGCCGTACATCGGCACCCTGATCACCGGGACGTTCGTGGCCACGTTCGCCGCGTTCGCCAACATCGCCGAGGTGGTCGAGCTCACCAACATCGGCACCCTGTTCGCCTTCGTGCTCGTGTCCGCGGGCGTGATCGTGCTGCGGCGGGCGGAGCCGGACCGCCCGCGGCCCTTCAGGGTTCCGTTTGTTCCGCTGGTCCCGATCCTGTCGATCGTCTGCTGCATCTATCTGATGCTGCAGTTGCCCCTGGTGACCTGGATCCGTTTCGGGCTATGGCTGGGGCTCGGTATCGTGATCTACTTCGTGTACGGCATCCGGAACAGCCGTCTGGCGAGGGAGCGCGGCCTCAGGTGAGCTCCGCGGTGGCGAGGCGCAGCGCGCCCACCACCGCGTCCACCGGGGCGTCCACCGGCAGCAGGCCGGGCTCTTCGGCCAAGCGCGCCAGCACGCTCCGGCGCAGCGGCCGGTCCTCGGCGAGCAGACCGCCGGTCAGCGCGACGCCGACTGGGCCCTGCGCCTCGAGGAGGGGACGCAGGCAGATCGCGAGCTGGGACAGCTCCCGCGCGGCATAGTCCGCGATGCCCTGCGCGAGGGGGTCGCCTTCGGCCGCGACCTCGAGCACCTGAGGGGCCAGCATGGCGATCTCCGCGGGTGAGGCGCCCGCGGCCCAGCGGACCAGGTCGTCGAAATCGGGGCTGCGGGTGGCGGTGAGCACCCGTTCGGTGAGCGCCGTCTTCGGGCTCCGTCCATCGTGGGCGCGGCTCACCGCGCCAAGAGCGGCCCGCCCGATCGCGTACCCGCTGCCTTCGTCGCCCATCTGCCAGCCATAGCCGCCTATCCGGCGGCGGGCGCCGCTCGCGTCGCGGCCCACCGCGATGCTTCCGGTGCCCGCGCTGACCACGATGCCGGGACCGGCCTCGAACGCGCCCGCGAGCGCCAGCTCCACGTCGGTGGTCACCGCGACGTGCGAGGCCAGGGTCTCCGCGCGCAGCGCCTTCGCCAGCTCGCTCCGCTCCGGATCCCGCCCCGCGCCTGCCGCTCCCACCAGCAGGACGTCGCCCGTGAGGCGTCCCACGCCGGCCAGCGCGCGCCGCACCACTTCCGCGATCATCCCGGCCGAAGCGAGAGCGCGACCGGGGCGCACGGCCGCACCGGGGCCGTCGGCACGAGCCAGGACGGCCCCGCCTTCGGAGACCCCTACGGCGGTCTTGCTCCCGCCGACGTCGGCGCCGATCAGGATTGGCATGAGTCCAAGTCGCGTCGTGTCATCGAGCAAGATCCTTCGCTTCGCTTCAGGATGACGCTCCCGGCAAGGGTCGCGCGGTCCGCTCGCGCGACGGAAGATAGCTGAGCAACACACCCGAGCCGAACGCGAGCGCCGTCCCCAAGGGCACGTACCAGGGCCACGCGAGCCGGCCCACCGGCTCCAGCCAGGCGATCCCGCTCTCCGCGAGGCGCCTGGCGAACACGACGACCAGCATCATGGTCACGGTGATCGCCACCGCCCCCACCACATCGCGACCGCTCGCGCGGGACCAGCGCGCCGCGAGCAGGTAGGTGCCGAGCAGCGCCCCATAGGTCACCGACGCGATGGAGAGCGCCAGCACCACGACCGGCGTGTCGTTCCCCGAGGCGTACGACTCGAACAACAGGGCGCCGCCGATCAGGGCGACGCCCCAGCCCGCGGAGAACGCCCGGCCGACCCGGAACAGGTGCTTCGGGTCCCGCCTGCCGGTCCAGCCCGCGTAGATGTCGTGGGTCAACGAGGAGGCCAGCGCGTTGATCGAGGAGCTGATCGTGCTCATCGCGGCGGCCAGAATGCCCGCGACCACCAGTCCGGCGATGCCGGTCGGCAGGTGCTCGATGATGAAGCTCGGAAAGATGGCGTCCGCCGGCATGTCGTGGGGCGCCAGACCGGCCGACCAGATCGCGGCGCCCACCAGCAGGAAGAGAAGGAACTGGAGCATCACGACGACCCCCGAGCCCACCAGCGCGACCCGGGCATCGGCGAGCGACCGGGTGGCCAGCAGCCGCTGCACGATGAGGTGGTCGGTGCCGTGCGAGGCGGCCGAGAGCAGCGCGCCGCCGACCAGCCCGCCGAGCAGGGTGTACGTCTCGGTGAAGTCGATCGCCGGATTGACGATCCTGAGCTTGCCTGCTTCAGCCGCGGAGGAGAGCGAAACCGCGGGTCCGCCGGCGAGATCCCAGGCGATCACGAGCGCCGCCACGCCGCCCGCGAGGTACACCACGAGCTGCACGACGTCGGCCCAGACCACCGCCTTGAGCCCGCCGAGCCAGGTGTACACCAGCGTGATGACGCCCATGACCACGATGGAGGAGGACACGCTCCACCCCGTGACCAGGGCCAGCGGAATGGCTCCGGCGAAGATCCGGACACCGTCTCCCAGGAGCCGGGTGGCCAGGAACACCAGCGATACCAGCCGGCGAGTCCCGACGCCGAAACGCGATTCCAGCCGGGCGTAGGCCGTCTCCTGCTCGCCCCGGAAGTAGCCCGGCAGCAGCCAGTACGCGACCGCGACGCGGCCGAGAAAATACCCGAACGTGAGCTGGAGGAAGACGAGGCTGCCTCGGGCGCCGACACCCGGGACCGAGATGACCGTGAGCGCGGAGGTCTCCGTCGCCACGATGGAGAGAAGGACCGCCCACGCCGGAAGCTCACGGGCACCCAGGAAGTAATCACCCGCGGTGCCCTGCTTGCGGGTGACCCAGAGCCCGACGCCGAGGGTCCCGACGAGATAGAGCGCGATGACTACCAGGTCAGCAGCGCGCAGATCGAGCCCTGGGCGAAGTTGGGAACGGTTCGGCTGGAGTGAGTGGAACGAAACTCAGAAGGACGAAGGGGTGGCCGGGCGAGCGCTGCGCCCCGGCCACCCCTTCTCACACTGCGTGTCTACTGGCCTGCACCCGGCTCAGGCCGTGAAGCTGCTGCCGCACCCGCAGCCGCCGGTGGCGTTCGGGTTGCTGAAGGTGAAGCCCGAGCCCTGCATCGAGCTCACGTAGTCGATCGTGACGCCCGAGAGGTACTGCGCGCTGAAGCCGTCCACGAACACCCGGACACCGTTGATCTCGTGAACGAAGTCGTCGTCCAGGGGGCGCTCCTCGATGTTCAGGCTGTACTTGAAGCCCGAACAGCCGCCCGGAAGCACGCTGACCCTGAGGCCGGCCGACTCGACGGGGACCTGCTCCTGCGTGATGAACTTCTGGACCTCCTCGGCCGCCCGCCCCGTGAGATTCAGGACGAGCCCTCCTGCCGGGGCCTGCTGGTCGATACCACTCATGGAACGCTCCTTGACAGACGTGAGGGCCGGCCTAGGAGCCGGTTCGATCTGGCATCAAACCTAACGACCCCGAATCCGCCGTGTCAACGTCGGCTCCGAGCGAGGAGTCAGCACGCAAGTTGCGTTGTATCAACAAGAAAGCACCTATGGCGACTACTCCGTAGAGCGCTCCTCTCCAGCTCCTCCCTGTGATCGTGGCGCCCACCGCGAACACGGCGGCATATACCGCGACCACACCTGCCACCCAGTTCAGCCAGGACAGTACGCCCCCGGGGATCTCTTCCCGCCCGTAGCCGAGCCGCTCGCTCACGCGCCGCCAGCCCGCTCCCCCGGGCCGCACCCGGCGGTAGAAGCGCTCCAGCGTCGCGTCGGACTCGGGCGGGGTGAGCAGGGTGACGCTGAGCCACACGACCGTCGTGACGGCGACCGTGATCAGCATCGTCACCGCGTAATCGGTCGAGGCGGTATCCCCCAGGTTCAGGCCCACCGCCTGAAGCAGGATGGAAGTCACGAATGACGCGGCCATGGCGCTGATCTCGGACCAGGCGTTCACTCGCCACCAGTACCAGCGGAGGATCAGCACCAGCCCGGTGCCGGCGCCAAGCGCGAGGAGCAGCTTCCATCCCTCCTCCACGCTGCTCAGGAAAGCCATCACCACCAGCGCGAGCGCCATGAGGATCCCCGTGGCCACCCTCGAGGCCAGCACCTGGGCGCGAGGTCCGGCCGCGGGACGAATGAAGCGCAGGTAGATGTCGTTGACCAGGTACGAGGCGCCCCAGTTGAGGTGGGTGCTGATCGTGCTCATGTACGCGGCCGCGAAGGCCGCCAGCATCAGTCCCTTGAAGGGGGAGGGGAGCACGTCCACCATCACGCGGACGTAGCCCTCCTCGGGGTTGGCGAGATCGGGGTACCGCAAAGCCCCGACGAAGCCCACCAGGATCCACGGCCAGGGCCGAACCGCATAGTGCGCGATGTTGAACCACAGGGTCGCCAGCAGTCCGTGCCGCTCGTTCCTGGCGGACAGAATCCGCTGCACCACATACCCCCCGCCGCCCGGCTCCGCCCCAGGGTACCACGCCGCCCACCACTGGACCGCCAGAAACACCATGAGCGTCGAGAGCGGAAGCCAAGCCTGGTCCGTCGGCGGGATGACACCGAAGGCAGCCTCCGCCGAGCCGTAGTGCCGGGCGGACTGCTCCACCAGCGAGTCCAGGCCGCCGATCCACTCCACCGCCAGCACCGCGAGCAGGATGGAGCCGCCCATCGCGATGACGAACTGGAACACGTCGGTGACGATGACACCCCAGAGCCCCGCGAGCACGCTGTAGAGCGCCGTGATGCCGAACAGCGTAATGGCCGCCACCCACGGGTTCACGTCCAGGGTGATGGCGAGGATCGTGACCATGGCGCGGGTCACCCAGCCCATGATGATCAGGTTGATGGGGAGGGCGAGGTAGAGCCCTCGGAAACCGCGGAGCACCGCGGCGGGCCTCCCGCCGTACCGCAGCTCGGTGAACTCGACGTCGGTCATCACGCCGGCCCGGCGCCAGAGCCGGGAGAAGAAGAACACGGTCAGGATCCCGGAAAGCGCTCCGTTCCACCACAGCCAGTTGCCCGCCACCCCGTACTTGGCCACCAGCCCTGCCACCGCGAGCGGCGTGTCGGCCGCGAACGTGGTCGCCACCATCGAGGTGCCCGCCAGCCACCAGGGCAGGGAGCGTCCAGTGACGAAGTAGTCCGCCAGCGACTGGCTCGCTCGCCGGGTGTAGGCCAGGCCGATGGCGGCGCTGGCGGCGAAGTACAGGGCGATGACCAGCCAGTCGGAGAGGGAGAGTGTCATGGGGAGACTCTGCGCTGGACGCCCCAGCCGCGCGGGTACAGGGGGGGAATGGTGATGGGGAGGCGCCCAGTGATCGGCGCCGCCCCCGCCAGGGCGCGGGCCACCGCCTCCTCGGTCACCGGATTGGAGCGCCAGCCGATCAGATAGGATCCCACCTCCGGCAGCCCGGAGATGAGATAGGGATTGCCCAGCGAGACCAGGATCGTGGCGCGCGTGCGGGCCGTCGCCGAGATCAGATGGGAGAGCCGCTCGGGCAGTCCGATCGCACCGCGCCAGGCGGTGGGCTTGTCCGCGGTGACGAAGAGCGCCACCGGGCGGCGCGCGATCGCGGCGGCCGCCGAGTCGTAGCTGGCGGCGCCGCTGCCCGGCCAGAGGCGAACGGTGGCCGGAGACAGGCCCTGCCGCCGCAGCTCCGCGGCGAGCGCCAGGCCGACGGAGCGGTTGTCCTCCTCGCCGAATGTGACGAGGGTGATCGGCGGCTCCGCCGCGCGGAGGCCGTGCACCGTCCCGCCCACGTCCTTCACCATCACGACGGAGCGTGCGGCGAGGTCCCGGGCGTCGTCGAGGAAGCGCCCGCTCCCCACCACCGCGGGCACGCTGTCGAGCGGCACCGTGCGCCGGGTGAAGAGGCCGAGGTCGAGCTTCGCCTGGAGCACGCGGCGCAGCGATCGATCCAGCCGCTCGGGCGTGATTGCGCCGCGCGCCACCGCGCTCTCCAGGGCGGCGATGGCGGCGGCTGGGTCGGTGGGCTGGAGCAGCAGGTCGGCCCCCGCCTGAAAGGCCCGCACCGCCGCCTCGGCCCCGTAGATCCGCGCGACGCCGGCCATGTCGAGCGCGTCGGTCACCACCAGCCCCTCGAACGAGAGCGAGTCGCGGAGGATGCCGGTGAGGACGTCAGGCGCGACCGTGCCCGGCCGCAGCTCTCCCCGGTCGACGGCCGGGAGAGCGATATGGGCCGACATCACCGCTTTGACCCCGGCTTCGATCGCGCTGCGGAACGGCACCAGCTCCACCGAGTCGAGCCGCCGCCAGTCGGCCTGGATCACGGGCAGCGCGAGATGGGAATCGGTGCCGGTGTCGCCGTGGCCAGGGAAGTGCTTGGCCGTGGCCAGCATTCCATGGTCCTGCAGCCCTCGGACCTCCGCGGCCACCATGCGCGCCACGGCCGCCGGGTCCTCCCCGAAGCTGCGGGTGTTGATGATGGGATTGTCGGGGTTGTTGTTCACGTCGGCCACGGGCGCGAACGCGAGGTGCACGCCGACGGCCCGGCCTTCCAGCGCCGTGATGCGCCCCATCGTGTACGCCGCGCTGTCGCTCCCGGTGGCGGCCACACCCATATTGGGTGGCAGCGGCGTCCCGCCGTTGAACCGGATGCTCGTGCCGCCCTCGAGATCCGACGCGATGAGCAAGGGGAGGTCGGACAGCTGTTGGAGCCGGTTCAGCTTGGCGGCGATGTCGAGGGGGGATCCCACCGAGACGATCAGGCCGCCGACGTGCAGCGAGTCCACCCACTGCTCCATCCGGGCGAAGGCCTCCGCGTCGTAGGCCGCGTAGGTCCCGGGGATCCACGGCACGATGAGCTGGGCGATCCGGTCGCGCACGGACAGCGTGGCGATCAGGTCGTCCACGCTGGGCACGACCGGGATGTCGGGCCGGAAGGGCTCGGGTCTGGGCGCCGCGGGAGCGACGCCCGTCCCCCGGCCGCAGGCGCAGAGCAGTACCATCACGAGCACAAGGAGCTTGGCGTGCACTGGTCTCATGTCCTGCTGCTGGGTGTGCTGTGCGGTCCGGTCGGGTGCGCCGGCCCGGGCCCGGCCGCGGCGCCGGCCCATCCCGGTGCGGTCCGGCCGGGTATCGAGGTGCTGCTCACCGACAGCGCGAGCCTGGTCCGCGACCGACGAGTCGGTCTGGTGACCAATCAGTCGGGCGTGGATGCGAGCGGCGTCAGCGACGTGGTGCGACTGCGGGCTGCCGGAGTCCGGCTGGTGGCGCTCTTCAGCCCCGAGCACGGCTTCCGGGGCGCGGCCGATCCGGGTGCCGCCGTCGCGTCGTCGGTCGATTCGGTTACGGGCCTTCCAATCTACAGCCTTTACGGCGCGACTTCCGCCCCGACCGACGAGATGCTCGAGGGCATCGACCTGCTGCTGGTGGACCTGCAGGACGCGGGAGCCCGCTACTACACCTACATCACCACGGCCGTCGACGTCATGAAGTCCGCGGCCGGGAAGGGCATCCCGGTCGTGGTCCTCGACCGCCCCAATCCGATCGGCGCCGCGGTTCAGGGCAACGTGCTGGAGGAGGCCCACATCTCGGCGGTCGGCCGGTTGCAGATGCCGATGCGCCACGGGCTCACGCTCGGGGAGCTGGCCCGGCTGGCGCAGGCGGATCTCGGGCTCGGGGGCGAGCTGATCGTGGTGCCGGTCTCCGGCTGGCGCAGGGCCATGGCGTTCGACCAGACGGGCCTCCCGTTCATCCCTCCGAGCCCCAACCTGAAGACTCTCGAGAGCCTGTTCCACTATCCAGGACTGTGCCTGTTCGAAGGCACGAACCTGTCGGTCGGACGCGGATCGAACGCGCCCTTCGAGCAGGTCGGGGCGCCCTGGCTGGACACCACCGCGGTGCTCGCGGACCTGCGCCGGGCGGGATTGCCGGGCGTGCGGGCCGTGGGAGTTTCCTTTACCCCGACTCGGCCGGGGGACGGCAAGTATGCCGACACGCTCCTGGCGGGCATTCGCCTGGAGGTCACCGACCGGGCCGCCTACGACCCTGCGGCCACGGCCGTCCACCTCCTGACCGCCGTCCGACGCCGGCATCCCCGAGAGTTCATCTGGATCGCGAAACACTTCGATCGCCTGGCGGGGACCACCGAGCTCCGCGAGGCGATCCAGTCCGGGGTGGATCCGGACCCGATCGTACGCAGCTGGGAGCCTGCCCGGCGGAAGTTTCTCGAGCGGAGAAGGCCGCTGCTGCTCTACCCCGAGTAGCCCGCCTGCAATCTCCATTCCCGTAATTGCCCTAAGCGGTTCTGCCGGTTATCCTTTGGCCCGTCCATGGGTGGGGGAGCGGGCGGTGAATCCTCAAGAGACCTGGCGAGGGTCGGGACAAGCGTGAAGCTCCTGGGAGCACTGGAGAAGCCGTTTTACCGGGCGGTCGACCCGCTGGTGAAGCGGCTGATCCGAGCCGGTGTGCGGCCGAACACCATCACCACGGTAGGTACCGGCCTGGTGCTCGTCTCGGCAGTGGCCTACGGCCTCGGGCACATCCGCCTCGGCGGCGCGCTGCTGCTCTTGAGCGGGATCGCGGATACGCTCGACGGGCAGGTAGCCAGGGGCGGCGCCATGGTGACGCGGTTCGGCGCCTTCTACGACTCCACCATCGACCGCGTCGGCGATGGGGCCACCTTCATCGGGATCGGCGCCTTCCTGCTCACCGCGCCGGACGTCGCCTACCGGGTACCCGCGGTCATCGCCTGCATGGTGGCCATCCTCAGCTCGCTCCTGGTGTCCTACGCGCGAGCGCGCGCCGAGGGGCTGGGGCTGGATTGCAAGGTGGGGATCGCCCAGCGAGCGGAGCGGGTCCTGGGTCTCGGCGTGGCCTCGCTCCTGGTGGGAGCGGGCCCCCGGGCGTTGGTGCTCGAGGGACTGGTGGCGCTGCTCGCGGTCGCCTCGATCATCACCGTGATCCAGCGCTTCGCCTACGTGCACCGCGCTGCGAACGGGGTCGAGGAAGCCTCCCGTCCCCGGGCGCGTGAGCGCGCGGCGGCGCTTGATCCTCTCGCGAAAGGACGTTAGCAGTGGCGGAACAGGCGGGTCGGCGGATCGGGCCGGCCGAAGGGAAGCTCGGCGTGCTGTGCGTCGGACTCGGCGCCGTGGCGACGACGTTCATCGCGGGCGTCGAGAACGTGCGCCGGGGCGCCGCCCGGCCGATCGGCTCGCTCACGCAGATGGGCACGATCCGGCTGGGCAAGCGCACCGAGGGCCGGGCGCCGCTCATCCGCGACTTCGTGCCGCTCGCCGCGCTGGACGATCTGGTCTTCGGAGCCTGGGACCCGGTGCCCGACGACGCCTACACGGCGGCCCTCAAGGCCGGCGTGCTGGACCGGCACGAGCACGTCGAGCCGATCGGCGACTTCCTGCGGTCGGTGAAGCCGATGCCGGCCGTGTTCGACCAGCAGTACGTGAAGCGGCTCGAGGGCACCAACGTCAAGCGCGCCAAGAGCAAGCGCGAGCTGGCCGAGGCGCTGCGCAAGGACATCCGCGACTTCAAGGCGAAGCACGGCTGCGACCGGCTGGTGATGGTCTGGTGCGCGTCCACCGAGATCTTCATCAGCCCCGGACCCGCCCACTGGACGCTCGACGCATTCGAGCGGGCCATGGACGCGGGCGACCCCTCGATCGCGCCCTCCATGCTCTACGCCTGGGCCGCCCTGATGGAGGGCGTGCCGTTCGCCAACGGGGCTCCCAACCTCACCTGCGACTTCCCGGCCATGGAGCAGCTCGCCAAGGATCGCGGGATCGCGATCGGGGGCAAGGACTTCAAGACCGGCCAGACGATGGTGAAGACGGTGCTCTCGCCGATGTTCAAGGCGCGGATGCTCGGCGTCTCCGGCTGGTACTCGACCAACATCCTGGGCAACCGGGACGGCGAGGTGCTCGACGACCCGGAGAGCTTCAAGACCAAGGAGGAGTCCAAGCTCGGCGTGCTGGAGTACATCCTCCAGCCGGCGCTCTACCCCGAGCTCTACGGCAACCTCTTCCACAAGGTCCGGATCAACTATTATCCGCCGCGCGGCGACAACAAGGAGGGGTGGGACAACATCGACATCTTCGGGTGGCTCGGCTACCCGATGCAGATCAAGGTCGATTTCCTCTGCCGCGACTCCATCCTGGCGGCGCCGCTGGTGCTCGATCTGGCGCTCTTCTTCGACCTCTCGCAGCGCGCCGGCCTGAGCGGCATCCAGGAGTGGCTCTCCTTCTACTTCAAGAGCCCCCAGGTCGCGCCGGGCCTGTATCCCGAGCACGATCTGTTCATCCAGCAGACCAAGCTGAAGAACACGCTGCGATACCTGATGGGCGAGGAGCAGATCACCCACCTGGGCATCGAGTACTACCAGGATGACTGACCGCGGGATGACCGTCGCTGGATGAAGTACTTCCACCGCACCCACGCCTCGCCCGACGCGATGCTCGGTCTCGCCGCCGAGTTCTTCGGCTCGCGGCTCACCCCCGTGCTCGAGGAGCCACGGCGGCGGGCGTTCGCCGGCGCCATCGGTCGGGTGAACGTGACGGTGCAGGCGGAGGGCGGCCACTACACGCTGGTCACCGTCGAGACCGACCAGGTCGCCGAGAGCGAGGCCGACAAGCTGGCGAAGCGCTTTCTCACGGTGGCGCACGCCACCACGCACCCCAACCACCGTTCCATCGGCGCCTACTGAGGCGCCGCCCGCGAAGCCCAGGAGAGATGCCACGATGAAGCCAGTCCGCCCGGCGTTCCGTTCCCTCACGTTGCTGCTGCTGTTGCTCGGGGCGCTGACCCCGGTCGCCGCGCCGTTCGCGGCGGCCCAGGAGCCCGCTCAGGCGGGCGCCGAGCACCGTCCCGGCGGTGAGGTGAACATCCGCCTTCCCGACCTGAACCAGGGCGACTTCCTCGGATTCACCGGGCACGAGATCCTGCTGTCCGGCATCGTGGTCTGCGTCCTGGGACTGCTCTTCGGGCTCGTCAGCTACAACCGGGTCAAGGGCCTTCCCGTGCACCGCTCGATGGCCGAGATCTCGGAGCTGATCTACGAGACCTGCAAGGCGTACATGATCCAGCAGGGCAAGCTGCTGCTGGTCCTGCTCGGCTTCATCGGGACCGTGATCGTGGTGTACTTCCTGCTCACGGGACTCGAGGTCTCCAAGATCGCCATCATCCTGCTGTTCAGTCTGATCGGCATGGCGGGGAGCTACGGGGTCGCCTGGTTCGGCATCCGGATCAACACCTTCGCCAACTCCCGCACGGCCTTCGCGAGTCTGCGGGGCAGGGCATGGCCGGTGAGCGACATCCCGCTGCGGGCGGGCATGAGCGTCGGGATGATGCTCATCTCCGTCGAGCTGCTGTTCATGCTCTCCATCCTGCTCTTCATTCCGCCCGAGGTCGCGGGCGCGTGCTTCCTCGGGTTCGCGATCGGCGAGTCGCTCGGTGCGGCGGCCCTCAGGATCGCCGGCGGCATCTTCACCAAGATCGCCGACATCGGGGCCGACCTCATGAAGGTCGTGTTCAAGATCAAGGAAGACGACGCCCGCAACCCCGGGGTGATCGCCGACTGCGTGGGCGACAACGCCGGGGACTCGGTCGGGCCGACGGCGGATGGGTTCGAGACCTACGGTGTCACCGGCGTGGCGCTGATCGTCTTCATCGTGCTCGCCGTGCCCGAGGCCGCGGTCCAGGCCCAGCTGCTGGTCTGGATCTTCCTCATGCGCATCATGATGGTCCTCGCGTCCGGCTTCTCCTACCTCATCAGCAACGCGATCTCCCAGTCCCGCTTCGGCGGCGTCACCCGGTTCAACTTCGAGTCGCCGCTCACCCAGCTGGTCTGGTTCACCTCGATTCTCTCGGTGCTGCTGACGTACGTCGTCTCCTACCTGATCGTGCCGGACCTGGGCGGGAACTCGGACCTCTGGTGGCAGCTCTCCACCGTGATCACCTGCGGCACCCTCGCGGGCGCGATCATCCCCGAGATGGTCAAGGTCTTCACCAGCACCGAGTCCAGGCACGTCCGCGAGGTGGTGACCTCCTCCCGTGAGGGCGGTGCCTCGCTCAACATCCTGTCGGGACTGGTCGCGGGCAACTTCTCGTCGTACTGGCTGGGCGTCGCGATCATGGCGCTCATGGCGATCGCCTACGGGGTGAGCTCGCTGGGGCTGGGTGAGATCATGCAGGCGCCCGCGATCTTCGCCTTCGGCCTGGTCGCCTTCGGCTTCCTCGGCATGGGGCCGGTGACCATCGCGGTGGACAGCTACGGCCCGGTGACCGACAACGCCCAGTCGGTCTACGAGCTCTCGACGATCGAGCAGATCCCCAACGTGGGCGACGAGATCAAGCGGGACTTCGCGTTCGCACCCAACTTCGAAGTCGCGAAGGAGCTGCTGGAGGAGAACGACGGGGCGGGGAACACCTTCAAGGCGACGGCCAAGCCGGTGCTGATCGGCACCGCGGTCGTCGGCGCGACCACGATGATCTTCTCGATCATCATGGCGCTGACCCACGGGCTC
>DATABZ010000061.1:0-8881 GCA_036259315.1 Gemmatimonadales bacterium | reverse complement strand
GCCGGGCCGAATGGCCCGGCGGGACTCCGCCCTCTCGCGTTGGAAGTGGGACTATGGTGCGGTGTTGGCCGTGACCGTGATTTCGAGGTCGTTGAAGTCCGGCTCGTTGCACTCCGGGGGATCCGTCGGGCGGCATCCTCTGCCGTCGTCGAACTGAAGGGTCCAGGTCGGGAAGTCACCGAGCACCCGAACGGTCGGTGGGTTGTCCTGATCGGGCAGCCCGGAGATGACCTCGGCCGTGATCTCGGTCCCGGCGGTGAACACCGTCCCGTTGTCGAGCTGGAAGGTGGCCTCGGGCGTACCCGGAACGGGCGTATTGCATCCGTCGGTGAAGAGGGTCTGTTCCACCGGGGTTAGGATTCTGAAAGTGTTGCCCTCGGCTTCACAGTCCGCGCTCACCAAGGTGACGGTGACGCTGGCGTCCTGATCCAACGTGAGGCTGCAGTCGACGCCATCGCAGGTGAGGCCGGCCGGCGGAGAGACGGTGAAGGTCTGGCTCGTCGTACCGGTCTCGCCGTCATCGTCGGTCACCGTGAGCGTCACCGTGACCTCGGTCTGCTCGCTGAACGAGTAGGTGTGTGTGGGGTTCGCTTCGGCCGACGTGTTGTCGCCGCTGCCGGGATCCCCGAAATCCCAGGCGTACGTGGCGATGGTGCCGTCGTCCGTGCTGGTGTTGGTGAACGTGCACTCCAGCGACGCGCACTGGAACGTGAACCCGGCCGTCGGCGCGGTGCTGCTGCCGACTTCCACCGCCTGCGCCGCGCTGGTATTGCTCGCGCCCCTGCTGTCGGTCACCGTGAGCGTCACGTTGTATGTGCCGGGAGCGCTGAAGGTGTGCGAGGGGTTCTGCTCGTCCGACTCGCCATCGCCGCCGAAGTCCCAGTCCCACGAGGCGATCTCATCGCCTTCGTCGGGATCGGTGCTGCCGTCAGTGAACGTACAGGTGAGCTGTTCACAACTGAAGGTGAACGCCGCGACGGGATCCTGGTTGTCCGGACCACCGCCGTTGCCGTCGTCGTCGTCACCGCAGCCTGCGGCCACGAGCGACAGCGCCGCCATAAGACAGAGAGTTCGATGGAACGATCGCATAGTGGTGATCCAGCCTCTTAATTGAGAGTAGAGTGTGGAGCGGCCGCACGGCGTGCTCCGTGATGTCGCGAGTGCGAGAGGTGTGCCACCCGCGGAACGTCAATTCCCGCAACACTGCAAGAAATCGCAATGATGCGCCTCACAACGCCATACCGGGTGTTGCCGATCAAAACAGGTACAGCGGCGGCCCGACCACAAGTGTGGCGCCCTGACCATAGGCCGACCGGCTTAGCCTGCGCCTTACCACCGCTCCCGCCCGTTGACGTAAGCCCCTGATGGCGGCTAGGTTTGCGGGCTCGCATATGACGGACCTGTCGCTGTCGCGCAGCCAGATGCTGCTCCTGAGCGGGTCGGCGAACCGGCCCCTGTCCGAAGAGGTGGCGGCGCACTTGGGGCAGCCGCTGTGCCAGGTCACGCTCCGGCGCTTCGCGGACGGCGAGTTGTTCGTCAAGATCGACGAGAACGTGCGCGGGCGGGACGTCTACATCATCCAGCCCACCAACCCGCCGGCGGAGAACATGATGGAGCTTCTGCTCCTCATGGACGCGGCCCGGCGGGCCAGCGCGGCGCGGGTGACGGCGGTGATTCCCTATTTCGGGTATGCCCGCCAGGACCGGAAGGACCAGCCCCGGGTCGCGATCAGCGCCAAGCTGATGGCCAACATGGTCTCGATGGCGGGCGCGGACCGGGTGCTGGCGATGGACTTTCATCAGCACCAGCTCCAGGGGTTCTTCGACCTGCCCGTGGATCACCTGTACGCGGCGCCCGTGCTGGTGAGCCATTACCGGCAGAAGGCACTTCGCGATCTGGTGATCGTCGCGCCGGACGTAGGCTCCGCCAAGATGGCCCGGGGTTTCGCCAAGCGGCTCAACGCCTCTCTGGCCATCATCGACAAGCGGCGGCCATCGGCCAACGTCGCCGAAGTGCTCAACGTGGTGGGGGAGGTCCGCGGCAAGGACTGCCTCATCCCGGACGACATGATCGATACGGCGGGGACGATGGCGGAGGCGGTGACGGCGCTGAAGCGGCTTGGCGCGGAAGACGTGTACTGCTGCGCCACCCACGCGCTGCTGTCGGGACCGGCGGTGGACCGGCTGATGGCGTCGCCGGTCAAGGAAGTGGCGGTCACCAACACCATCGCGATCCCCCGGGAGCGGAGGTTCGACCGCCTGAAGGTGCTCTCGATCGCCGGCCTGCTCTCGAAGGCGATCGGCTATACCCACAGCGACCAGTCGGTGAGCTCGCTGTTCGATTGAAGCACGACCGCGTTCCCGCCGGGATCGCGGCGCACACAGGACCCGATACTCAGGATCGACCCATGGCTCAGCAAGCCACTCTCCAGGCCACTACCCGCGGCGACACCGGCAAGGGCGCCGCCCGCACGCTCCGCCGCGAAGGCAAGGTGCCCGGCGTGATCTACGGGCACGCCCGCGCGCCCGAGCCGCTGACGGTGGATACCGCGGCGCTCAACAAGATGCTGGTGGGCATCAGCGCCGCGACGACCATCGTGGACGTCGCCATCGACGGCCGCGCGCCGGTCAAGGCCCTGATCCGGGAGATCCAGCGCGACGCGGTCCGGCCGGGCCAGATCCTCCATCTCGACCTCTACGAGGTCCGGGCCGACGAAAAGGTCACCCTCGAGGTGCCGGTCCATCTCGTGGGCATCCCCGAGGGCGTCCGCAACTTCGGCGGCGTGCTCGACCACTCGCTGCGCGATCTCGAGATCGAGGTCCTGCCCGCGGACATCCCGGAGCACGTGGAGCTGGACGTCACCGCGCTCGCCATCGGGCATTCGCTCTTCGTGCGCGACATCACGATCCCGAACGCGCGCATCCTCAACGATCCCGACACGCCGATCTGCACGGTCGTGGCGCCGCGGACGGAAGAGGCCCCCGCGCCCGTCGAGGAGGCCGCCTCGGCCGAGCCGGAGCTCATCCGGAAGCCGAAGGCGGAGGCCGAAGACGAGGGCGAAGGGGAGGCCAAGCAGAAAGCCTGAGCGCTGCGCGCCATCGTTGGGCTCGGCAATCCCGGCCCGGAGTACGCCGAGACCCGGCACAACGCGGGGTTTCGCCTTGCCGACCATCTGGTCGCGCGCTGGAGGCTGGGACCGCTGCGCCGCGGCGACCGGGCGCGCGTGGCCGAGGGGGTCCGCGACGGGGTTCCCGTACGTATCCTCCAGCCGCAGACCTACATGAACCGGAGCGGCGCCGCCGTGGCACCGCTCCTCGCCCTCCCTGATTTCGATCCCAGCCGCGACCTGTTGATTCTGGTGGACGAAGTCGCGCTGCCGCTGGGCCGTTTTCGGCTTCGCGGCGCCGGCTCCGCGGGCGGACACAATGGGCTCAAGAGCGTCGAAGGCGTGCTCCGACGGCAGGACTACGCCCGGCTCCGCATCGGCGTCGGTCCCGTGCCGCCCGGTCTCGATGGCCTCACCGACTTCGTGCTCGAGCCCTTCCCGCCCGAGGACCGCGAGATCCTGGACGCGCTGCTCGACCCCATGGCGGAGGCGGTCGAGACCTGGCTCGAGCAGGGCATCGAGATGGCGATGACCAGACACAATCGAAGCTGATGCTGCGACTCGGAATCGTCGGACTGCCCAACGTCGGCAAGAGCACCCTCTTCAACGCCCTCACCTCGGCGGGGGCGCTGGTCGCGAATTATCCCTTCGCCACCATCGAGCCGAACACCGGCATCGTGCAGGTGCCGGATCCCCGGCTCGACGTGCTCGCCGGCATCGTCTCGCCCGAGCGGACGGTGCCTGCGGCGGTGGAGTTCGTGGACATCGCTGGCCTGGTGAAGGGCGCCAGCGAGGGCGAAGGCCTCGGGAACCAGTTCCTCGCCAACATCCGCGAGGTGGACGCGATCGTCCACGTGGTGCGCTGCTTCCAGGACCCCGACGTACAGCACGTCGCCGGCGACGTGGACCCGGTGCGGGACCGGGAGATCATCAACATCGAGCTCGGGCTCGCCGACCTGGCGAGCGTGGAGAAGCGGTTGGAGAAGACCGCCCGCACCGCCCGCTCGGGCGACCCGCAGGCGAAGCTGGAGCAGCGCCTTCTCGAGTCCTTGCGTGATGTTCTCGCGGCCGGGCGGCCCGCGCGCTCGGTGACGCCGAGCGATGAGGAGGTGCCCGCGTACCGCTCGTTCAATCTCCTCACCGCCAAGCCGGTGCTGTACGCCGCCAACGTGGGGGAGGACGAGATCACGGGAGGGAACCCGCACGTGGACGCCTTGCGCGCTGCGATCGAGCGCGATCGGGAGAACGCCGAAGTCGTGACGTTCTCCGCCAAGGTGGAGGCCGAGCTGGCCGAGTTGGGTCCGGCCGACCGCAAGGAGTTCCTCGAGTCGCTGGGCGTGAGCGAGTCGGGTCTCGACCGCCTGGCACACGCCGCGTACCACCTGTTGGGTTTGCAGAGCTATTTCACGGCGGGTGAGAAGGAGGTCCGGGCCTGGACCATTCACCGGGGCGACAAGGCGCCCGCCGCAGCCGGCGTGATCCACTCCGATTTCGAGAAGGGTTTCATTCGGGCCGAGACCGTCGCGTACGACGACTTCGTCCGGGTCGGGGGCTGGAAGGCGGCGCGGGAGCAGGGGCTCTCCCGCGCCGAAGGAAAGGAATACGTGGTCCGGGACGGCGACGTGATGCTCTTCCGGTTTACCTGAGCGCGCTCTTCACCTTGTCCATGAGGCTGCCGCCGCCGATCTGATCGGTCTGGGCACCGCTGGTCGGCGGCGGCGGAGCGAGTTGCGGCTCCTGCCCGTGCGGCTCCGCCATCACGATGCTGTACTCTCCCTTTCCGTCCAGCGACGGCCCCTCGGTGAACCGCCCGGCCAGCGGCGCCGCGTCGCCCACCCGCGGGTCCACGAAGACGTAGCTGAAGCGCTGGTGCTCCTGGCTCTGCGGGAAGCTGTTGGGGATCGGGAGCTGCTCCGTCGGTCCGCCGAGCTCCTCGATGACCGCGAGCCACTGCTGCTGGTGCATGGTGTCCCGCGCGATGAGGAAAGCCAGCATGTCGCGCATGCCCGCGTCGTTGGTCGCGTTGTACAGCCGTACGGCCAGCGTGCGGCCGGTGGCCTCCGCCGTCACGTTGGCGTACATGTCGGCGGCGAGGTTCCCGCTGGCATAGACGTGCGAGGCGTTGAACGGGACGCCGTTGGCGTTCTCGGGCGTGGCGGCCAGGCCGGTGGAGAGCACGTGCCGGAGGTTCATCCCGCCCAGCACCGCGGCGACGAGCGGATCCCTCGCCCCGTCCTCCTGAAGGGAGAGCGGAGCCCCTTCCAGATTGAGCGCCACCGCCGTCGCGAGCATCTCGATGTGTCCGATCTCCTCGGTGCCGGTGGCCAGGAGCATGTCCCGGTACTTCTTCGGACCCCGGGAGCCCCAGGCCTGGAACAGGTACTGCATCATGACCCTGATCTCGCCTTCCACTCCGCCGATCGCCTGCTGGAGCATGCGGGCGAAGATCGGGTCCGGCCGCTCCACCCTCACGCGGTACTGGAGTTTGCCATCGGAGAAAAACATGGGCGCTGCCTCCGGTTGGATGCGCACGAGGCCGGAGCCATCGACCTTGCCTCGACCGCGTCCTGCATGTGGAGGAGATCCGGGAAGGATTGCGACTCTACACCGTCGATGTGTTCCGGCGCTTCGTGCAGACGTATGGGTGTGTCGCGGCCTCCCGACTGCGGTGTCCTGATCGTTTCCGTCCGTCGCGGGTCAGGTTAGACTGCGGCACCGGGATAGGATGTGATTCGGATTACACGGGAGGGGGCTCGCATGCGACTGGTGTCGGTGCAGGTCGGTACTCCGCGCACGGTCGGCATCCCGAACGCCGAGGACCGGATGGAGCGCGCGTTCACCAGCGCCATCTGGAAGTCGCCCGTCGCGGGGCCGGTGCACGCCGGACCCCTGGGCCTGACGGGCGATGCCGTGGCGGAAACGGACGTGCACGGCGGGCTGGATCAGGCGGTGCTCATGTACTCCGCCGCGCACTACCCACTGTGGATGGCCGAGCTCGGTCGGGACCTGCGGCCCGGCGCCTTCGGTGAGAACCTGACGGTGGAGGGGCTCGACGAGGACACGGTGTGCATCGGCGATGTCCTCGAGGTGGAGCGGGTGCGCTTCGAGGTCTCCCATCCCAGATCGCCGTGCTCCACGCTGGCCCGGCGACACCAGATCCCCGACATGATCGCGATCGTCCGTGAGAACGGACGGAGCGGCTGGTACCTGCGAGTGCTGATCGAGGGTCCGGTGGAAGCGGGTCAGCCGATCCGGCTCCTCGATCGCCCTAACAGCGGCTGGACCATCCGCCGCGCAGCCGGCGCGATGCTCCAGCGCCACCGCCGCCCGGCCGAAGCCGCCGAGCTGGCCCGCTGCCGGGGATTGTCGGAGGAATGGCGGGTGCGGCTCACGAAGCAGCGCACGGTGCTCTGATCGGCGCACCGCCCGATCGCCCTCGCCCGCGCGGCCTACCGCGGGGACCGGCCTCCGCCTATACTACGCCCCTCACAATCATCCTCCCCGGAGCCCACACCAGGCCCGGGGCGACTCAGACCGAAGGAAGGTGTCATGACCCGTCAGTACGAGGTCGTCTATATCTTCGATAGTGCGCTCGAAGAGGCGGCCATCAACGAGCGCCTCGAGCGCTTCCACTCCCTCATCCAGCAGCCCGGCGTCGAGGCCCCCCAGGTGAGTCACTGGGGCAAGCGGACGCTCGCCTACCCCATCAAGAAGCACGAGACCGGCTACTACGTGGTTGCCAAGTTCGACGCCGACGGCGCCGCGCTTCCGGAGTTCGAGCGCGCCATCAAGCTCGATGACGGGGTGCTCCGCTTCCTGGTCGTGGTGAACGAGGGGGCCCAGCCGGTCCCGGTGACTGCCGGCAAGAGCGAAGAGGAGGACGACGAATGAGGCGCCCCCAGAAGACCTGCGCCATCTGCGAATCGGGCGTGCGGGTGGTGGATTACAAGGACGAGCGGACCCTCAGCCGGTTCCTGACCGAGCGAGGCAAGATCCTGCCCTCGCGGCTGTCGGGCACCTGCGCGCGGCATCAGCGGCAGCTCAGCACCGCGATCAAGCGTGCCCGCCAGCTGGCGCTGCTGCCCTACATCAAGGGATTCACCGGCTGAGCGCTCCTGCGCGGGTGGAGGGGCGGGCCGGCGGTCGCTGGGGGCAGGTACTGGCTCTGGCCGGGTTTCTCCTGGTCGCTCCCCCGATGTTCCTGTTCGGGCCGCTCGCCGCGTTGCTCCTCCTCTCCCGGCCCGCCACCCTGCGCGAGTGGGCATGGCTGGTCGGGGCCATCGCCTGGTCCGCGCTCTGGCTCCAGCAGTCCGGAGGCCTGGGGGCCCAGTTCGCCCGCTCGGCGGCGGTGCTGGTCTCGGGCGCCTTCCTCGCCCTCACCCTCTGGCGGCCCTCGAACCGTTTGTCCCGGGCGCTCGCCGCGACTGGTGGTGCGGCGCTGGGACTGGCGGCGTGGATGTACGGCCTCGGCCTGCGCTGGTCGGCCTTGAGGGAAGCGGTGGAGGAGGAGCTGCTCGAGTTCCAGACCGCCATGCGGACCGCCTGGCGCGGGGCCGAAGGGCTGTCGGAGATGTCCGCTCAGATGTCCGAGATGGCGGACACGGTGTCCATGCTGTACCCCGGCCTGCTCGCGCTCGCCGCAATCGCCGGGCTGCGTCTGGCCTGGGCCTGGTATCACCGGATCGCTGCCCGGCCGGTCGGTGCCCCTCCGGCCCCCTTCTCCGCCTTCGGCTTCAGCGACCAGCTGATCTGGGGCTGGGTGGTCGGACTGGCGCTGATGTTGTTGCCGGAGCCCGAGTGGGCCCAGGCGGCCGGCGCGAACGTGCTGCTGGTGTGGGTCGCGCTCTACGCCACCCGCGGGCTGGCGGTTGTGGTCACGGTCGCGACACGGACGCCGGGCACCGTCCTCGTCGTCATCGCGCTGGTTACCGTGATCCTGATGCCGTTCGTTCTGGGCGGGCTGACGATCGTCGGCCTCGCCGATACCTGGCTAGATTTCCGGCGTCGGGTGACGCCGGCTACCGGAGGGTACGACCGATGATCGAAGTGATCCTGCGTGAGGACATCAAGACCCTCGGCAAGGCCGGGGAGATGGTCCGGGTCAAGCCGGGATACGCCCGCAACTACCTGCTCCCGCAGGGGCTGGCATACGAAGCGACCGAGGGCAACAAGAAGCGGATCGCGGCCGAGACCCGGGCCCGGGGCATCCGGAGTGCCGCGGAGAAGGTCGAGGCGGAGAAGGCCGCGGCGACGCTGTCGGCCGTGACGCTCACCATTCCCGGCAAGGCCGGCGAAGAGGGCAAGCTCTTCGGCTCCGTGACCGCGCAGGACGTGGCCGACGCCCTGGCCCGGGCGGGCCATCAGGTGGATCGTCGCCGGATCGAGCTCGACCACCCGATCAAATCGCTCGGCGAGCACCTGGTGAGCGTCCGCCTGCATCCTGAAGTCCACGCGGAGGTGCGCGTCTCGGTCGTCCCGGAGTGATCCGCACCGCATGAGCGTCGGGATCGCGTACGTCGACGGTCCCCGCCTCGCGCGATCGGTCTTCGCCGCCGCGGACTGGGTGACGGCGGGTCGGGACGAGATCAACCGCATCAACGTCTTCCCGGTGCCCGACGGTGATACAGGCACCAACTTCAGCCTCACGCTGCGCGCCGTCGCCGACGCCCTGGCCCGGGCGGGCCATCAGGTGGATCGTCGCCGGATCGAGCTCGACCACCCGATCAAATCGCTCGGCGAGCACCTGGTGAGCGTCCGCCTGCATCCTGAAGTCCA
>DATABZ010000060.1:0-13384 GCA_036259315.1 Gemmatimonadales bacterium | reverse complement strand
GGCGAACGACCTGGTCTTCCCGCACGGCGCGACGCCGGGCGAGGAGAACCTGTGGTACCAGTTCATGTTCGTGGCGCGGCAGGGGCAGATCACCGCCGGGAGGGTGCTGGTCGACCTCCTGAAGGAGCGGAACGATCCGCGCCTCACCGAGTTCTTCGACCCGGTGGACGGGGAGATCATCGGCTCCGACCCGGGCGAGCGGGACGCCTCGCCGCTCAGCCGCACGGGCCGGGGTGCCGCGGGCTTCGACCAGCCGCAGGTCACCTACGCGGAGAACCAGCTCATCCTGGCGGAGGCGCAGTACCGCCTCGGCAGCGCCGGGGCGGCGCTGACGCACCTGAACAACGCGCGCGCGGCCGTCACGCTGCCGGCGCTCGGCGGGCTGGGCGGGGACGCCCTGCTGCGGGAGATCGCCCTGGAGAAGTACGTCGCGCTGTTCCAGAACATCGAGGCGTGGAACGACTACAAGCGCCTCTGCATGCCGGTGCTCAAGCCGGCGAGTGGAACCGAGGTGATCGGGCGCCTCGTCTACAGCTACAACGAGAAGAACGTGAACCCGAACGTTCCGGGCGAGGGCAACCTCGTGCGCAACGACAACGACCCCCGGGCCTGCCAGTAATCAGCCCGGCGGCGCCGGCACGGACACGGATGCCCGCTCCCTCCGGGGGGCGGGCATCCGCGTCTCGCGTACCCTCTCGTCAGTCGAAGCTCTGGACCGCCTCGTCCAGCTGCTGGATTCCGGTACGGAGCTCGGGGAGATCGACCCCTCCATCCAGGAGGAGCTGCAGGCTCTCCCGGAACGTCTCCGGCTGCCACGGGGCCGTACAGTAGGTGACCCCCCGGTCCAGCCATTCGACGAATTCCTTCGAATCGCCGAGGTACAGGCGTATCTCGGCGAGATCGAAGAAGCACCACGGGGGATTGTAGGGAGGCTGGTTCGTCACCTGCGCCCGCAACGCCCGCTCCGCGCGCGCCAGCTGTAGGCGGCGCCTCCCGTCCAGCTTCAGCTCTCCCCCCGAGCGAGCCTGTAGCTTGATCTCGTTCAGGAGCGGGTAGGGATGTCCGTGAGAGACCTCCGTCGCCTGCCGGTACAGTTCCGCCGACTCGGCCCACCGCTCCTTGCGCTTGAGGACGCCGCCGAGCGAGGAGAGGGCGTCGAAATCCTCCGGGTTCAACCTCACGGCTTCCCGCAGCGGTCCCTCGCCGTCCGGCGCTCCCCGGGGCCGGCCCGCATCGTCCCAGAGCTTGTTCTCCGCGATCCCGATCTCCCGATGCGCCTCGGCGTAGCTCCGTGCGACGCGGGCCGCGGCGGCGAAGTGATCCAGCGCCTCGGCCCATTCCCCGTGCTCCTTCAGCAGGAGACCGAGCTTCATGCGCAGCAGCGGGTTGCGCGGATCGCCACCCAGCGCCCGGCGGTACGTCGCGATCGCAGTGGCGTGATCCTGGTTGCGGATGGCGTTCTCGGCCTCCCGCAGCAACCCCTCGATGGCGCCATGCTCCTGCCGCTGCACCCGAAGCGCGAGCTGGACGGGGCTGTCCAGGCGGTTGTTCCGGAGGGACTCGGTGAGCACGCGGGTGATGAGGGCCCGCGCCTCGCCCGCCTTCTCTTCGGGTTGATACTCGTAGGCGAATGCCTTGATCCGGTTGACGTCGAAAGGGATCGGTGCATTCGTCTGGCGGAATATGGCCGTGCCGGCCTCTCGTGCGCGATGTCGCGCCCCCAGCTCGTAGAACACGTTCGCATTCAGCCCCGTGATGTCCGCCAGGGCGAAGCGCGAGTATTCGATGTATTCGAACATCTCCTGCCCGATGTCACCCGAGAAGAAGTCCCGGTCCGTGCGACGGGGCTCGAGCCTGCCTCCCTCCGGGAGCGGCACGGCCCTGACCGCGGGGACGAAGATCCGGTCGTAGATGTCGTCGAAGTCGACCTCCTGCTCACCGACCGGCCTGCGGCCGAAGGGCATGATGATGAAGCAGATCTTCTCGTACTCCATGGATCTCCTCTCCGCACGGGTGATGCAGTCATGGGTCACAGCCGGTCCGCTGCGCCACCGGCGATCGCGACGGCCCCGGGGACGCGAGCACCTCGGGCCGGAAGAGCCGGAGAGGCTTGCCCGCAGCACTCCGTCTGCACTCCGTCGGCGCTCGAGGGCACCCCTGGATCTTTCGGTCCACCCGGCGTGCTTGTCACGCGATCGATCCTCCACGATGGTCTGCCCGTCCTCCCGGAACCAGCGCCTGGCAGTGCCCGCATCTCGACGAGTATCGCGTGCGCAGTGAAGCCGTCATGAGCAATCCACATGAAGTCGGGTACGCGGACCTCGACCCCCAGGGAGCCGAGGCCGACCGAATTGCCGCTGAGCAGGAGGGACCGTGGTGGCCGGATGGCACTGGTGACATGCAGGGATGCCGTTCGAAGAACGCCGGAAGCTCGGATTCAGCCTCGGGGCGGTCTGCCGTAGTTGAGCGACCACTTCCGGATCGCCCCCGTGTGGCGCTTCCGGTCCATCGGAGGGGGCCGACCACCGTCCGGGGCGTGCCTGCCATCGGTTGCCTCCGGTCAGGCGGTGCGCACATGATCTTCGGGATGTGCCCGGCGTTCGCCGCTTGATGTGATCAAACTGGAAGCCTTCGACGTTCAGGGCAACACACGTGCGGTTATGATTTGCTGCTTCCGCATACGGCGGTGTCGCGACGCCTGTTCAGTTTCGGTGCCGTAGTTCGTCTGTTCCTGGAGTGTGAAGCAGGTGTGAATAAAATGGGCGGCCAAGCTGGCCGCCCATTTTCCACAATCCAGTGTTTATGCGGGTTTTCGGAACTCGTCGCGGCCATCAAGTCCGCGAAAACCGCCTCAGTACCTGTAGTGCTCCGGTGGGCTGCGAGGGTTCGCTTAGGTCTTTTAAAGGAAGAGATTGCAGATGCTTATGTGCGGTGATCACCCGCACGGTGTGAACAGCGTGTGAAAAATCCAGCCAGGAGAGCATCCGCTCGTGCTTTGGAGGGCGTTCCCCTGCACCAGCGGCACCGCCATGGTGAGCTCCGCAGCCAGCACCACAGCTACCTCGATCAGCAGCCCCCGCTTTATCCGTTTCACCGGCGAGCCCTTGAAGCACCGCGAGAACTCCTCTGCGACCGGATCACATTCACCCCGCGCACGCCCAGGACACGGCGCACCGCTGCGCAGCCCCAGCTGCGTACCCCGGCTCCCTGCGTCGAACTTCGGCCAGCCCATGGGCTCGGTACCAGCCCAGCCAGCGCCAGGGTGCTGGGCTCCGACGCACCCACCCCTCCGGGAGAGCGGCCGTTCGACCATCCTGTCTATGCCGACGCTTTTCAGTGCTTCGGCAGCCAGTGGATCAGCGGGCGCCTAGCCGAGGTCGTTCGGAGTAAGCGCGGCGAATTCGAGGTCCTCTGGATTACGCGATTCCGGGTCGCCGCCCCGGAAGACGGGTCCGGCAAAGAACCGGTTCCGCAGGCGCTTTGCCCGGAACAGCGGCGTGAGCCCCTCGGAGGCAACGATCCGGGTGTGCATGCCGCGGAAGTGCGCGATCTCGAATCCCGCGCCCAAGTCCGCGATGCTGATGTTGCCCGTGCTCAGGTCCCCACGGGCGGATAGTTCGACCCTTGCGTCGCTGCTGCTCGCGATCAGGATGGCGGCCGCCCTGGCCTGGAGCACCTCCGTCACCACCAGATAATCCGTGTTCCATTCGCCCGCGGCGTGTCGGCGGCGGATCTCGTGCTCCAGGCGGAGCTGGTCCTCAATCGAAGGGAACGATGCGCCGAGCACCTGAAACAGCACGGAGTTCTCGCGATTCATCTGGATCACCACGCCCGCGGAAGCTTTGGCAAGCACACTCCCGTCGGGCGGAATCGCTCCCGCAGCCTTGAAAGAGACGGAGACCGCGCCACGGCTAGCATAGTCCAGTTGCGCGGCGGCGTGGTCCTGCCGCACCGCGAAGGTGAATCCCAGGTTCTCCAGCGAGGAAAGGCGCTGAAAGTGTCCATTGCGTACGATGCCGACGTCGCCCACCCGCAGGGGCACGCCCGGCAGCCAGGTGGCAAGGTAGGAGAACTTGTCGAAGAGCTCGCGGGTGTACTGCTTCTGAGGACCAACCATGATCAGGGACTCCAGCGAGACGGGAGGCGGCAGGCTCTGCGGGGAATGGTTGCTGGCGCGGTCACCTCGGCGCTTTCACCGGACAGGGCGCCGCACGACGCCCCTCTCCAGCAGACCACGCTCCGGCGCATCAGCCTGCGGATTCCCCACGACAGACGGGTGCAATGTAGCTCGCCCAAGCCGTGCCCCACACCCCCGGGACGTATCGCGCGCTCGGTGTGGTGAGGTGGCGAATCCTGGACTGAAGGTTCCAGCGCCACTCCCCTTTAGAGCGCATCCCCATCGCACACCCGCACCCCGTCTCCGTTCTGCGCCGCATGCGCGCGCACCCGGAGCCGCTTCGACCATTAAACCCGGATCCTGCACGAGAGAGTAGTAGAGAGATGAAAAACACCGCCTGAAGCCTTACGTTTTGGGGACTTCCGCCAAGAAGGATCCCTGAACGTGGAGGCACCCAGACGGTGCGGGTTCACACTATCGGTTCTCGACCCCACGTGCAAGGCAGCCCGGCTCCGTTGCGGCTGCGCCACTCGGCAGGCGAGCTGACCGACGGGGGCGGCCTGCTGCTGGTGCGGCGGCTCTGGGATCGGCTCGGGCTGGGGCAGAGGATCGACACGGAAGCGGCGTGGCTGCGCGGCGACTACCGGCCCAGCCTGATGGTCGAGCTCTGGGTCGTGCTGCTACTCTACGGCGGCGGGTGCATGGATGATCTGCGCCTGCTGGGCGGGCGCGGCATCCGCCGCCTCTTCGGCTGGAAAGCGCTGCCGGATCCGACGACCTTCGGGCGCTGGCTGCGCCGCGGTGGAGAGCGCCTGGCGGAGCAAGTCGATGCCGTGCTCTGGCAGATGGTGCGCGCGCGCTGGGCGGTGGCCGGCGTGCCGTGCTCGGTGATGCTGGTCCTGGACAGCACGGTGGTGCAGAGGTACGGGCTCAAGCAGGCCGGGGCCGAGAAGGGCTACAACCCGACGAAGAAGGGGCGGCCCAGCCATCATCCGCTGGTGGCCTTTCTGGCCGAGACGGGCGACTGCCTGGGCGTGCGCTGGAGAGGCGGGAGCGCCCACACCGCCGCCGGGGCGATCCCCTGGATCCAGACGCTGGTGGAGCAACTGCGAGCTGCCGGGGTGGAGCAGATCACCGTGCGCCTCGACAAGGGCTTCTTCTCCCGGCAGATGGCCGAGGCGCTCTCTGCGCTCGGGGTCGACTTCGTGCTCAAGGTGCCCGACCAGAAGTGGCTGCGGCGCCACCTCTCGCCCTTTCGCCGCTCGCAGAAGGACCCCCAGCTCTGGACGGCTTCGGGCACGCTCTACGGCGCACGCCTGCTCACGGTGGAGCAGCGGCGCGAGATCGGGGGCGCCGAAGGCGAGTTGGAGTTGCAGAGCTACGAAGTCGGCAAGACCGCGCACGTGCTGACCAACGTGGAGGGGATCAGCGCTCTCTCGACCTGGCGGCTCTACAACCAGGGTGCGCTCGTGGAGCAGCGCATCGAGGAGTTGGGACAGCTCTCGGTGGGGCAGACGGCGGTCGACGACCTGGGCGGCAACCACCTGCTCTGGGCACTCGGGGCACTGGCCTATCAGATGCTGCACACGCTGCGCACCACTGCGCTCTCGGGCGCCTGGCGCCGAGCGCAGCCCAAGCGACTGCGCGCCTGGCTCTTCCGCCTGCCGGCGGAGCTGACCACGCACGCCCGCAAACACTACGTCCAGCTCCAGCGAGCCGAGCCGATGCGCCGGGCTCTCCTCCAGGCGCTACGCCGCGTGGGCACAGGGCCGCCGCTGCCGGCCTGAGACCCTCTCGCGCAGGCCTGCGGGCGAGCAAGACCGGACGGGAGCGTCGCGGTCGTGGTGAGGCTCTGTTCAGCGGAGAAAAATCCGCCTTCCGAGCAGGCTGTACCGGCTCCGAAGTGCCTTCTGTCCTGCCTCCGTCGGCCTTTCAGCCGCTGCGGAGGGGCTCGCACCCGGCGACATCAACCACATCACCCCTCCCGTGAGGCATGGAGGTTTTTGGGTAGGATCAGCGCCGAGCTGCACAAGTATCGAGTAACAAGTATCGAGTGAGCGGCTTCTGAACCAGGAAGATCCAGATCGACCGGCCCCGCCGCCCCCCTGACAATCGGACCCGGTTGCCGCCGCTGGTCGCGTTGGTCGGGGAGCGGCCTAACAATCGGCTGCGGAGAATGCGGGGCCGTCCATGCTTTCGGCTGGACGAAAGCCTTGCGCGCCGGCCCCGCACCCCTGACTCTTGTCCGTTAGGGGTCTGCCCGTCAGGCATCTTACCGCATTCCTCCCGCGCGTGACCTCCTGCCGGTGCAGATACAATGCGGCACCGGATCAGAGATCCGGCCGCGCATCCTGGCCTACTCGGTAGGCTTCTCGCATATAGCTACACAACAAATCCAGGCGCCTTCAACCTTGCACTCAGATGCTCTTCGATCTCAAGCTCCTCTGGATGTATTTTCTCCGCTCCTTCCAGGAGGACCCCACGACCGGCTGGCCAGTCGTTGGACCGATGCCGCTAGTTCTCGATATTGCGCGCGCGGAGATCAATGGGGTACCTCTGGACGGCTCCTACATGCAACTTCGCCAGTTCGGCCGTCCAAGCAATCCCCGCCCCTACCGCGCCCGGCAGCTAGCTTTTGCACCCCTGGGGTTGGAAGTAAATCTGTATCCGGATGATCGGATCTGTAACCTCACCGCTATCTTTCACTGCCCGGCAGGCTCCGTAACGGATGTAGAATTCTCTCCAGACTTCGTGCCCTGCGCAATCGAGCTTCGCCTTGATGGGAATGCACCCGTACAGGTGACCTCGCAGACCACGCGGGCTGACCTGATGAGCTTCCTGGGTGAACCGCAGGAGGAAACTTCAGCCGCTTCCACGCTCGGCTACTTGTATCCGAAGGTCCACTTGAATTTTGAATTCGACAGCCAGGGTCAGCTACTACTCCTCGACGTGGAATGGCTGTCCCCCGCCGCCTGACGATCGCCTTGCAGGCGACATGCGGCCGGGCATCGTTGCCCCGCAGAGCTGAGGTGCTCGGGCGAGTTCGGCTCGCTCTGGTGACACCTGCGTTCTTTGCCGCATGCGCCTGAACTTGGAAGCGTTACCGCTCTCCGCCGGACGGGTGGCAGAGAGTACTGGCACATTTGGCGAAGGAGCGTGGCAGTGAATTTGCCGCCCTAATTGAAAAGCTGGAGCAGAGCTAAACCAGTCTCTTCCTTACAGCGACTGAATAGAATCGGAGACCTTTATCAACACGCACAATGAGCGGGATCGACCGGTATCGCGAAAATTTAAGTTCGGCGCTCCAACGCCGAATGCTTCCACTGTTAAAGCAGACCGATAGTCATTCTGATGAAGTGGTTGTCTATCTTGCCTCGAGGGTGCGCCAGCTCCGACCGCAGGCTGATGAGTTCAGACGAGGCGTGAAGCGGGTTTGTCGAAGCATCTCAACTTGAAGCTCGTCAACCGGCTGGAGTTCGGCTCGGGGCGGTGGCGATGCGGTATGAGCTGATAAGGTGACGGTAGGGACTGAAGCGGGCCAACAAAGCGTTGCAGCCGACGCTCGTTCCTCGCGCGGCTGAACTCGGTCGTGAGACGGCGCCAGGTCAGATCTGCTGCCGCAGGCCCACTTGCGTGCGACCGCCTCCCGGCGCAGATATGGGCGGCTGGGCATCGGCACTCTTGTCGCTGTGACGCAGAGCAGGTGCTGAGCACGAGATGCACTGTGATCTGGTGGGCCCCGATAGGAGCCCAACGAGCAGGGTGAACCCAGCTGAAACTGAGTTCGGAGTCTTCTACCTGAAAGGAGATGCTATGGCGAATCAGGACATGGACCAGCAAGTACGTGAGGCATTCGAGCGCTCTCTCGCCAGCGTTGCGGCCGACAACCCTTGTGCCATCTATCTTGCATCGGCGGCTGATGCGAGTTCGCTCGGCAATGCTATCGAGACACACTTCGGAGACCGGGCGAAGGCTTTTTACGACGCGCTGGTCCAGATTGCTGCGTCGAATTGCAATGGAGGCGGAGGCAGCGCGAGGTAGCACTCGCGGTCCTTCTAAACGGCTTCGCGCGCCCCATTTTCGATGCATATCCTGCGCGTTGAGAAGCTGGCTATCGCTGATTCAGCCGCCGAATGGGGGCAAAAATGGGCTGCGTTTCAGTCGCAAGCATCGTCTGCGCCGGGAGCCGACGGCCGGCTCCCGGCCGTACTGTCGCAATCGCCGAACACCCTGCCGGAGTGAGTGGCGGGTCGCCGCCTGACGAGAGCGCTGCAGGCGACAGTTGGCCGGGCCTGGTTGCTCCGCAGGAGTGAGCAGCTGGGGCGGCACTCTCGCCCGCCGCGACCACTTCCGTTCCCGAAGCTTCCCTTCCCACCTGCTGATCGCCGCGGCCTCCATCCTGTTGCTGGGGGGATGCGCAAAGCGGCAGAGTCGGACCACCTCTCCGCTTGCTGGCACGGGGGGTGCCGCTGGCCTGTCGCGCCGGTGGTGCTTCGGCAAGCTGCAGATACCGTCTACCTGTCTTGGGCGTACGAGGCCGAGCAGATGGACCCGCAGGCGACGCTTTCGCGCCTCCCGGCGATCTCAGCGTTCCTGGACACGGTCCGCACCCGAATCGGGGAGCTCGATGCGCGCGGCCTTCTTGTCCGGCAGGCCGCGCACTATGCCGCCCGGGCCGACCCGACAGCCAGGGGGAGGCGAACGGCCGAGCCGTGGGCGCGGTCCACGCTCCGCCCGACATTCGGCTGAACCTGAGCGCGGTGGGCGCGCGCTCCAGCCCCACGCGTTCGGTCCTTGCGCATCCCACGGCGGCACCGCATCTCTTCGGCCATGCCTGCGACCCTCCCTCCCGCTCCGCCAGCCCCGGTATCTCCGGCGAATCCGCCGCCCTCCTCTGGTTGGCGTACCTGGCTCCCGCGGGTGCTCGCAGAGTCCGCCCTGATCGTCTTCAGCGTACTCCTGGCGCTTGCAGTGGACCAGTGGCGTGACGCCCGCTCTCATCGCCAGCTGGCCGACACCGCCCACCAGGAGATCCTCGAGGAGTTGCGCGCCAACCGAGCATCCGTCGCGGAGGCGCTCCAGTATCACTCCGCTCTGATGGACAGCCTGGCGGCGTACCGGGACCAGAACGGCGTGCCCTCGGCCCGCTTGTTCTCCCGCGGGTTCATCTCGCCGGCCCAGGTCTCCGGTACGGCTTGGGAGTCCGCCTCTGAAACCGGAGCTCTGACGCACATGGATTATGCTGTGGTGCTGCGCCTCTCGCGCGTGTACGCCCAGCAGGACCGCTACGCGGAGCAGAACCGCAGCTTCGGGGAGGTCCTCTACTCCGAGATCTACCGCGGTGGGCTCACCTCCGTGGTCGAGAACCACCGCAACCTGGCAAGCATCATCGGCACGTTCCGGTATCGGGAGGGCGAGCTTCTGGACCTCTACGATCAAACTCTCTCCGCGCTGCCTGCTCCGCAGCGCGCCCGCTGAATCCGCCCACTCCATCCGCGCCTGACGACTGCGCTGCAGGCGACGTGCGGCCGGCGATGCCTTCGCGCTCGCTGGCCTCCTGCTCCTGCCTCGGTCCTGCAGGCGCCGGGCTACTTCCTTCGCCCCGCGCTCGTACACGGTCAGGCACACCAGCTCCCCGCCGCGTCGAGCGCCTGCCAGTATGGGGACGCGTGACGGGTGGCAGGCCCGCGAGACCCGCGAACGAGAGCAACACACCTATCCGCTCGTGGTGAGCTGGACCAATGGGTTCAGCTGGCTACCGAGGGATCCAGGGAGAAATATCTTCTCGGCACGGCGGACTCAAGTCTGCTGCAAACGTGTCGAAACTCGTTCGGGACCAGCCGAGATCCTCGAGCAGCGGGGGAGGCGAAAGCCGCGCCCAGGGAAGCGCTCGGCGAAGCTCTTCACGTTCCGGAGCCGACAGGTTCGTTCCTGTCTCCCGCGGTGAACGCCCGCGCCGTGCCCTCCGCCGTCCCGCGCACCGCCCGCGGCGCCCGGAAACTCAGATCCAGCGCACGCCTGCACAGCGTCGTGTGAGCCAGCCATCGCAGCCAGGAGGACTCGCAGAACCCATACCCCCGTACCACGACCCACCCTTCATGCCGCCACACCGGTCGCGTTCCACCGCGCTTCCGCTCCGGCGCGGGGAAAGCCCCCCTTCACTTCTCGCCCCACTCATACCGAGAGCAAGATGACGCAGCTCACTACCCGTCCGCAGTCCGTGCTTCTCACTCTGGAAGAGGCCGGCCCCGTCCAGATGGGCTTCTGGGTGCCCAACCGTGTGTGGGCGACTGCGAAGTTCCTCATGCCGCTGCGGGACCACATCGCGGAAAAGCGGAACGCCGGCACGCTCGCCCCGCTGCAGCCCGTTCTCCAGGACCTCAAGAACTGGGTGATCTCCCACAGCGTCTACCGCATGTGGCTCAACTCCATGATCGACCAGGCCAACGACTACGTCCGGGGCCTGGACGAGGCGACCCGGGCGGAGATCCGGCAGGACGGCGACGCGGTGTGGATCGAAGGATTCGACAGCTTCTTCGAGATCCTCAACGAGATCATCACCACTTCGCCGTCCTTCAACAACACCGCCCAGGTCGGCACGCCGATGAACGGGTTCCTGGCCGTGTCGATGGCCACGGAGGCCGGCACGGCGCTGTTCCACGACGCGGTGTGGAACCAGCAGTTCAAGAAGGTGCTCGACGCCTGGAACACGTTCCTCAAGAGCGGCGCCTCGCTCGACAAGCTCGACATCTCGGATCCCGAGAAGCCCGGCTCCTGGATCTCCCAGGCGGCGCATGCGGCCGGCGTGTGGGACCAGATGGTTCACGATCCGCAGAAGCCCGGCTACGGGTACGATTCCTGGAACTCGTTCTTCCTCCGGCCGTTCGTCCCCGGCGCGCGGCCGTTCCTGGGCAATCCCAGGACCGACATCAACATCGGGTGCGAGACCACGCCGTGGGAGTACCAGGACGGCGTGAGCCTGGAATCCGACTTCTGGGTCAAGGACGTCAACTACTCGCTGCTTGACCTGTTCGGCGGGCAGAGGCAGTGGGCGCAGCTCTTCGAGGGCGGCCAGATCTACCAGGGATTCCTCTCCGCGACCCATTACCACCGCTGGAACGCGCCGCTGGACGGCGAGATCGTGCGCTCCTGGGTGCAGCCCGGCACCTACTTCGCCCAGCGCCCGCGCCAGGGAGAGGGCCAGGGCACGTGGGAAGGCACCGAGTCGCAGCCGTACCTGGGCCACGTCGCGGCCCGCGCCATCTTCATCTTCAAGCACGCGACGGCCGGCTACGTGGCCCTGATCTGCATCGGCATGGTCGAGGTCTCGACGTGCGTGATCGAGCCCAGCACCTTCATCGTCGGGGAAGGCGCTTCTCCGGTGGCGGTCACCCGCGGCACCGAGATCGGCCACTTCGAGTTCGGCGGCTCGACGCACATGATGATCTTCCAGCGGGACCGCGTGCGGCTGGAGGAGTGGGCGGTGAATGCCGTGAAGCACCAGAACGATCCCAACCCGACGCCCCTGGGAAGCATCATCGCGAGGACCGGGTTCCCGATCCCGGTGGTGATCGCGAACCCCGACTCGTCGGTGGCGGGCACCTGACGGTATATGTCGTCCTGCCTGACCGGCCGCCGCGGGCTCTGGGCGGCCGGTCGACCGAGGGCCCCGACGCCGGATGCGGCGCCGGGGCCTTCCCGTTGTCGCTGGACGGAAGCGGAGACCCGGCGACGCACGGTGAGATCGGACAGGAACGCGCGGAGCAATCGCGGTGGCGGACGAGGCGCCGGGGCAGTAGTGTTGCAGGGCGGTGCCCGCCGGCGCCGGGCCGCTGAGCCTGGCGTAAGGCCGGAGGTCCCGGCCGGGACCTCCGCCCCTGGACCCGAGAAATCGCCCGGCGTCGCTGCCCACGGATGCCAGCCTGGCCCACCAGCACACCCGCCGTGATCGTACGGCACGGCCTTCCCACGGGTACACAGAAATGGCAACCGCGATTCGCTTCCTCGTCCCGTTGATCATCGCGGCATTCACCCTCAAGTCTCTGCTTCAGGGCGACGCCGCTCCTGGACTGAATGTGCCGGGGCTTCCCCGGCCTCTGGTCGCACTCGTCGTCAGCCTCTCCGTGTTCTGGTGCACGTTCCGGGTAATGCGGATCTACTTCCAACGCGCAGGCGAGGACGAGAGGAAGCCGTAGTTGCCTTGTCCGCTCCGGGCGCCAGCCGCCCGCACGCCCGCTCACACAGGTCCATGAAATCGACAGTCGACCAAATCCGGCAGCGTTTCGACCAGGACGTCGAGCGCTTCTCCAACTTCGAGACCGGACAGAGCGCCACGATCGACGCGCCCCTGGTGATGGACCTCATCGCCCGCGCCGCGGCCGCGACCAACCCGCAGGCGACCCATGCGCTCGACGTCGGTTGCGGCGCCGGAAACTACGCGCTCAAGCTCCTTCAGCTTCTTCCCCGGCTCGGCATCGACCTCCTGGACCTGAGCGGGCCCATGTTGTCGCGTGCCGCAGAGCGCATCGCCGCGACGGGTCCGACCGAAGTCGTCACCTGCGAGGGCGACGTCCGCGACGTCTCCCTGACGCCTGAGCGGTACGACGTGATCGTCTCGGCTGCCACGCTGCACCACCTGCGAGGCGATGACGAGTGGGAGAGCGTCTTCGCGAAGCTGTATGCCGCGCTGAAGCCGGGGGGCTCCATCTGGATATCCGACCTGGTCGAA
Organism: Gemmatimonadales bacterium; assembly: GCA_036259315.1. Lineage (GTDB taxonomy): Bacteria > Gemmatimonadota > Gemmatimonadetes > Gemmatimonadales > GWC2-71-9 > CAVVWJ01. Next base: position 539 of record DATABZ010000060.1, on the reverse strand, counting down.
CATTCCATCCCCGCGGTCCATGCCCTGATGTGGGAGCGGTACGGGGAGTACCTCCGGGAGCTCGGGGGTGCGGCGTACCGCGACCACGTCTTCTCCTACATCGAGCAGGAAGACACCCCCCGACCTCTGACGTACCAGCTCGACCTCCTGCGTGCGGTGGGCTTCCGAACCGTGGACGTACTCCACAAGAACGGCAGCTTCGCCGCGTTCGGAGGCGTGAAGTAGCGTCTCCCCGCGCCTGGCGCCCGACCCGGCTTGCTCGCGATGCGGGGCCGAGTATCTTGTGCCACCGGCTCCGGCGCGGCCGCACGCAGCCGAACCTGGAACGCCCGGCGGCTCGTGACACGTCGGGTCGCGGTGCTCCCGGCACCCCTGAACCGTTCCCGTCGGGCAGCACATCCTCCACCCGCCTCCTCCATGATCGGCCTGCACACGCCGCTCAGCCTCCGCACCTCGTTCGCCTTCCCCCTCCAGGGTCCCCTCGCCCGCCGCGAGGTCGTCCTCGGTGCCGCCCTGCTCCTGATCCCGCTCATCGGGTG
>DATABZ010000059.1:0-5272 GCA_036259315.1 Gemmatimonadales bacterium | reverse complement strand
GGTGCTGTACCTCACGCCGGGCGAGCGGCGGCCCGCCTCGGTGCCGATGGCCTACTCCTACGATGACGATCGGTGGTACGCCACCCTAGCGCTCGATCGCGTGGGCGAATGGCGCTTCCGCATCGAGGGCTGGGTCGACCGGTTCGCGACCTGGCGCGGCGAGCTGGAGAAGAAGGTGGCGGCGGGGCACGACGTGGGCTCGGAGCTGCTCGAAGGGGCCGACCAGGTCCGCGAGGCGGAGCCCCACGCCCGCGGGGAGGACCATGGCCGACTCGCGCACTTCGCCTCCCTGCTGGGCGACGCCGGCGCGGACCGGGGTGCGAGGGTCGGCGCCGCGCTGTCCCCCGAGCTCCAGGCCCTGATGGCGGCGCACGCGCAGCCCTACGGCCTCACCCGCTCCGACGGCGAGTATCGCGTCCGTGCCGACCGGCGGGATGCGGGGTTCGCCGCCTGGTACGAGTTCTTCCCCCGGTCCGCCACGACCGACCCCCGGCGGCACGGGACCTTTCGCACCGCAGAGCGCGCGCTGCCGCGGATCGCCGAGCTGGGCTTCGACGTCGTCTATCTCCCCCCGATCCATCCGATCGGACGTACCCACCGCAAGGGTCCCAACAACACGCTCGTCGCAGGTCCCGGCGATCCCGGCAGCCCCTGGGCCATCGGCAACGAGCACGGCGGGCATACCGCGGTCAATCCCGAGCTGGGGACGCTGGAGGATTTCCGCCACTTCGTGGGCGCGGCACGCTCGTTGGGCATGGAGGTGGCGCTCGACTACGCCCTCCAGTGCTCCCCCGACCATCCCTGGGTCCGGGAACACCCGGAGTGGTTCTTCATCCGGCCGGACGGCACCATCAAGTACGCCGAGAATCCGCCCAAGAAGTACGAGGACATTTACCCCATCAACTTCTGGTGCGACCAGCGCCAGGAGCTGTGGGACGCCTGCCGCGACATCTTCCTGTTCTGGATCGGGCAGGGCGTACGCACCTTCCGGGTGGACAATCCGCACACGAAGCCGTTCGCGTTCTGGGAGTGGGTGATCGGAGAAGTGCAGCGGGAGCACCCCGACACCGTGTTCCTCTCGGAGGCGTTCACCCGGCCCAAGCGGATGCAGGCCCTCGCTCAGCTCGGCTTCACCCAGTCGTACACCTACTTCACCTGGCGCAACACGGTGCCGGAGCTGACGGAGTACCTGACCGAGCTGACCCGGCCGGCGATGGCGGACTACTTCCGGCCCAACTTCTTCGCCAACACGCCCGACATTCTGCACGAGTTCCTCCAACGCGGAGGTCGCCCTGCGTTCCGCGCCCGCCTGCTGCTGGCGGGCACGCTCTCGCCGCTCTACGGCATCTACAGCGGGTTCGAGCTGAGCGAGAACGTGCCCGTGCGGGAAGGCAGCGAGGAGTATCTCGACTCGGAGAAGTACCAGGTGCGTGCCCGGGACTGGAGCGCGCCGGGCAACCTCGACGCCGACATCGCCGCCCTCAATCGGGTTCGGCGGGCCGAGCCGGCGCTGCAGGTGCTCGCCAACCTGAGCTTCCACCCGGCGAGCCATCCCGACGTGCTGTTTTACGTGAAGGGCGCCTGGGCGCGCGACCTGCTGTGCGCCGTCTCGGTGAACCCGAGCGAAGCGGTTACCGCGGAGCTCGAGGTGCCGCTGGAACGGCTCGGCCTGGCGGCCGATGTCGAGTACGAGGTGGAGGACCTGCTGACGGGGGAGCGGCGGCGCTGGCGGGGCGCGCGGCAGCGGGTCGTGCTGGACCCGTCGGAGCGCGCGGGATACGTGTGGCGGGTGATTCGCAATGGGGGAGGGACGGGGTGACCGACGAGTCCGGCTGGTATCGCGACGCGATCATCTATCAGCTGCACATCCGGGCCTTCCGCGACAGCGACGCGGACGGCATCGGCGACTTCGCCGGGCTGACCGAGAAGCTCGACTACCTGCGCGACCTCGGCGTGACCGCGCTGTGGCTGCTGCCGTTCTATCCCAGTCCCCTCAAGGACGACGGATACGACATCGCCGACTACGCCGACGTGAACCCGTCGTACGGCACGCTGCAGGATTTCCGGGTCTTCCTCCGTGAGGCGCACAAGCGCGACCTCAAGGTCATCACCGAGCTGGTGATCAACCACACCTCGGACCAGCATCCCTGGTTTCAGCGCGCCCGCCGAGCGCGGCCGGGCTCGCGAGCCCGCGACTTCTACGTGTGGAGTCCCACGCCGGACCGCTACCTCGACGCGCGCATCATCTTCAAGGACTTCGAGCGCTCCAACTGGACCTGGGACGCCGAGGCGGGCGCCTACTACTGGCACCGCTTCTACTCGCACCAGCCGGACCTCAACTTCGACAACCCCACGGTGCGGAAGGCCACCTTCGCGGCCCTCGACTTCTGGCTGCGCATGGGCGTGGACGGTCTCCGGCTCGACGCCGTGCCGTACCTGTTCGAGCGCGAGGGCACCAGCTGCGAGAACCTGCCGGAGACGCACGAGTTCCTGAAGGAGCTGCGGCGGCGTCTCGACGGCAAGTACGAGAACCGGATGCTGCTCGCCGAAGCCAACCAGTGGCCCGAGGATGCCGTCGCCTACTTCGGCAACGGCGACGAATGCCACATGGCGTTCCACTTCCCGGTGATGCCGCGGCTCTTCATGGCGGTCCAGATGGAAGACCGGTTTCCGGTGATCGACATCCTGCAGCAGACCCCTCCGATTCCCGACGGGGCCCAGTGGGCGGTCTTCCTCCGGAACCACGACGAGCTGACCCTCGAGATGGTGACCGACGAAGACCGCGACTACATGTACCGGGTCTACGCCAGCGACCCGCAGGCGCGCATCAATCTCGGCATCCGCCGGCGGCTGGCGCCCCTCATGGGCAACGACCGGCGCCGGATCGAGCTGATGAACGCGCTGCTCTTCTCCCTGCCGGGCACACCGGTGGTGTACTACGGCGACGAGATCGGGATGGGCGACAACATCTATCTCGGCGACCGGAACGGCGTGCGCACCCCGATGCAGTGGAGCCCGGACCGGAACGCCGGCTTCTCGCAGGCCAACCCGCAGAAGCTGTACTCCCCCGTGATCATCGACCCGGAGTACCACTACGAGGCGCTGAACGTCGACGCCCAGCAGAACAATCCCCACTCGCTGCTCTGGTGGATGAAGCACATCATCGGGCTCCGGCGGCAGTATCGCGCCTTCGGACGGGGCACCCTGCGCTTCCTCTTCCCGGACAACCCCCGCGTGCTGGCGTTCGTCCGGGAACATGACGAGGAGCGCATCCTGGTGGTGGCCAACCTGTCGCGCTACGCACAGGCGGTCCAGCTCGACCTGGCGGACCTCCAGGGTGTCACCCCCGTGGAGATGTTCGGCCGCACGCCGTTTCCCCAGATCGGCGCGGGCGCGTACACCGTCACCCTCAATCCGTACGCCTTCTACTGGTTCCTCCTGCCCACCGGCGCCGCCAGGGCCGGGGGGGACACCCGTGAGCGGGTGCCCGCGGTGACCTTCGCCGGCAACTGGCAGGAGCTGGTTCGCGGCGACGAACGGGACCTGCTGGAGGAGGTGCTCCCGGCGTATCTGCGCGAGAGCCGCTGGTTCCGCGGCAAGGCGCGGCAGATCACCTCGGTCGGCGTGGCGCGCCACATCGAGGTGCCGGTGGGCGAGCGCGACGTGCTGGTGACGGTGGTGGAGGTCCGCTACCTGGATGCCGACCCCGAGCAGTACGTGCTCGCCCTCGCGTACGCCGAGGGAGATCGGGCACGGGAGATCTCGGCGGCGGCGCCGGGCTCGGTCGTCCTCTCACGGACCGGCGGCGGCGTGCTCTACGACGCCATGGCAGACGAGGGGTTCGTGAATGCGGTGGTGGACGGCATCGGTCGGCGGAAGCGGTGGCGGGGCATGCGGGCGGAGATGGTGGGAAGCCGGACCCGAGCTTTCACGGAGCTCCGCGGGGAGGAGCCCTCACTCCGCGCCACCGTGCTCCGCGGAGAGCAGTCCAACACCTCGGTGAACCTGGGCGACCGGCTGCTCTTCAAGCTCTTCCGCAAGGCGGAGCCCGGGCTCAATCCCGACCTCGAGCTCGGCCGCTTCCTCACCGACAAGACGACGTTCCGCCAGGTTCCGCAGCTGGCCGGCGGCCTCGAGCTCCGGATCCGGCACCAGGAGGCCATCACGCTGGGGGTGCTGCACCAGTTCGTGCCCAGCGAAGGCGACGCGTGGACCTTCACCCTCAACGCGCTGAACCGTTACTTCGAGCGGGCCGTGGTGTCGTCCAGCCATCCGAGTGAGGCGGAGCTGATTCCGGTGACACTGCCCGAGCTCGCCCGCCTGGAGCCGCCCGTGATCCTCGAGGAAATGGCCGGCGGGTACATGGCGCAGTCGCGGCTGCTGGGGCGGCGCACGGCCGAGTTCCACCTGGCCCTGGCGTCGGAACGCGAGGACCCGGCGTTCGTGCCGGAGCCGTTCACCGGCCACTACCGTCGCTCGATCTATCAGTCGCTCCGTGCCGGCGCGCGGACCACGTTCGATCTCCTTCGCCGCCGGCTGAGCTCGCTCCCGGAGAGCGTGCGGGAGGATGCGCGCGGCGTGCTCACCCTGGAGGAGCCGCTGCTCAAGCACGCCCGGGCGCTGATGGAGCGGAAGATTCCCATGGCCCGATTCCGGATCCACGGCGATTACCACCTGGGGCAGGTGCTCTTCACCGGGAAGGACTTCGTTATCGTGGACCTGGAGGGCGAGCCCAGCCGCAGCCTGAGCGAGCGCCGGTTCAAGCGCTCCCCGCTCCGGGATCTCGCCGGTATGATCCGCTCCTTCGAGTACGCGGCCGAGTACGCGGTCCGCAACGGACCGATGCGACCCGAGGACATCCCCGCACTGCGCCCCTGGGCGCGCCTGTGGCAGCGGTGGGCCTCGGCCAGCTTGCTCCGGGGATACTATGAGGCCTACGGGGATTCCCCGCACCTGCCCAAGGGGCCCGAGGCGTTCGCCGCGATGCTCAACTTCTATCTGCTGGACAAGGCGATCTACGAGCTGCGCTACGAGCTGAACAACCGGCCCGACTGGGTTCCGATCCCGCTGGAAGGCATTCGGCGCCTCCTGGAGCAGGAGGCGCCCCGTCCCGTCACGGCAGGCGCACGATGAACCGGTCCGCCATCCGCTCGCCGGCCGCCGCGGATCCGGGTGAGCTGGCCCAGCTCGCCGCCGGGCGACACTCGGACCCGCACCGGATCCTGGGCAGCCATCCGGTGAAGGGCGGCGTGGTCGTGCGCGCCTGCCATCC
>DATABZ010000058.1:0-14171 GCA_036259315.1 Gemmatimonadales bacterium | reverse complement strand
AGACCTGGACCGACTACACCGGGATCGACCCCGAGACCAACGTCGCCGGCGGAATCACACAGCGGGGGGTGGACTACTTCAACAACCCGCAGACCCGGCAGTGGAGCCTCTCCGTGGGCCTGACCCGCTAACCCGAGGAACAGGACGAACCATGTACAGACCAATCAGGCGCACGGCCGCCGCACTCGCCCTGGGGGGCGTGCTGGCCGGTTGCGGCGACTTCCTGGAGGGGCCCGGGCTCACCACGAACCCGAACGCCCCTACCTCGGCCACCACGGACCACCTGTACCACGCGGCGCAGCTGACCCAGTTCCTGTTCCACGAGGGCGACGTGGCCCGGATGTCCAGCATATTCGTGCAGCAGATGGCGGGGATCGGCAACCAGCTCATCGGCCGCGGCCGGTACGGCCTCTCCGACCAGGACCTGGCAGCCTCGATGGACGCCCTCTACCTCGGTGGAGGACTGGTCGACCTGCGGGAGATCCAGAGCCGGGCCGCCGCCAACAACGACCGGGTGTACGCGGGGATCGCCAAGGTGTGGGAGGCGTACACCATGGGGATGGCCGCCAGCCTCTGGGGCGACCTCCCGTACTCGGAGGCTGCGAACCCGGAGATCCGGACCCCCCAGTTCGACGACCAGGCGCAGATCTACGCGACGGTGCAGGGGGTGCTGGACGACGCGATCTCCGACCTGGGCAGCGGACAGGGGCGTGGTCCCGGGGCGGTGGACGTGGTCTACGGCGGCGACGCCGCCCGATGGATGGCGGCGGCGTACACGCTGAAGGCGCGCTTCTACATGCACTGGGTGGAGGCGCAGGGCTCCAGCGGCACGCACAACGGCCAGGATCCCGCGCAGCTCGCCCAGACCGCCTGCGGCGGCAACTGCGTCCAGAAGGCGCTCGACGCCGCCCGGAACGGGATCTCCGGCCCGGCGAACGACCTGGTCTTCCCGCACGGCGCGACCCCGGGCGAGGAGAACCTGTGGTACCAGTTCATGTTCGTGGCGCGGCAGGGGCAGATCACCGCCGGGAGGGTGCTGGTCGACCTCCTGAAGGAGCGGAACGATCCGCGCCTCGCCGAGTTCTTCGACCCGGTGGACGGGGAGATCATCGGCTCCGACCCGGGCGAGCGGGATGCCTCGCCGCTCAACCGGGCGGGCCGGGGTGCCGCGGGCTTCAGCCAGCCGCAGGTCACCTACGCGGAGAACCAGCTCATCCTGGCGGAAGCGCAGTACCGCCTCGGCAGCGCCGGGGCGGCGCTGACGCACCTGAACAACGCGCGCGCGGCCGTCACGCTGCCGGCGCTCGGCGGGCTGGGTGGGGACGCCCTGCTGCGGGAGATCGCCCTGGAGAAGTACGTCGCGCTGTTCCAGAACATCGAGGCGTGGAACGACTACAAGCGCCTCTGCATGCCGGTGCTCCAGCCCGCGAGCGGAACCGAGGTGATCGGGAGGATCCTTTACAGCGACAACGAGAAGAACGTGAACCCGAACGTTCCGGGCGAGGGCAACCTCGTGCGCAACGACAACGATCCGCGCTCCTGCCAGTAGGCACCCCGGCGGCGTCGGCACGGACACGGATGCCCGCTCCCTCCGGGGGCGGGCATCCGCGTCTCCGGTTCCTGCCTCCCGGTCCGTGGGGTGCCACCGGGCAGGTCGTCAGCGCCTTCCACGCCAGAGAGTGATGCCGGCGCTGCGCACCTGCGTTCCGCCCCGCGCCGGGACGGGTTCGCGCCGCGCATGCTCTCTCCATCCCCGGCGCGTTGTGCCTTCCACCGCCTGACCGGAACCTTGAACCACATGTCGAGCAGCCACCCCTACCGCGAAGGTCCACATGAACACCCTCCAGCGCATCCTGGCCACCCTCCTGTTTGCAACCCCCCTGACGGCGTGCACCCTGACTCCCGCTGCCATCGACCCGCAGCCCTCGGGAGGGCGCGCGATCACGGCCGACCAGATCCGGCAGTCCGGCGCCCGGACGGCCTGGCAGGTGCTTGAACGTCAGCCCGGGCTGCTGCGCATCGGGACCAACCTCGCCGGGCAGGTCTCGGCCAGCAGCTACCGCGCGGTCCCCGGCACCGCTGCGTCGGGCGCGCCGCTCCTGGTGGTCGACGGGGTGGAAACGGTCGACCTCGGTATGCTCCGGCAGATCCCGGCGGAGCGCGTGCAGAGCATGGTGTTCTTCAACGGGAGCAGCGCCCCGGGGTACCACGGCCCCCGCGGCGCCAACGGGGTGCTGGTCGTCCGCACGGCACCTCCCGTCCACTGACCCGCGCGCGTCACGGGATCTCCGGGAGTCGCCCGGGCCGGTTCCATTCCGGTCCCGCCGGCCCGCGCGACCACGCTCGGCCCCACCCCCGCGCGTCTACGTTCCCCGGGAGAGCACTTGGTCACCCCGCGGTTTGGTCATGCGGGGAACCGGTTTATACTGGCGGGCGAGGGCCCTGCACCGCACGGCGGCGCATCCGGTCCCGGCAGCCAATCGAGAAGAGAAACCCAATTTCGACGAGCGTCCCGATGTCGCATGCCCCGATCCGCCAGGACGGCGATCGAATGCTCCACCGTTCGGGCCCCGGGACCGCCGTGCTCCCGCAGGACCCGGCAGGCAGCGGGGAAATCGGCCCGTCGTCCCCCGCGCTCGGCGGATCGTCGGGCGAGCTGCGAGTCATCTCGGACTCGTACGTGCAGATCCAGCACCTCCGTATCCAGATGGGGGAGCGGATCCGCGCAGTCCTGCAGGGTCGCGACCAGCCCGGCTCCGAGAGCGACACCGCCGTCAGCGGCGCCGCCGACATCCTGAAGCAGATCGGCTCCGGGCGGACCGACGGGCCGGTCCCGCTGCTCGGACGGATGTACCGCACCCTGTACCAACAGGAGAGAACGCTCGTACCGGAGCTCGAATCCCAGCTCGCGCTGCACCCGGCCTGGCCCTGGCTCGGCCGCGTGAAGGGAGTGGGAGCGACCCTGGCGGGCAGGCTTCTCGCCCGGCTTGAGGTCGGGCGCGCGGCCACCCCGTCGTCGTTCTGGGCGTACTGCGGCCTCGCCACCGTGCCGGGGGTCGCCTACCGGTGCGACGAATGCGGGATCGAACTCGCCTTTCCCGACCGATACCGCGTGTCAGGGAGGCACATGAGTCTGGGAGGGCGCCGACGGTGCCCCGGCCAGCTGAAGCGGGTGGAAGGCGAGGACGGGGCGGTTCGCGTGGCGCAGCCCCGGATGGCCGGCGGCGAGTCCGCGTCGTACGACTCCACCGCGAAGAAGGTATGCTACCTGATCGGCGTCTCGTTCCTCAAGACGCGCAGTCCCTATGCGGGGGTCTATCGCGCTGCGCGCGCCGAGCTCGACCGGGACCGGGGCTCCTGGCCGGCCCAGCGCAGGCACCTGACTGCGCTGCGTAGAATGGAGAAGCTTTTCCTCTCCCACCTCTGGCTGGTCTGGCGTGAAGCCGTCGGCCTCCCCGTGGCGGTGCCGTACGTCCACGCCACGTCGCCGGGCGCGTCGTACGTGGGACCCTGGGAGATGGTGGGGGCGGCCGCGCGCTGCGCATCGTGAACGCTCCCCCGGCGCACGTGGGGACGTCCGGAACCGTGCCCGCGGGCGGCGCGGCGGCACCGGAGAGCAACCCCTTTGGGCGTGGTGGGAGGACCCCTATCTTGAAGGGGTGTATCACCCCTGCGCCACGTGAGCCCGACGCGTGGTCCGGACCGAGTGGGGCGGAGCCTCGCGCACACCGGATGGAGAAGCCCGGCTTGGCCATACACGAGCCTGCCCCGATCCCCGCTCTGTCCGCCGTTCCCGGGGCGCACCGGCCGCGCTCCGGGAGCGATGGGTCGCCCGATCCTGCCGCTGTACCGGGCCTCTCCATGATCGAGCGGCCCGTGGCTCGCTGGCTGGTCGTCTTCGTGCTCTGGTTCGGAGCGGGGATGTTCGTGTATACGCGCCTGCTCCTGTGGGCGCAGGTCGGTAACTTTCCCAGCCAGTGGGGGGACGTGTGGCTTCCGATCCTGCTGAGATTCCTCCTCAAGGCAGCGATCTGGACGTCGTACACCCCGCTCGTGATTCGACTCCAGCGCCGTTTCTCGTTCCAATCGAGCTCCTGGCGCGTTCCGCTCCTGGTCCACCTCGCCGCCGGGGCGGGGTTCGCGGTGGTGAGCGTGGGGATCGACTTCGTGTTCGCACGCGCGGTTTACCCCCCGTTCCTGCCGTTCTCATTGGTTTCTTGGTACAGCAGCTGGCTGCACGTGGACGTGTTCTTCTACCTGATCGCGGTCGGGCTGCTGCAGGTGCTGCACCACCAGCGTCGGAGCCGGGAGCAGGAGGTGCAGAGTGCCGCACTGGAGGCGCAGGTAGCGGTCAGCGAGCTCGAGGCGGTGCAGATGCGCCTGCGGCCGGAATTGGTGTTCCCGGTCCTCGCCGCCGTCAGGCGCACGTTGCGTGAGGACCCCGACGAGGCCGACCTCCTGGTCTCCAACTTCGGGGACCTGCTCCGCGCCATGATCGCCAGTGCGGGGACGCCTTTCCAGACCGTCGAGGAGGAGTTGGACGCCCTCGACCTGTACCTCGAGGTGAGGGAAGGGGAGCTCGGTGACCGGGGTCTGGTGGAAGCCGGCTCGGTCGACGACGTCCGTGACGCGCTGGTCCCGTCGTTCATCATCCAGGCGCTCGTGGAGGAGGTTCTGGCCCTGGGAGTGGAGACCGGGCGCTCCCGCCGGTTCATTTCCGTGAGGGTCCGGAACGGGTCCGGGAGGCTGAGCGTGACCGTGAGCGACGGCCCCGCGGCGCGTGCTCGCGAGAACGGCGCTCCGAGCGACCGCCTGCGGGGGATCCAGAACCAGCTCAATCGGCTCTTCGGTCCGGGGGCGTGGTCGATCACGAGCTCGACCGGGGACGGAACGACCATGATCACGCTCGACGGCCCGCTCACGGAGGATGAATCCGTCCTCCTGCAGTTGGAAGCGTCGGGCTGGACGTCCCCCGCTCGGCCGGGGGAATGAGCCCGAGCGCCGACGGCGGCACCTCGGCCGCGCGGGAGTGGGCGAATGGGGCGTACCGTCGGTCTATGGCTCACCGGAAATGCTCATGAAGCTCCTGTGCCGCTGGCTGGGCCCGTATCCCTCCTGGGGGCGGGTTCGGCTGTCGAGCGTCGCGGCGGTGTGGCTGCTCTTCGGGGTGGTGGACGAGGTCCGCCTCGCCATCTGGGGAGCCGTGAACCAGCAGCCCTTCGACCTGTCCTCGGACCTGTGGATCGCCGCGGTCGCGCGTGGAGTGGACGTGGTCCTGTGGACCGCCCTGACGCCGGCGATCTTCTGGTTCACGAGCCGGTACACCGTCCGGCAGGGTGCGTGGGCGGGTCCCCTTGCCGCCCAGCTGGCCGGCGGAGTCCTGGTCGTCACGCTCAGCGTGTGGTTGAACTGGGTGCTGGGGGTGATCATGGTGGGTGAGCTGCCGATGGTCCCGTTCGTCGCAAGGATCACTCACGCCAACCTGTTCCAGTACGGGATGGTGGCGGGTTTCGCGCACATCCTGGCCCATGCCGGCCAGGCACACGAGCGGGAGCTGCGCACGTCGCGGTTGCGGATGCAGCTCGCCGTGTCCCAGATGGAGGCGCTCAAGGCGCAGATCGAGCCGCACTTCCTATTCAACACGCTCAACTCCATCTCCGAGCTCACCCACGAGGATCCGGACGAGGCCGAACGCATGGTGCATCGGCTCGAGCACCTGCTGCGCATCACCATGGGCGAGGGCCGGCCTCCCGAGGTCTCGCTCGCCCAGGAGCTCGAGTTCCTGGGCGCGTATCTCGAGATCCAGCAGACCCGCTTCAGGGACCGGCTGTCTGTGGAGATCCGCGTCCCACCCGAGACCCTCGCGGCACGCGTGCCGACGTTCATCCTCCAGCCGCTCGCGGAGAACGCGCTCCGGCACGGGCTCGCCCCGCAGGCTGAGGCGGGCCGGATCGTCGTGGAGGCCCGGATCGAGAACGGAAGCCTCCGGGTAGAGGTCTGCGACAGCGGCGTGGGGTTCGGCCCCACCGCCGGCAGGGAGGGCCTGGGCATTCGGAACACGCGGGCCCGCCTGCGGAGCCTTTACGGTCCGGAAGGCGTGTTCGAGCTCCGCGGCACGCGGGGTGGGGGAGCCACCGCCAGCATCTTCATGCCGTTCCGGCCGGCCGGTGACGGCGAGACCGCACACGTGGGGTGATTGCATGGAGATTCGTACCCTCGTCGTGGACGACGAGCCTCTCGCGCAGCGGCGGATCACCAGGCTCCTGAAGCACGAGCCCGACGTCACGGTGGTCGGGGTCGCGAACAACGGCCGGGAGGCCGTCGAGGCGATCCGGGCGCACACTCCCGACCTGGTCATGCTCGACGTCCAGATGCCCGGGATGGGAGGCTTCGACGTGGTGCGCGCCCTGGACCCGGAGCGGATGCCGGTGATCATCTTCATCACCGCGTACGACTCGTACGCCCTGCAGGCGTTCGACGTCCATGCCCTCGACTACCTGCTGAAGCCCTTCAAGGCGATCCGCTTCCGCGAGGCGATCGAGCGGGCGCGGGCGCAGATCGCCCAGCGACAGCCGCTCGCGCGTGCGCAGCTCCGGGCTGTGGCGGAGGAAATGTCCCGGAAGGTCGAGTCGACCGAGCCGCCGCTGCCGCTGGACGAGGAGCCCGGGGCGTCTCCGCTCACCCGGATCCTGGTGCGGGACCAAGGGAAGATGTTCTTCGTCCGGACCGCGGACGTGGACTGGTTCGAGTCCGACGGCAACTACATCCGCATCCACATCGGCGAGCGGCAGCACATGATCCGCGGCCGCATCAACAACCTGGAGCGCCGCCTCGACTCCGACCAGTTCGTCCGGATCCACCGCTCGACCGTGGTCAACCTGGACCGGATCAAGGAGGTGTACGCCTGGTTCGGGGGCGACTACATGGTGGTCCTCGCGGACGGGACGCAGCTCAAGCTCACGCGCAAGCACCGCGACCGGCTCTCCCGGCACATCGTGTAGCCGGTCGCCACGAGGGCGTGAGACCCAACGGACCCGCGGCCGTCGCATCGCGCCGACACGCTCGCGCTGGAGATCGAATGGCCATGAAGCCGGCAGCCGTCCTGTTCTGCACGGTCCTTCTCCTCTCGCCCCCGGCCGCGCTTGCCGGCCAGCACGGCGCCGGGCAGGTGGGCGACGAGTGGACCGTCGCTGCGCCGAGGGACGCCGGGCTCGATGAGAGGATCCTGCGCGCGATGGAGGACTCCGTTCGCAGCGGGCGCTTCGGAGCCGTGACGAGCGTGCTGGTCGCCCGGGGCGGGCGGCTCGCGTACGAGACCTACTTCGACGACCTGGGGCGGGACGCACTCCGCAACACCCGCTCGGCGACGAAATCGCTCACGGACGTGCTGATCGGCCTGGCCGTCCGGGACGGAGCGCTGCCGGACGTGAGCGCCAGGGTCCTGCCGCTCTTCCCCGAGCTGCAGCCGACGGCGTACCCCGATCCGCGCAAGGACCGGATCACGGTCGAGGACCTCCTCACGATGAGTTCGCTGCTGGAGTGCGACGACGACAACAGCTTCTCCCGTGGGAACGAGGAGAGGATGTACCTGATCGAGGACTGGATCCGGTTCACGCTCGACCTGCCGGTCCGCGGCTTCCCTGCCTGGAGGCCGAAGCCGGAGGCATCGCCCTTCGGCAGGAGCTGGAGCTACTGTACGGCCGGCGTGACCACGCTGGGCGGGGTTCTCGTGAAGGCCACGGGCATGCCGGTCGAGCGCTTCGCCCGGGAACACCTCTTCGCGCCGCTGGGGATCGACACCGTCGAGTGGCAGTTCACGCCCACCGGCGTGGCACAGACGGGCGGAGGGCTGTCGATGCGCAGCCGTGACCTCCTCAAGATCGCCCAGCTGTACCTGGACGGGGGGGTATGGAGGGGACGCCAGGTCCTTCCGCGGGAGTGGGTGGCCACCTCCACCACGCCGCACGCACAGGTGGACGGCGACACCCAGTACGGTCGCCTCTGGTGGATCGGCCGCTTCGGCCCCGACGCCGCCCGCGCCTTCTACATGGCCGGCAGCGGCGGCAACCGGGTGATGGCCTTTCCCGACCTCTCGCTGACCCTGCTGGTGACCGCGACCAACTTCGGCCGCCGCGACGCCCACGACCTCACCGACCGCCTGGTGGAAGACTTCGTACTGAGCGCCGTTCGCCCGCAAGTGAGCCAGTGAGGTGGAGGTCCGCAGGCGCACGTCGCCGTCTTCCCCCTGCGTCGCGATGCACGCGGATGCACTGCCGGAGGAGGGTGGCGAGGAGCCATGGCACCCTCGCGTCCGCAACCCAGGCCAAAGGACGAGCAGGTGACGGCTGACGAGAACCCAGGGGAGGAGGCGAGGGCCAGCGGGCCGAGCGACTACCTGTACGCCCTCGCGCGCCGTGTGGCGGAATCGTATGCGGCGCTGGCCCAGACACGTGCGGTGCTGCTCACCGGGTCCGCGGCAGAGGGCACGAGCGACTCCTTCTCCGACCTGGACCTGATCGTCTACTACGACGAGATCCCGGACGACGAGGAGTTGGCCGGGGTGCGGCGCCGGAACGGAGGCGCCGAGCGGCTCTGGATGGGCGGCGACCGCGCCGAGGGCGGCTTCGTCGAAGCCTACGCCGCGGGCGGCGTGGAGTGCCAGGTCGCACACACCAGCATCTCCGTCTGGGAGCGCGACATGGCCGCCCTGCTGGAGGGCCGGGACGTCGCCTCGCCGCTCCAGAAGGCGCTGGACGGGACGCTGCACGGTCTCGCGATGCACGGCGACGCGGTCATCCGGCGATGGCAGGACCGGATCGCCGCGTACCCGGACGCGCTGGCCCACGCGATGGTGACACATTACCTGTCCTTCTTCCCGATCTGGTATCACCAGGAGCGGCTCTCGCAGCGGGACGCGGTCCTCTGGCAGCAGCAGGCGCTGCTCGAAGTGGCCCAGCACGTCCTCGGCGTGCTAGCGGGGCTGAACCGCCTGTACTACTCCACCTTCCAGTTCAAGCGGATGCGGCGGCTCATCGCGCGCATGGACGCCGCGCCGCCGGAGCTGGCCGACCGCATCGAGGACCTCTTCCGGTTGGACCTGCGCACGGCGAGCCGGGAGGCCGAAGCCCTGGTGGAGGAAACCGTAGGACTGGTGGAGGCGCGCATGCCCCACGTCGACACCGGGCCGGCGCGCAGGCGTCTGCACCAGCGGCAGCGGAGGTGGGGCCTCCCGGTCCCGTGAGTTGTGCCGGTCCCGGCTCCTTCCGCCGACCTTCATCCCCGCCCGGAGCGACCCGCGGCCCGAACCGCCGGTCCCCTCCTCTCCGCGCTGCATGCCCATCCCGGGGCGAAGCCGATACGCTGCGCCGGGCCATCGGCGGCTCGGCGGCCGCGATTCGGATCGAGCTGTACGTGTCCCGCCTTCTGACCCGAGCACGCAGACTTCCGGAGGAGCCATGAGACTGCTCGCGAGTGTTGCGGCGCTGGCACTGCACACTGCTCCGGTGCTGCCTACGACGGGTGGCGTGCCGGTGCAGGAGCTGCGCGCGCTCGTCGACTCGGTGATCGGTGCTCGGATGGCGGCCGAGCACATCCGGGGCGCCGCGTTCGTAATGGTCGAGGACGGGCGGGTGACGTACGCCCGCGGCTACGGTGTGAGCGACCTGGATCGGGGCCGACCGGTCGATCCCGACACCACGCTGTTCCGAATCGGCTCGATCACGAAGGTCTTCACCGCGACTGCCCTCATGCAGCTGGCCGACGCGGGGCGCATCTCGCTGGACGAAGACGTCAACCGCTATCTCACGTCGGTCCGTGTACCCGGGACGTACCCGCAGCCTGTAACCGCGCGCCACCTGCTCAGCCACATGGGCGGCTTCGACGAGATCCGTCCCGGCACGCAGGCGGAATCGGAGGCGGCGGTGGTGCCGCTCCGCGAGTTCCTGCGCACCCGGCTCGTGCGAGTCCGGCCGCCCGGCGAGGTGCCGGCGTACTCCACGTATGGCATCTCGCTCGCCGCGCTGATCGTGGAAGACGTCACCGGCCAGCCCTTCGAGGAGTACCTGAAGGAGCACGTCCTTGCGCCGCTGGGCATGCAACGCAGCGGAATCACGCTGCCGCCGGCGCTGCACGCGGAGCTCGCGCCCGGGTACGAGTACTTGGACCACCGGCACGTCAAGCAGCCGTACGAGTGGTATCACACCGCGTCGGCATCCTCGCTGAGCGCCACACCCACGGACATGGCCCGCTTCATGATCGCCCATCTGGGCAACGGCGCCATCGGGGGCTCGCGCATCCTGTCGGGGCGGAGTGCGCGAGCGATGCGCCAGCCGAACGGCCGTGGCCATCCCGACGTGCCCGGTGTGGCGCTCGGCTTCTTCGAGGGCGACCTGTTCGGCGCGAGGATCGTCGAGCACGGCGGCACCGTCGCGGGCACGAGCAGTGGGATGGTGCTGCTGCCCGACCACGGTGCAGGCTTCTTCGTCGTCGGGCACGTCGAGGGGAGCACTCTGCGAGACGCCCTGCGGGAGGCGATCGTGCGGCGCTTCTTCGCCCGCGCCGCTCCACCGCATCCGAGCAGGCGATGGGAGCCGGCGGCGCAGGCTTTCGCGGGACGGTACCGGTGGAACGTGTACTGCCACAGCTGCGGCCGGCCGGCGCCGCAGCAAGGGCCGACGGTCAGCGTGAACGAGGACGGCACGCTCACCTTTGCAGGGCAGCGCTGGGTGCGAACCGGACCACTCCTGTTCAGGCGTGTGGACGGCGCCCGTGTGCTCGGCTTTCGCCAGGACCCCACCGGCCGCGTGACGCACCTGTTCATCGACGGGCCCCTGACCTTCGAGCGAATCACGCCATAGCGCTGTGCAGGGCCCCTCCGCTCGGACCTGCGCACGGCGAGCCGGGAGGCCGCGGCGCGGGTGGTGGAAACCGCGCCGCCGGTGGAGCCGCCCTGTCGCGTGAGTCGCACCCATCCTGGCCCCCCCCCGCTGATTTTCATCCCTCCCTTGCGCGCTCCACAACCCGGATTCTCGTCTCGTAACCCCGGGGTGGCGCGGGCCAGGTCCCCCCCTGATCGTTTCGGCACCGGACGGCCGCAGGCATCCCCCTCCCGAGGACGTCGAATGCTTCGCTCCATTCATGCGCGAGCGCTCACGGGCGCAATGCTCGCACTGATCGCCTCCACCCCCCTCGCTTCCCAGTACCGGGCGGACCCGCGAGCCGCCGGGGAGGCGGACGGCGCGGTGCTCGCGGCGGCCCCGGCGCCCGTCCCGGTGGCCCGCGAGGAGCACGCACGCCGGAGGGCGGCCCTGGCAGCCGCCATGGAGGACGGCGTCCTGGTGGCGTTCGGGGAGGGGGACGACGCGCTCGACCCGCAGGGCTTCGCGCAGAACGCGTCCTTCCGCTACCTGACGGGGCTCACCGAGCCGGAGGCCGCGCTGGTGATCGCCAAGGCCGGGGGGCGGGTCAGCGAGCGCCTCTTCGTGCTGCCGCGGGACCCCGCGCGCGAGGTGTGGGACGGAGTCCGCCTCGGGCCCGAGCGGGCGCAGGCCCTGACCGGGATCCCGGCCCGCACGGTCGATTCCCTCCTCCCCGTGCTGCACGCCCACCTCGGGAACACCCCCACCCTCTACACCCTGTCGCCGCTCGCGATGGACGCGCCCGCAGACGGGCCGCTGCGCCGCGGCGCGCAGATCGCGCAGAGGGCCGCCGCGGGCCGGCCAGGCACGCGGGTCGTGCCCCTCGACGAGCAGATGCTCCGGCTCCGCGCGGCCAAGTCGCCCGCAGAGCTCGACATGCTGCGCCGGGCGATCTACATCACCGCCGTGGCGCAGCGGGAGGCCATCCGGAGCATCGAGCCCGGCATGGGCGAGTTCGAGATCCAGGCGCTCATCGAGTACACCTTCCGCCGGCACGGGGGAGACGGCCGCGCCTTTCCCTCCATCGTCGGCTCGGGCCCCAACTCCACCACGCTCCACTACCGCTCCAACGGGCGGATCATGCAGGCCGGGGAGACGGTGGTGATGGACGTGGGCGCGGGGTACAGGGGGTACGCCGCCGACGTCACCCGGACGGTCCCCGTCGGCGGACGCTTCACGCCCGAGCAGCGGCAGGTCTACGAGGTGGTGCTCGCCGCGCAGAAAGCCACGGAGTCCCTGGCGCGTCCCGGGGTTACCCTCCAGACGCTGAATGCGACGGCCGCGCAGGCGGTCGCCGGGGGGCTCGCCCGCCTGGGGCTCATCGACGCGCCGGACGCCACCTACGACTGCAGGGGAACGGACGGGCTCGCGCAGTGCCCGCAGTTCCGGCTCTTCTACATGCACAGCGTGTCGCACGGGATCGGGCTGAACGTCCATGACCCCGACGTGTCGTACTACGGGCCCCTGGCACCCGGGAGCGCCATCAGCATCGAGCCGGGAATCTACGTGCGCGCCGACGCCTTCGACTTCCTCCCGGACACGGAGCGGAACCGCGCCTTCGCCGCCCGGAGGCGCGCCGCGCTCCAGCGGTACCGGAACATCGGGGTCCGGATCGAGGACGACTACTTCGTCACCCCGGGCGGTGCCGAGCGCGTCTCGGCCGGCGCCCCCCGCGAGGTCGAGGAGATCGAAGCTCTGATGGCGGAGCAAGGACCCGGGAACCGCGGGCGACACCCCGTCGTCCTCGACTGGTACCGGCAGGTCTCGGGCTCCGAAGCCGAGCCGTAGCCGCCGCGTGGGCATCCCCGCCCGCCGGCATCCCGCCCCAACCCACCCAGCGCTCCCATGCCCAGGCTGCTTCCGCTGTTCCTGCTCGCCGCGCTCGTCGGTCCGCTGGCGGCGCAGGACGTGAGCGTCCCCTACACGGAGTTCACCCTCGCCAACGGCCTGCGCGTGCTCGTCCACGAGGACCACTCCACCCCGCTGGTCACGCTAAACACGTACTACGGCGTGGGCGGGATCCACGAGAAGCCCGGCCGGACCGGCTTCGCCCACCTCTTCGAGCACGTGATGTTCGAGGGGAGCACGCGCGTGGAGGAGGGCGACTTCGACCGCCTCCTGCTCGCCGCCGGCGGCACCAGCAACGCCACCACCGGCTTCGACTGGACGTACTACTACGAGACGGTCCCCTCCAACGCGCTGGAGCTGGCGCTGTGGCTGGAGGCGGACCGCCTGGGCGGCCTCCTGGACGACATGCACCAGGGCAAGCTGGACGGGCAGCGCGAGGTGGTGAAGAACGAGCGGAGGCAGCGGTACGAGAACCAGCCGTACGGGCTCTTCCTGGAGCAGATGTTCTCCACCCTCTACCCGGCCGGGTCGCCGTACTCGTGGCTCCCCATCGGCTCGATGGCGGACCTCGGCGCGGCCTCGCTGGAGGACGTGAAGCAGTTCTTCCGCACCTACTACGTCCCCAACAACGCCACGCTGGTGATCGCCGGGGACGTGACCCCCGCCCAGGTCCGGCCCCTGGTGGAGAAGCACTTCGGCTGGATCCCGCGTGGCGCGGACGTGCCGAAGCTCGACCCCCGCATTCCACCGCTGGCCGGGACACGCCACCTGGTGCGGGAGGACAAGGTCACGCTCCCGCAGGTGAACCTGGCGTGGAGGACCGCGCCGCTCTTCTCGGACGACCACTGGGCGCTGAACGCGCTGGCCTACCTGCTGGCGGAAGGGAAGAACTCCCGACTGTACCGGCGGCTCGTCTACGACGAGCGCACCGCGCAGCAGGTGAGCGCATTCCAGAACGGGCAGCTCCTCTCGGGAGACTTCTTCGTGCGAGTGACCGCGCGCCCGGACGGCGACCTGGGAGCGCTGGAGCGGGCGGTGCTGGAGGAGGTGGCGAAGCTCGCCTCCGAGGGCCCCACCGCCGAGGAGGTGCAGCGCGTCGTCAACGGCCTGGAGACGGAGTTCGTGCTCTCCATCTCCACGGTGGAGGGGAAGGCCGAGCAGCTCAACTCGTACCTGTACTACACGGGGCGCCCCGACTACCTCGTGGAGGACCTGCGCCGGGTGCGCGCGCTGGCCCCCGCGGACGTGCAGCGCGCGGCGCAGCGATACCTGCACGGCAGGCACCGGGTGGTGCTGAGCTTCGTCCCGCAGGGGAAGACCGCCCTCGCCGCCACCTCCCAGGAGAACGCCCGATGACCCGCCGCCCCTTCGCCCACCTGATCCCCCTCCTGGCGCTGGCGGCCGTCG
>DATABZ010000057.1:0-1839 GCA_036259315.1 Gemmatimonadales bacterium | reverse complement strand
CATGGTGCGGTTCACGTCTTCGAGAATGTCGAGAATGCGCTCCCACTGCGCGCCGAGGAACGAGCCCACCAGGGTGATGCCACCGTACCAGATGGCGGAGGCGATGGCCATCGGCGCGAAGGTGCGGAAGGCGCCCAGCCTCACCAGTCCCGCGAACGGCGGCACCACGGCGCGGATGCCCGGAAGAAAGCGGCTGATGAAGATGCCGATGATTCCGAAGCGCAGGTACTCCCGCTCGATCACGGCGAGCGACCTGGGCGCGAGCAGGCGACGGCCGGTGCGGCTGGCGAACAGCCGGTGGCCATAGCGCCGGGCGGCGAGGTACACCAGCGCGGCGCCGGCCAGGTTGGCGGTCCAGGTGACGAGGAAGACCAGCCCGGGGGTGGTGACGCCACGGTGGGACAGGAAGGCACCCAGGGCGACGGCCGCGTCCGAGGGCACCGGCGGCACCACGTTCTCCAGGGCGGCGAGCAGGGCGAGCACGCCGTACACGGCCGTCGGCGGCAGACTCGCGACCCATTGCAGCAGGGCTTCGATCAGCGCGCCTCCAGCACGGCGACCGCGATCACCGCCAGCCCCTCTCCCTTCCCGATGAAGCCCATGCCTTCGTTCGTCTTGGCTTTGACGCTGATGGCACCGGCGGGGACACCCAGGCGCGCCGCGAGCGACTCGGCCATGGCCGGGAGGTGCGCCCCGAGACGCGGCGCCTCGGTGATGACCGTCAGGTCGGCCTGGACCAGCCCGTGGCCCCGTCCCCGCACCAGCTCGTGGGCGGTGCGCAGCAGCTCCATGGAATCGGCGTCCTTCCACTGCGGATCGCTGTCGGGGAACAACTGACCGATGTTCCCCGCTGCGGCGGCCCCGAGAATGGCATCGGTGAGCGCATGCGCGACAGCGTCCGCGTCCGAGTGGCCGGCGAGCCCCCGTGCGTCCGGGATGCGGATGCCGGCGAGGAGCAGAGGCCGCGCGTCGGTGAAGCGATGCGAGTCGTAGCCGATGCCGACCCTCACGCCGCAACGACCTCCTCGATGACCGAATAATCCTGCCGCCGCCGCCGAGGCTCGTAGCCGGCGTCCCGGATGATGCGGTCGATCTCGGCGAGCGTGGTTCGATAGGTCGTGCCGGCGGCCGAGACGACGTTCTCCTCCATCATCAGGCTGCCATAGTCGTTGGCGCCGAACCGGAGCGCGATCTGACCCACCTTGTGACCCATGGTCACCCAGGACGACTGGAGGTTGGGCACGTTGTCCAGCACGATCCGAGCGAGCGCCAGGGTGCGCAGGTAGGTCACCGCGTCGGTCTTCTGGTAGTGCGACATCTCCGGGGTGCCCTCGGGCTGGAGCGGCCAGCAGATGAAGGCCGTGAAGCCGCCGGTCCGCGACTGGAGCTCGCGCACACGGAGGAGGTGCTCGACGCGATCGGCGGTCGTCTCGCCCAGCCCGTACATCATGGTGACCGAGGTCCTCATTCCCTGGCGGTGGGCCTCCTCCTGCACGCCCAGCCACTCCTCGGTCTGCGCCTTCTTCCTGGCGACACGCTCGCGGACGGTGTCCACCAGAATCTCGCCACCCCCGCCGGGGATGCTGTCGAGCCCCGCCTCCCGAAGCTCCCGGACGACGTCCGGCACCGCGAGGCCGAACCGCTCGCTGAAGAACACCACCTCGCTGGGAGAGAAGCCGTGGATGTGGATCGGGTGGTTGCGCTTGATGTAGCGCATCAGCTCGAGGTACCACTCGAACGGGATGTAGGGGTTGTGGCCGCCCTGGAGCAGGATCTGCACTCCGCCGATCGCCTTGCACTCGTCGATCTTGGCGCCGATCTCCTCGAAGCTCAGCACGT
>DATABZ010000056.1:0-12254 GCA_036259315.1 Gemmatimonadales bacterium | reverse complement strand
GTCACGGATGCCTCGGAGCGGTGTTCCAAACGACTGCTACAGGATACCCCATGATTCGCATGCTGTCAAGCAGAACGTGCATGATGTGCGAGTTTTGCCTGACAGGCTTGCTCATTTGGGTGCACTGGCAGCAGAATGTATTCGTCAACTTGCGTCAGGTGCAACGTTGTGATTTCACCTGCGTTCCGCGCCGCGCCCTCGAAGCCGACCGGCTACCGCCCTCCGGGGCGGGTAACCGGTTCGCGGCTGCGAGGTTAACCTTCAGGCGGGCCGCGGGTGAATCCTCGGAGGCGCTCTGACGGTACTGGTCTGCTCGTCCTGCCATACGCTGCTGCGCGAGGGGATGTCGCACTGTCCCCGCTGCGGTCCGGGGAGCCTCGCGGTCTTCGGCGTGGAGGTCTCCTCGCTCGACCCGCACCCGCCGGGCGACACCCGCGCGCTCGACCGGTTGGCGCGCGCGCTCGGCAGGCAGTTCCGCGTCGTTCGGCTCATCGGCCATGGCGGCTTCGCCGAGGTATTCGAGGTGGTGGACACCGACCTCCAGCGCCGGCTGGCCGTGAAGGTGCTGCGCTCGGACCTACCCTGGACCCCGACCACGATCGCGCGGTTCAAGCAAGAGGCGCGGGCGATCGCCCGGCTCAGCCACCCCAACACGGTCCCGATTCACTTCGTGGGCGAAGGGGAGGGCCTGGTGTACTACGCCATGCCCTACCTCGAGGGCCGGACCCTTGCCGACCTGCTCCGGACCGAGGGGCCCCTGCCGGCGGACCGCGCCCTGCGGGTCGTCGAGCCCATCCTCGAGGCGCTCCAGCACGCCCACGACAACGGCCTGGTGCACCGGGACGTGAAGCCCGACAACATCCTCCTCGAAGGGGGGACGGGACGGCCCCTCCTCGTCGATTTCGGGATCGTGAAGTACCTCGACGGGCCCGCGAACCTCACGGATGCCGGTTTCATCGTCGGCACCCCGCTGTACATGAGCCCCGAGCAGGCGCTCGGCAGCCGGAGCGTGGACGCCCGCAGCGACGTGTACGGCATCGGCGCCGTGCTGTTCCAGCTGCTCACCGGCGCCCCGCCTTTCGAGGGTGCCGATTCGCAGGAGATCGTCGGGCGCCACATCCGCGAGCCGGTGCCTTCTGCCAGCCTCTCCCGGGACGGCATTCCTCCCTGGATCGGGTCCATCGTGCTCCGCTGCATGGCCAAGCATCCCGACGACCGGTTTCCCACGGCGCGAGCGGTGCTGGAGGCGATCCGGGAGGGCAGAACAGGTGCACACGGTGCCACGGTGGATCCCGTCACGCTCCTTCCCCGAGCCGACGAGACGCCGACCGAGATGATGCAGGCCGGGCGCCCCCCGAGTGCGCGCGGCTGGCTGGTCGGCGCCGCGGCTGCCGTGCTCGCGGCCGTGCTGGTCGTCGTGACCGCCGGCGGGCGGGAGCGGGAGTTCGGAGGCGTGGCGGGCTACCGGGCCGATCCGGTGCGCGGCGGAGTCGAGGAATCCGCCGTGGGCGATGCCCTCGGCGCTCCCACCCTGGCGGTCGAGAACCGGCTGGCCGAGCCCATCGCGCTCAGCATGGGAGACACGGCGCTCACCATCCGGCCGGGAGAAACTGGAAGACTGCCGCTGCGCGACGCCGAGCCGCTCGAGGCGAGTTGGGCGATGGTGCAGCCTGGGGCAGGGGATCGAATTCTCGGTACGCGCGTCGAGGGCGCGATCGTGGCCGAGCGCGTGCAGGGAGAGCTCTACCGGGTAGTGGACGCCGAGACCGGCGGTGAGACGCGGTTCGCGCCGACGGTCGTGAACCAGGCCGGGCGGCCGCTGACCGTGGCCGTCGTGGGGCCCGACGACAGTATCGATTGCGACTGCCGGATTGCCAGCGGCGATTCGCTGCGCCTCGGCTATTACCGGTATACCGATTCCACGGCGCTCCGGGTCACCGACAGCCGCGGGTGGAGCGCGCGATTCAACGGAGTCGGCGATCGGCGAGACCCGGCGAGCGGGGCCGTGGAGGTTCGGGTGCAGCGAGCCGATCTGCGTCCGCCCGCTGGCGCCACACCACGGCGAGCCGAGCCTTCACGCAAGGCCGACACCGAGCGGCGAAACCCGCTGAGCTCCTTCCTCCCGGTGCGCTGAACGGTGCGCCGCACCGTGCTGCTCGCCCTCGCGCTGGCGATCGTCGCGACCGGCGCGGCGTACCTGCTGCTGAATAGATCGCGGCTTCGTTTCACCAATACCCTCGCCGCTCCAGTACGTCTCTCGCTCGATGGTCGCACGGAGACCGTGGGTCCAGGCGAGACGGTCGAGCTCGCGGCCGACGGGGTCGCGGTCGCGGAGTGGCAGCTGATCCGGCCGTTGTCGGCGGACGAGACGCCGATGGGGGAGGAGATACGCGG
Organism: Gemmatimonadales bacterium; assembly: GCA_036259315.1. Taxonomy (GTDB): domain Bacteria; phylum Gemmatimonadota; class Gemmatimonadetes; order Gemmatimonadales; family GWC2-71-9; genus CAVVWJ01. Next base: position 9,860 of record DATABZ010000056.1, on the reverse strand, counting down.
CGCAGTCGTCCTTCGCGGCCGCGGGCGGGTGGCGGACAGCGCCTGGGTCCGTCAGGGCGACGCCGACTACTTCGCGCCGCTCATCACGAATGCCGGTAGCGGTCTTCTCAGGATCACCGTGAACGCCGGGCTCGAGGGCGCGCTCGATTGCGGCTGCGCGGTCCGCCCCGGGGCCGGGCGGGTGTTCATCGGGTACTACCGCCTGTACGCCAACAGCACCGTGCGGGCCCGGTCCCCCGCGGGCGAGGCGACCTTCCGCGACCTGGGCCCCCGGGTGACCAGCCGCGACGGCACGGTCGGACTCCGCTTCGAGGACAAGGACCTGCGGCCGCGCTCACGCTGAGGCGGAGCGCGACCGGCTAATCCCTGCGCCGCCGGCGCGCCCGCAGCACCGATCCCGGCGTTACCGCGCCGAACCCGTACTTCCCACGCACCTTGTCCACCGCCGCGGAGAGCTCCCGGAGCCGCTGCCGCTCCGCCGGCTCGAACAGGTCGGCCTCCGCGGCCACGCCGAGGTTGGTCGCGGCGACGCCGATCAGCCGAACTCCCCGATTGCGCCGGCGCACCTCCTCGAAGGTCTCCCGGAACAGTGCGCGCGCCGCCGCGTACAGCTCGGCATCGAGGTCGGTCGCGGACTCGAGGGTCCGCCGCCGGGTGACGGTGCGGAAGTCGTCGTGCCGCAGCTTGAGCGTCACCGTGCGGCCGACCAGCTGCTCCTCCCGGAGCTGGCCTGCCACCCGCGCCGTGAGCAGTGACAGGATCGCTTCCAGCTCCTCGGGATCGCGCAGGTCGCGCGAGAGCGTCGTCTCCCGGCTCACCGACTTGGGGAGCCGCTCACCGCGCAGCGTCGAGCCGCCGTAGCCGTGCGCGCGTCGCTTGAGCCCGCGCGCATCGCCGCCCACCAGCCGCGCCAGCGCTTCCTCCTCCATCCGCTGCACCTGGTACACGTCGGTGAGCCCGAGCTCGGCCCATCGTGCCGCGGTCTTCGGCCCGACGCCCGGGAGTGCCCCCAGGGGGAGCCCGGCGAGAAAGCCCTCCTCCCAGCCGGTTCGCACTTCCATGAGTCCGCGCGGCTTGGCGCAGTCGGAGGCGAGCTTGGCGATCATGCGGTTGGGTCCCATGCCGATGCTGCAGTCCAGCCCGGTCTCCTCCCGGACCGTGTCCCGGATCCGCTCGGCCACGGGCAGGAGCGACACCGGGTACAGCCGGTCGGTCCCGGCGAAGTCGAGGTAGGCCTCGTCGAGCGATGCCATCACCACGGTGGGCGAGAACCGCTGGAGCACCGCTCGAACCGCGCGCGAGGCGTCGCGGTAGTGGACGAAGGAGCCCTGGAAGAACGTGGCGGCGGGGCAGAGCCGCACGGCCTGGGCGATGGGCATTCCGGCATGGATGCCGTAACGGCGCGCGCCGTAGGAGGCGGATTGCACGACGCCGCGCTGGTCGCGTCGGCCGCCGACGACCAGGAGCTCGACCCCGCGCAATTCGGGGTGGCGCTGCCGGCAGACCTCGACGAAAAAGGCGTCGAGATCCACGTGGAGAATGCGGGCGCTCATGCTATCTTCGACGCACCCACGGACCGGAGCTCCAGCCGATGATGAGCAAGACGATGCAGGATGCCCTGAACGAGCAGATGAAGCACGAATTCTACTCCTCGTATCTCTACCTCTCAATGTCGGCGTTCTGCGATCGCGCGAACCTCCCCGGCCTCGCCCGCTGGATGCGGGGCCAGGCCCAGGAGGAGACCAAGCACGCGATGAAGATCTTCGATCACATTCTGGACCGGGGCGGCAAGGTCGAGCTGCACGAGCTCGGCCGTCCACCCGCCGACTTCGGCTCCCCACGCGAGGCTTTCGACCAGGCACACAAGCACGAGCAGCAGGTCACCGCCAGCATCAACAAGGTGTACGGGCTGGCGGTGGACGAGCGCGACTTCGCCAGCCGCGTCTTTCTCGACTGGTTCGTGCAGGAGCAGGTAGAGGAGGAGAAGACCAGCGGGCTCCTGGCGGAGCAGCTCCGCATGGTCGGCGAGGACCGCCCGGGTCTCCTCATGATCGACCGGGAGCTGGGTCAGCGGAAGAGCGGGGAAGCCACGGTCCCGGGAAACGAGACCTGAGCGTGCGCCGGGCCGCGTTTCTCGGCCTCGGCGCGATCGGCGCGCCGATGGCGGCGCGGCTCGCCCGCGGCGCGCAGCTCACCGTCTGGAACCGGACCCGGGCGCGTGCGGAGGAGTTCGCGCGCGCTCACGGCGTCCGGAGCGCGGGCACCGCACGGGAGGCGGCGGAGGGGGCGGACGTGGTCCTCACCTGCCTTCCCACCTCGCGAGAGGTCGAAGCTCTGCTGGGGGGTACCGACGGTCTCCTGGCCGGGCTCCAGGCCGGCGCCCTCCTCCTCGACTGCACGTCGGGTGACCCGGCCACGTCCCGCCGGATCGCCGCGCGCCTCGCCGACCGGGGCATCGCCTTCGCCGACGCGCCGGTGAGCGGCGGCACCAGCGGCGCGGAGGCCGGCACCCTCACGATCATGGTCGGCGCGGACGAGGCGGCCTTCGACCGCGCGCGGCCGGTGTTGGCGTTGATGGGGAGCCGCATCGAGCGGGTGGGACCGGTGGGGGCGGGCCACGCGCTCAAGGCGGTGAACAACGCGCTGCTCGCGGTGAACATTCTCGCGGTCGGCGAGGGGCTCGCGGCGCTGGTGAAGGCGGGCGTCCCCGCGCGCACGGCGCTGGAGGTGATCAATGGATCCAGCGGCCGCTCGCACGTGACGGAGCGTCTGGTCCCCGAGCGGGTGCTCACCGGCGCCTGGCCCCGGACCTTTCGGCTGGCACTCCTCGAGAAGGACGTCGGGATCGCCCGGGAGGTGCTGCGCGAGACCGGGGTCGACGGCCCGATGATCACGCGTGCCGGGGAGCTCTTCGGCCGGGCCCGCGCCGCGCTCGGCGAGTCAGCCGACCACCTGGAGGCGATTCGGCTCATCGAATCGGCGGCCGGGACCGAGATCCGGGGCTGACCCGACCCACTTGCCGGTCTTCCCCCGCTCGGTCACTTTCCGCACCTATGCCCCGATCCCCCCGATGAGCGACTGGGGTTCGACCAACCGGCTCGCCGCGCACGTGGCTCTGGTCGAAGGAACCGTGCTCGCCGGCGATCTGCACCTGCTCACCCGGCCGGCGTACCCGCAGCCGGGCGGCTCCGAGACTCCGCTGGAGATGCTGAATCGGCCGGATGCCTTCTTCGCGCTGACCCTGTCCGAGGGGGGCGTGGCGCTGGTGCCCAAGGCGCGAGTCCTGGAGATCACCTGCCAGGAAGACGTGCCGCCGCCCGACCCCGACCGGGTCACGGCTGCGACCATGGTCGAGCTGGAGGTCGTCCTGCCCGACGGCGCCCGGCACCACGGACTGGTGACGCTGGAGCTCCCCCCGGGGCGAAGGCGCACGCTCGACTTCCTGAACGGCGAGGGCGAGTTCTTCGCGCTCTGGGCCGACGGCCGCACCCGTTACATCAACAAGCTGCACGTTCGCTTCATTCGTCCTCTCGACTGAGATCCACCGTGGCCCGACTCGACCGCTTCATTCAAGTCATGCACGAGCAGCGCGCGGACGCCCTCCAGCTCACGGTCGGGCAGCCGGCCGCGCTGGTGACCAACGGCGCCGCCCGCGCGATCACCCGGGACCCGCTGAATGACGGGCAGATCGTCGGGCTGCTGCGGGAGATCGCCGGCGAGGCTGCGGGGCAAGTCGGGGCGGGCGCACCGGTCTCGTTCGGCTACCACTCGCCCAGCGGCGAGGTGCAGGTCGAGATCACGCCGGCCGCCGAGGGGTCACGAGCCTTCGTGCGCCCCGCCCGGGCGGGGGCGGGTGCCGGGGCCGCCGGGGCGAGCGCAAGTGTCGCTCAAGGCGGTGCGTCTGCGGCAGCGCGGGCGGCCGAACTGGAGGCGGCACGTGCGGAGATGGACGGCTTGCTGCGGCTGCTGGTGGAGGCGGAGGCTTCCGACCTCCACCTCCGCGCCGGCCAGCCGCCGCTGCTCCGCCGCCACGGGGAGCTGGTCCGGGAGGACCGTGCGCCCATCCCTGCCGAGCGCCTGGAGACCCTGCTGGCGAGCATCATGACGCCTCGCGAGATCGCGGAGTACCGCGAGGGAGGCGACACCGACTGGGCCTACGAGCTGGAGGGGCTCGCCCGGTTCCGCTGCAACGCGGGGCGGGACCGCCTGGGCCCGATGGCCGTATTCCGGGTCATCCCCACCAGCGTCCGCACGGCGGACGAGATGGGGATCACCCGCGAGGTGCAGAACCTCTGCTACCTCACCAAGGGGCTGGTGGTGGTCACGGGCCCGACCGGCTCGGGCAAGAGCACCACGCTGGCGGCGCTGGTGGATCTGATCAATCGGACCCGCACCGACCATATCATCACCATCGAGGATCCGATCGAGTTCGTGCACCAGAGCAAGAAGTGCCTGGTCACCCAGCGGCAGGTGGGTGTCCACACCCGCTCGTTCAAGCAGGCCCTGCGCGCCGCGCTGCGGGAGGACCCGGACATCATTCTGGTCGGCGAGATGCGGGACCTGGAGACGGTGTCCATCGCCATCGAGACCGCCGAGACCGGCCACCTGGTGTTCGGGACCCTGCACACCACGACGGCCGCCTCGACGGTGGACCGCATCATCGACCAGTTCCCGGCCGACCGCCAGTCGCAGGTGCGGGTGATGCTGTCCGAGTCGCTCCGCGGCGTGATCGCCCAGACGCTCTGCCGCAAGATCGGGGGCGGCCGCGTCGCCGCCCGGGAAGTCCTGCTCTCCATCCCCGCGGTGTCCAATCTCATCCGGGAGGGCAAGACCTTCCAGATCCCCTCCATCATGCAGACCAACCGCAAGGTCGGCATGGTGACCCTGAACGACGCGCTGATGGAGCTGGTGGACTCCCGGCAGGTGGAGCCGAAGGAAGCGTACCTGAAGGCGGTGGACAAGGCCGGACTCGCGGCGTCCCTCAAGGCGAAGCGGCACGACACCAGCTTCCTCGGTGAGGGGTGATGGTCGCTGGGTCCGCCCCCATCCTGGTTCTCGTGAATCCCCAGGACATCGTGAACATCGCCAGTGCGGTTCGGATCGCCCGGAACTTCGGGATCGAGCGGATGCGGCTGGTGAGCCCCGAGGCCTTCGACCCCTGGCGGATCGAGGGGATCGCGCACAACAGCGCGGAGTTCGTGGCCCGGATCGAGATCCTGGACTCGCTGGAGGCCGCGGTGGCGGACTGCGTGCACGTCGCGGTTCTGACCGCGCGGGGCCGGACCGCGAAGCGGCGCACCGTCCGCCCGCGGGAGGCCGCCGCCGAGCTGGTGGAGCGCTCGGACGGTGGGCCGGTGGCGATGGTCGTTGGCCGGGAGGACCGGGGTCTCACCAACGCCGAGCTCGACATCGGGCACGTGCTGGTGACGATCCCCACCGATCCGCGGAGCCCCTCCCTGAACCTGGCGCAGGCCGTCGCCATCATGGCGTACGAGAGTTGGCTCGCGCGCGGAGGCGAGAGCCTGCCGCTCAAGCCGCCCCGCAAGGACACCCCTCCGGCCACCTCGGCGCAGCTCGAAGAGCTGTTCGGCGACTGGCAGCGTGCGCTCTGGGCGGTGGACTTCTTCAAGACCCGCCGGTCCGAGAGCGTCATGCGATCCTTCAGGGAGGTCGTGCACCGCGCCGGTCTGGACGGCCGGGAGGCGTCGCTGGTTCGCGCGATGGGGATCGAGGTGGTCCGCTACCTTGAGCGCGCCGGTCTCCCCGTGGGCGAGCCGCCCTTGGCCGGTCCCTCGTGAGCAAGGGACGCTCGAGCGCTTACTGGGTTGCGGCGCGCTATCCGGACCCGGACATGCAGCCGGACCCGGCGGCCCCGCTGGCCGATCTACCCGCGGCGGTCGCATCCCGGTTCGAGGCGGTACGCTCCGGACTGCTGGCGATCCGCGGCGTCGCCGAGTCGGTTCGCTACATGGGCGCGAGCTGGCGCTGGAGCTGGGAGTACGGCATCGGCAGCCGCAAGCTCTGCTGGGTGCACGTGGTGGGAAACGGGATCTCGACCACGTTCACCCTCAGCGACATCGAGGAGGGTCGCCTGCGCGCGATCCCGCGGCTTTCCGCGGAGGTCGCCAAGGCCGTCGCGGAGGCGCAGCGCACCGGACCGGTTCGCTGGTGCTGGCTCGAGCTGGGCGACCGGAGGGTCGTGGACGGTTTCCTGACGTTCGCGCGCCGGAAAGGCGAATGGTTGAGCGAGCGTCCGGCGCAGCACCGCGGGCCCCGACCCAAGGGTGCGGCCGCGAAGCGCCACGACGATCTGGAGACCGATTGACCGGGTCCGAATCCGTCGGAGTATCGGGTTGTGCCGCGCGTGGTCTGAGGTATGTTTCGGCGCGCGGGACGCGCGGTGAACGGCCTCAGTCGCGCCGCGGTGGTGGTGGGGCGGCGATCGCCTTCCTGCGGGTGTCTCCCTCAGCGTGGGATCGATGATGCGAACGTTGGCAATCGTGCTCGGCGGCGTCGGAGTCGGCGGACTGGCCGCTCTGCTGGCGTTCACCGGCCCGAGTCCGCAGGCGCAGCAGGCCGCCGCCCCCGCCGACTCGATCACGGCTCCCGTCATCAGCGACACCGGCTCGCTCAAGGGCCCCCGGCAGCCGATCTTCTTCCGGCACGACATCCACGCCGGGCAGTTCAAGATCCAGTGCCAGTACTGCCACTACTCGGTCAACGTCTCGCCGGAGCCGGGCATTCCCACCATGCAGACCTGCATGGGGTGCCATCTGCTGGTGGCCGGCAGCGACACCGCCAGCCGGCTCGAGATCCAGAAGCTCCGGCAGGCCTGGACCGAGAAGAAGCCGATCGAATGGATCCGGGTGCACTTCCTGCCGCGCCACGCCCACTTTCCTCACCAGCGGCACGTCAAGGCGCTGGGCCCAACCGCCTGCGCCACCTGCCACGGCGACGTGAGTCGCATGCCCCAGGTCTACAAGGTGCAGAAGGTGGACAACATGGGCTCTGCATCACGTGCCACCTGGAGCGCAACGTGTCGCGCGACTGCTCGGTATGCCACTACTGAACGCGCGCGCGCGCGGGCTCATCCCGAGCGCAGTGATGGTTCTTCGAGGACTTCAAGATGTCTGACGAGCATCAGCCGTCCACCCTCGACCGCCGGCGGTTCCTCAGCGTGCTCGGCGTGTCGGCCGGTGGGGGGGCCCTGGCGCTGAGCGGCTGTTCCACCGACCGGGTCCAGAAGCTGGTGCCCTACCTGGTGCAGTCGGAGGACCAGGTGCCGGGGGTCGCCACCTGGTACGCGAGCACCTGCACGGAGTGCCCGAGCGGCTGCGGCCTGCACGTGCGCACGCGGGAGGGCCGCGCGGTCAAGCTGGAGGGGAACCCCGAGCACCCGATCAACCGGGGCAGGCTCTGCTCCCGCGGCCAGGCCTCCCTCCAGGGCCTCTACAACCCGGGCCGGATCAGGGCGCCGATGGCCCGAGCGGCGAACGGCGGGTTCGTCGAGATCACCTGGGACGACGCGATCGCCCGGCTCGCGGCGAAGCTCACCGAGGCGGGCCCCCGCCTCGCGGTCATCAGCGGCGCGCCCCGCGGCACCTTCTCCGACCTGCTGGCCGAGTGGACCGCGGCGCTGGGCGGGCGGCTGGTGCGGCACGAGAGCTTCGATCACGAGCCGGTCCGCGCCGCCAACCGCCAGGTCTTCGGGCTCGACGAGATGCCGGCCCACGACTTCGGCCGGGCGAAGTACATCGTCTCGTTCGGCGCCGACTTCCTGGACAGCTGGGGCTCGCCGATCGAGAACCAGCGGGGCTTCGCCCGCTCGCACGGGTTCGCGGAGGGCGACGTCGCGAAGTTCGTCTACGCCGCTCCCCGCCGCGACCTGACGGGTCTCAACGCCGACGAATGGCTGGCGATCAAGCCGGGCTCCGAGGCCGCGCTCGCGCTCGCCATGGCGAACGTGCTGGTCAGCGATCGGGGCGAGGACCGGGTCGGACTCGCGTCCGCCCTCTCTTCCTATACCCCGGCGATGGCGGCCAAGGAGACCGGGCTGCCGGCCGAGACCATCGAGCGCGTGGCCCGGGAGTTCGCGGCGGCCCGGCCTAGCCTCGCAGTCGCCGGGGGCGTGGGCTCGCAGCACGCCGCGGCGACCGAGGTCTGCGCCGCGGTCAACGTGCTGAACTTCGTCGCCGGCAACATCGGCGAGACCGTGCGCTTCGGCGCCGGCCTGGCCGCCGCCGACGGCCATGCCGAGCTGGCGAGGCTCGCCCAGGCCATGGAGGCCGGCGAGATCGCCGTGGCCCTGGTGCACGAGGCCAATCCGGCCTACACGCTCCCCAAGAGCAGCGGGTTCGCGGATCGCTTCGCCAGGGTGGGCTTCAAGGTCTCGACCTCGCTCTACCTCGACGAGACCGCGGCGCTGTGCGACCTGCTCCTGCCCCAGCACCATGCACTGGAGCGATGGGACGATGCCCGGCCGCGCGCCGGCGTCTACGGCCTCATGCAGCCGGTCATGGAGCCGGTCTTCAACACGCTGCCCGCGGGCGAGGTCCTGCTGCGGGTGAGCCGCAAGGCGGCCGGATCGCTGGCCCGGTTCACCGCCCCGAGCTGGGACGAGCATCTGAAGACGCGCTGGCGCGCCCTGGCCGCGGAGCTGGGGGAAGCCAACGCGGACGCCTTCTGGCACGCCGCCGTCCAGCGCGGGGGCGTGTACCGGGATCCGCCTCCGGCGGCCGAGGTGTCGCTCGCCCTTCCGGACGGCAAGCTCACCTACACCCCGCCCACGTTCGAGGGGGAGGGGGCCTTCACCTTCCTGACCTATCCGCACCCGATGCTCCACGACGGCCGCGGGGCCAACAAGCCGTGGCTGATGGAGAACGCCGACCCGGTCACCAAGATCACCTGGCACTCCTGGGTCGAGGTGAGTCCCGCGGCGGCGCGGAGGCTCGACGTGCGGGATGGCGAGATCCTGGAGCTGACCTCGCCCTACGGCACGCTGGAGGCGCCGGTCTACGTCTATCCCGGCATCCGGGACGACGCGGTCGCGATCCCGTTGGGCTTCGGCCACACGGCGTACGGTGCGATCGCGCAGGGCAGGGGGGTGAACGCCCTCGACCTGCTCGGCGCCCCGCGGGGCCAGTTCGTGCCGTATCTGTCCACCCGGGTCGCGGTGCGGAAGACCGGCGCCTACCGGAAGCTCGCGAGCATCGCGGGCGTTCCCCGCCAGCTGGGCCGCGGGATCGCGGAGTCCATCTCGCTCGCGGCGGCGCGGAAAGGCCTCACGGTCGAACAGGCGTACATGGAGGAAGGGCACGGCCACCACGAGGTCAACACCGAGCGGGAGCTCGAGGCGATTCACGGGTGGTCCGAGGAGCAGAAGCAGGACACCCGGCGCGGGGACTACACTCCGGAGGTGCCGCTGTGGGGCATGGCGATCGACCTCGCCAAGTGCACCGGATGCGAGGCCTGCGTCACCGCCTGCTACGCGGAGAACAACATCCCGACGGTCGGTGAGTCCGAGATTCTCCGCGGCCGGGAGATGACCTGGCTCCGGATCGAGCGCTACTGGGACGACGCCGAAGGCCACGACGCGTCCTCGCCCAGGTTCGTGCCGATGCTCTGCCAGCACTGCGTCAACGCGCCCTGCGAGCCGGTCTGCCCGGTGTACGCCGCCTATCACACGGCGGACGGACTCAACGGTCAGGTGTACAATCGCTGCGTCGGCACCCGCTACTGCGCCAACAACTGCCCCTACAAGGTGCGGTACTTCAACTGGTACAAGTACAACGAGCAGGCCTGGCCGGAGCCGCTGCACCTGCAGCTCAACCCGGACGTGACGGTGCGGGCCCGGGGCGTGA
>DATABZ010000055.1:0-2544 GCA_036259315.1 Gemmatimonadales bacterium | reverse complement strand
CTCGAGGAAGCGCGCAAGCGCGACCACCGCGTGCTGGGCCGTCAGCTCGATCTCTTCTCCATCTCGGACGTGATCGGTCCCGGGCTGGTGCTGTGGCACCCGCGCGGCGCCATGATCAAGTGGCTCCTCTCCCGGGCGGTGGAGGACGACAACGTCGCCAACGGCTACGACCTGGTGTACACGCCGAACGTCACCAAGGAGGAGCTGTTCCGGATCTCCGGGCATCTGCCGCTCTATGCCGCGAACCAGTACCCGGCGATGGCGGCCGGCGCCGGCGAGGCGGAGGACGTGCGCTACCGGGTGAAGCCGATGAACTGCCCGATGCACGCGCTGATCTACAAGAGCCAGCAGCGGAGCTACCGGGATCTGCCGATCCGGCTGAGCGAGGTGGCGAACGTCTACCGGAACGAGAAGTCGGGGACGCTGCACGGCCTGCTCCGGGTGCGCGGCCTCAGCATGGACGACGCGCACATCTTCTGCACCATGGACCAGGTCGAGGACGAGATCTTCCTCTGTCTCGATCAGGTAGACCGGCTGGTGCGCGCCACGTTCGGGTTCGAGCTGGACTTCGAGGTCTCGACCCGGCCGGAGGAGCGGCTCGGCGGCGACGAGGTCTGGGACCGCGCCGAGGCGGTCCTGAAGCAGGCGCTGGACCGGAAGGGGATTCCCTACCGGATCGACGAGGGTGGCGGCGCGTTCTACGGTCCCAAGATCGACATCAAGTTCAAGGACGCGATCGGGCGAATCTGGCAGGGCCCCACGATCCAGCTCGACTTCAACCTGCCGGAGCGGTTCGAGCTGGAGTACACCGGCGCCGACAACCGCCCGCATCGGCCGGTGATGATCCACCGGGCGATCTACGGCACGCTGGAGCGGTTCACCGGCAACCTGATCGAGCACTTCGCCGGCGCGTTCCCGGTGTGGCTCGCCCCCGAGCAGGTGCGGGTGATCCCGATCTCGGACGCACAGAGCGGGGCGGCACGCGCCCTCGCGGCGAGGCTCAAGGCCACCGGCCTGCGGGTCCACGTGGACGATCGTACCGAGACGCTCAACTACCGCATCCGCGAAGGCGAGCTTCAGAAGGTGCCATACATGGCCGTCATCGGGCAGCGGGAGGCGGAGAGCGACAGCCTCGCGCTGCGGGTGCGCGGTGTGGGGAAGAAGCAGGAGGTCATGGCGGTGGAGGCGTTCCTGGGCCGGATCGCCGAGGAAGTGCGAAGCCGCGCGCTCGCTCCTTAATCCGCCTTTCCACCCCTCTAGAGCCCGGCTATCTTGCTCACGGCTCGTACCTTGAGGTCATCGTGAGCGACGCTACCACCCCCGTCATCCTGTCCGCCGTTCGCACACCGATCGGCAGGTACCTGGGCGGGCTCTCCAGCTTCACCGCGCCCCAGCTCGGGGCGATGGTCATCCGCGAGGCGGTCTCCCGCGCCGGCGTCGATCCTGCCGCGGTGGAGGAAGTGATCATGGGCCAGGTGGTGCAGGGGGGCTCGGGTCAGGCGCCCGCCCGCCAGGCGCTCATCCACGCCGGGCTCCCTGCCACCATTCCCGCCCTCACCATCAACAAGGTCTGCGGCTCCGGCCTGAAGGCCGTGATGCTCGCCTCGCAGGCGATCAAGGCGGGGGACGCGGAGTGCATCGTGGCGGGCGGGCAGGAGTCCATGTCCGGCGCACCGCACTACGTCTTCGGCATGCGCGGCGGCATCAAGGCCGGCGACCAGACGATGCTGGACGGCATGATCCACGACGGACTCTGGGACTCCTTCGGCTGCTGCCACATGGGCGAGTACGCGGAGTACACCGCCGAGAAGGCCGGCGTGAGCCGGGAGGACCAGGACCGGTTCGCCTACGAGAGTCACCGCAAGGCTGTCGAGGCCACGGCGGCCGGGAAGTTCAAGGCGGAGATCCTGCCGGTGCAGGTGCCCGGCAAGGGCGGTCCGACGACGGTCGCCGCGGACGAGGCACCCCGGAAGGACACCAGCGTCGAGTCGCTCGCCAAGCTCAAGCCGGCATTCCGCAAGGACCAGGGCACCGTCACGGCGGGCAACGCTCCAGGCCTCAACGACGGGGCCAGCGCGCTCGTGGTCGCCTCGCTCGCCTTCGCCAAGTCGCACGGGGTCGCACCCCTCGCCAGAGTCACGGGCTACGCCACCGGCGGCGGAGAGCCCCGCGAGATCTTCTTCGCGCCGGTGCACGCGGTCCGGAACCTCATGGATCGTGCAGGCACGACCATCGGCGGTTACGACCTGATCGAAGCCAACGAGGCCTTCGCGGTGCAGGCGCTGGCGGACGGCCGCGAGCTCGGCTGGGACTGGGATCGGGTCAACGTACACGGCGGCGCCGTCGCGCTGGGCCATCCCATCGGCGCCAGCGGCGCGCGCGTGCTCACGACGCTCCTGTACGCGCTCCGCGACCGGGGCGGCTCCACCGGTCTCGCCACCCTGTGCCTGGGCGGCGGCAACGCCGTGGCGCTCAGCGTGGAGATGCTCTGATGAACGGCGGACAGCGGGTCGGCGCCCTCGGGGCGACAGATCGCTGGGTGTC
>DATABZ010000054.1:0-7080 GCA_036259315.1 Gemmatimonadales bacterium | reverse complement strand
CTCGTTCGCTTCTGCGAAGGAAAGCCATTCCTCACTGACCGAGGAGATCTGATCCTCGGCATTCACACAGTACTCGAGCTCCGACATCTACCTCTCGGTTGATCCATCCTGGGTGGCGCTGCCTAACTGATATTAGACTGCAAACCCACTCCACCCCCGCATCCTTATTCCACTCTTCCACATACCCCAATTCCAGCCCCTCGAGCACTCTGTCACCAGGACAGCCCGCAAACCCTCACAAAGCTCTACCTTGTCCGGACTCGCTCGGAGCCTGTCAAATTGACGCTGCATGCAGCGCCGCATACGTCCCACAATGATCCGGAATTCCATAGCCCGCTATACCGCCGGATCTAGAGCCGATCCGCAGGGCTCCTCACCCCTCTGCCGCCTCGGTTCAGCACGTGCGTATAGATCATGGTAGTCGCTACGTCCCGGTGGCCCAGCAACTCCTGGACCGTACGTATATCGTAACCATCCTGTAGTAGGTGGGTCGCGAACGAATGGCGCAGGCTGTGGCAGGTGACCCGCTTGGCAATCCCGGCCGCCCGCGCACCGGAGCGGACCGCCCGCTGGATCACGGACTCATGCACGTGGTGCCTGCGGTAATCACCCGACGGGTGCAGGTATCGCCTCGCGGCCGGAAAAACATACTGCCAGGCCCAGTCCTTCGCCGCTGCCGGCGATTTCCGCTCATAGGCGTACGGCAGCGGGGCCTTGCCCGCTCCGCGCGCAAGGTCCCGCTGGTGCAAGCGGCGCACCCGGTCCAGGTGCCGCTGCAGCTCTGCCGTAAGCGCCCCAGGCAGCATCGTCACGCGGTCTCTCGCGCCCTTGGCTCGCCGCACCCGGATCTCGCCCGCGGCGAAGTCCAGGTCCTTGACCCTGAGCTCGAGGGCCTCCAGCAGCCGGAGCCCACTGCCGTAGAGCAGGACGCACACGACCCGGGGAGTCCCGTCGAGCCGGCCCAGGAGGAGGCGGATCTCTTCGCGCGTCAGGACGACGGGCAGCCGGCCGGGCTGCTTCGCCCGCACCAGCCCGATCAAGTCCCCGGGCTCCCGCCCGAGCACCTCGCGGTACAGGAACGCGAGCGCGCTCAGCGCCTGCGTCTGACTGCTCGCGCTCAGCTGCGCCTGTACCGCCAGTGCGACCAGGAAATCGCGGATCTCCTGGGGTCCCAGCTCCCCGGGATGCCTCAGCCCATGGAATCTCACGAACCTGCGTACCCAACCGACATACGATTGCTCGGTTCGCCGGCTGTAGTGGCGCACTCGGAGTGCAAGGCGGAGTTGCTGGAGAAGCTTGGGACCACGTTGTGGCCCCGACGTCGGCTGTGTGGTCGTCATCGAGACTACGTTAGCGTGCACGGGGCACGAGGGGAGGGCAGAAAAACGCGGAGCACCCAACGTGTGGAGCCGCACACGGGAATGACCCGAGATCTGTGCAAGCGAGACCTGCGGAGGGGACCTCCAGTGTGATGCCCGGAGCGGGACTCGAACCCGCATGGGGTTGCCCCCTGGGGATTTTAAGTCCCCTGCGTCTGCCAGTTTCGCCATCCGGGCGGGCGCAGTCTGAATATACGGGGCCTACCCGGTCAGCGTCTCCCGCCGCACCCCTGCCCCCGCCCTCGTGCTCCACGCCACCGGCTCCCGTCCGAACCGCTCCCGGAACCCGCGCACCACCTCCGCGATGATCCGCGCACCCCGCTCCTCCGGCACCAGCACCACGACCGCCCCGCCCCACCCCGCACCCGTGAGCCGCGCGCCGTGGGCGCCCTGCTCCATCGCCAGCTCGACGATCGCGTCGGCCTCCTCGATCGTGGACTGGTAGTCCACCCGCAGCGACTCGTGCCCCTGCACCAGCAGCCAGCCGAGCTGACGCTGGTCGCCCCGCGCGAGCGCGTCCGCCGCGACCCGGGTGCGGAAGGTCTCCGTCACCACGTGCCGCACCCGCGCCGCCAGCTCCGCGGGGAGTCGAGCCTCGACGGCCCGCAGGTCGTCGGTGGACAGCTCCGCCAGATGCCGCAGGCCGGGCCACAGCTCCCGACACCGCGTCAGCGCCTCCTCGCATTCCTTCCGTCGCCGGTTGAGCGCTCCGCCCACCAGCCCGTGTGCGACCCCGGTCTCCACGATCCACACCCGCCCGGCGAACGGCACCCGCTGCAGCGCACCCGTCGCGGTCTCGAAGAGGAGCGCCGTGCCGCGTGCCGCATGCGCAGCGATCGTCTGATCCATCCGCCCGCAGGCCACCCCGACCTGGTCGTGCTCCGCGCGATAGGCGACGTCCACCAGCTGCTCCGGCGTGAGCCGCCGCCCTGCGAGCAGGCTCAGCGCCTTCGCCGCCGCGACCGTGAGCGCGGCCGACGACGAGAGCCCCGCTCCCGGCGGCACCGTGCTCGCCACCGCCAGCCGCGCACCACCCGGCGCTGCGCCCAGTGCCCGGAGCTCCCGCACCACACCGACCACGTAATCGGTCCAGTCGCGACGCAGCGGTCCCTCGATCTCCACGCCCCGCACTACACCGTCGAGGGCGGACGCGAAGAACCAGCCGTCCTCGCGCGCCGCCAGCACCGCCGTTCGGCGCTCCAGCGCCAGCGGCAGGACCGGTCCCCCGTTGTAGTCGGTGTGCTCGCCGATCAGATTCACCCGGCCCGGCGCCGAGGCGGCCACGGCGGGACGGCTGGCAAACGAGGCCTCGAACAGCGAACTTGCGAGCCTCACGGGCGACAATCGGATGGTGGGTGTCGGCATCTCTCTGGAGGGACTGTGGGGTATGGCGCGCGGTGCCTGGGAGTCCTCGTCTGCCTCGCGGTGCCCCTGGCGGCGCCCGCGGCCGCGTCCGCCCAGCTCGCGCCGCTGGGCGTGCCCGCCGGCGTGCTCCGCTTCGAGGTGGACGGCGTCTTCGACACCTGGGACAAGCGCTTCCGCGACGGTGACAAGGAAAGCGTCGCCGCCGCGCTCACGAGCCCCGCGCTCGGCAGCGATCTCCTGCCCGGCCTGGAGCCGTACGAGGCGATCCTCCGCCGGGTCACCGGACTCGACGACGTCCGGCTCAATCTAGGCTCGCTGACCGCCGACGCGCAGGCCGAGGTCAGCGCCGCCGTCCTCGGCCTCGCCGTCGGCGTCACCCGCTCCATCACCGTGTTCGGCCGATTGCCCCTGGCCCGGGCGCGCATGCAGCCGGCTCTCGAGCTCGATCCCACCGGCAGCAACGCGGGGATCAACCCCGGCACCGTGGCGCATGAGCCCTTCTTCGGGCAGTTCGCCACCGCGCTCACCACGCTGGAGCAGCAGCTCGCCGCCGGCGCCTACGACGGCGACCCCGCACGCCGAGCCCTGGCCGAGGCGACGCTCGCTCAGGGCGACGCGCTGTTCACGGACCTGTTCACGCTGCTCGGAGACCCCGCGACCGCCTCCCCCTTCGTTCCGACCGGCGCGAGCGAGGCCGGCACCGCCCTCGGCGCGCGGCTCGACGCCCTGCAGACCACGCTGGCCGCGAGCCTCGGCGTCGGTGGGTTCGCGACCGAGCCCGCGCTGCCCGCCGAGCCTGTCACGGCGGACGACGTGGAAGCGTACATCAGCGATCCCTTCGGCCCGATCGGCATGCAGACCGACGAGACCGAGGTCACGTTCCGCGGCGATGCCGAAGCGGGAGTGGCCGTCACGCTTGCCGACCGTTGGGACCGGGGCGACCGCCGGGGAGGATTCCGGGCGGCGGCGGAGGGACTGGTCCGGTTCCCCACGGGCTCGCGTGCGCGGAACGATCGGGTGCTCGCGATCGGTACGGGCGACGGCCAGACCGACGTGGAGCTCCGTGCCGTGGTCGACCTCGGTGCCGGCGACCTGGGCGTCCGCCTGGAGGGCGGGTACACCCGGCAGCTCGCGGGAGACGTCGCGGAGCTGGTGGCGCCGCCGAGCCAGCCGTTCGCCCCCCGCAGCCTCCTGACGACCGTGCGCCTGGATCCCGGGGACGTCACCACCCTCGCCGTTCGGCCCTTCTTCCGCGTCGCCCGCACGTTCGCCCTGATCGGTTCCCTGGAGCGCTGGTCCAGGGGCGAGGACGCGGTGGAGTACCGAAGCCCGGCCGACGCCATTCCGGGCGTGGACCCCGGGGTACTGGCGCAGGAGACCGATGCGACCGCGACGCTGGTAAGCTTCGGCGTGACATACTCCAACCCCGGTAGGCTCCGTCCCGGCGGCACCGGCCTCCCGGTGGACGCGAGCTGGACGTACGAGCGGGTCCTGTCCGCCTCGGGCGGCATCGTCCCCGACATCCACCGGATACGGGCCCGGTTGCGGCTCTATTTCGACCTCTGGTGACCACCCGCCCGGAAGGGCCCGGCCACGCCCGGAGCTGCGGGGGTTGTTCCGCCGCCGCGATTCCGGCGTAATATTCGGGAATGGCACCGACAGACCGGGGGAATCCATGAGGGGCGCGGGCGGCACACCGGGCGGGCTCGGGAGCTTCCTCGCCGGCTCGGCCATGGTGGTCGGGGGCGGCTACCTGCTGCTCACCCGGGTCACGGTGAGCTCCGGCCTCTGGCAGCTCTGGGGGTACAACGCCTTCGGGCTGTCGCTCCTGCCGCTGCTGATCGGCATCGGGCTCCTCTTCTTCGACGGTCGGTCTCTCGTCGGCTGGCTGCTGGCCGCCGCCGGCGCCCTCATCATCCTGGTGGGCATCGTCGCCAACCTGCACGTGTATTTCAGGCCAACGTCGCTGTTTGACACCCTGATGATCCTGACCCTGCTCGCGGGCGGACTCGGCCTGGTGGCGCGCTCGCTGCGGCCCCAGGGCGTCGGACACACGGGCTCCTACCCCGCCGCCGGATGAGACTCATGGTGAACCTGCACGGCCCCGCCGAGCACACGGCGGAGGACGCCACCCCGGGGGAGCTGCGCAGGTCCGTCCTCATCCTGCTGCTGATGCTCGCCGCGCTCGCGCTGCTGGTGACGCCGCTGCTGCGCGACCTTCCGCTGCTCGGCCGGAGCACGCGGACGGCGATCCTCGCCTGGCTCCTGGTGGGACTCGCGCTCTACTGGATGTACGCGGGACTGGGATACCGGCCGCTGCTGCTGGTGCAGCTGCTGCTCTTCTCCGCGGCGGCGGCGCTGCTCAGCGTGAAGCTGCTCCTGGTGGCGGTGACGATCGACAGCCTGGCCGTCCTCCGATGGTTCGCGCGCTATCTCATCATGGCGGGGGCGGTGTGCGCCGGCGCGAACCTGACGGGCATGCTGATCGCGCTGACGCTCAAACAGACGGGACCCAGCGGACAGACGTAGGGGTAGAACTCCTCGCGGCGCACCCTGGGCCGAGCCGGGCGGAAATGTCGACGGCGACCCTAGCGGCGGGTCGCCTTTTCCTTTCGCAGCAGCGCCTGCGCGTGGCGCCGCGCCGCGTCCCCTTCGACGTCTCCCAGCATCCTCGCGATCTCGCCGACACGGTCCTCGCCGTGGATCGTCTGGACGTCGCTGGTGGCGATCCCACCCCGCGCCTCCTTCGACACGACCAGATGCCGGTCCGCCCGCGCCGCGATCTGCGGCAGGTGGGTGATGACCAGCACCTGGTGCCGCTCAGCCACCTCCGCGAGCGCTCCGCCCACCTGCGCGCCGACCTCGCCGCCGATCCCCTGGTCCACCTCGTCGAACACCAGCGTCGCGATCGCGTCGTGCCGCGCGAGCACGACCTTGAGGGCGAGCATCAGGCGCGAGAGCTCGCCGCCGGAGGCCACCCGGGCGAGCGGCTTGGCGTCGAGCCCGACGTTGAGCCGGACGGTGAACTGCACCGACTCCTGGCCGTGCGAGGCCGGCTCCGCCAGCGGTGACAGCTCGACCGCCAGCCTGCCCCCCGGCAGACCGAGCTGGGGGAGCAGGCGGTTGACGCCACGCGCCAGCCGGTCGGAAGCCTCCCGCCGGCGCTCGCTCAGTGCCTGAGCCGCCGCCTGGAGCGCCGCCTCGGCCGCCGCTCGCCGGGCGGCGAGCGCCCGGAGGTCCACGTCCGCCGTGTCCAGCAGGTCCAGCTCCGCGGCGGACTCGTCCCGCGCCGCCAGCACGGCCTCGACGGTGGCGCCGTACTTCTGGGTGAGGCGGAAGATGAGGTCCCGCCGGCGCTCCACCTCCGCGAGTCGCTCCGGATCCTCCTGCACCTCCGCCGCGTACGCCGCGGCGAGGCGGGCCAGCTCGGAGAGGTTGGCGTAGGCCGCATCGAGCATCTCCCGCCAGCCCGCCACCGAGGGGTCCGCCTTCTCCAGCGCTGCCAGAGCGCGGTCGGCGACACTCACCGCGCCCAGCGCGTTGCCGCCCTCGCCCTCCAAGGCGTCGGCGATGCGTTGGGCGTGCTCCGCCAGCGCCTCGGCTTGGCCGAGGCGCCGGGCCTCGACCTGCAGCGCCTCGTCCTCGCCCGGCTTGAGCTTGGCGCCGTCGATCTCACCCACCACGTGGCGCAGGTAGTCGGCCCTGCGGCGGACCTCGTCCCGCCTCGACGCCAGCGCCGCCTCCTCGGCGCGGAGCGCGTGCACCGCCGCGTGCGCCTCGGCCACGGCCGCGCGCTCCGCCTCCGCATGGGCGAACGCGTCCAGGATGTCCCGCTGGGCATCGGCGTGGAGCAGCGACTGGGTCTCGTGCTGGCCGTGGAGGTCCACCAGCAGCGCGCCGAGCCGGCCGAGCACCGTGGCGGTCGTCGGGCTCCCGTTTACCCAGGCGCGCGAGCGGCCCTCCGCCGAGACCTCACGCCGGATGATCAGCCGGCCCTCGTCCAGGTCCAGGCCCAGCGCCTCGATGCGCGCCCGCGCGGCCTTGTCCACGTTCTCGAAGGCGCCCTCGACGATGGTCTTCGTGGCGCCCGGCCGGACACTGCCGCTCGCGGCGCGCTCACCGAGCAGCAGGGCGAGGGCGTCGACCAGCATCGACTTGCCGGCCCCGGTCTCGCCGGTGAGCACGTTGAGGCCGGGGCCGAGGTGCAGGGTGACGTCGGCGATCGTCGCCAGGTCGCGGACTCTGAGTTCTGTGATCATTGGCGGCTTCGGGCGGGAGTTCGTCGGCCTTGCTCCGGCGATGGGGCGCGAGCAGGCGACAAGCACACAGTCGCCCG
>DATABZ010000053.1:0-1880 GCA_036259315.1 Gemmatimonadales bacterium | reverse complement strand
CGATGAAGAACTTCGGCCTGGGGAGGCTGCGCCTGGTCTCCCCGGCGGAGTGGGACCCGTGGCGCGTGCTGGGGATCGCGCACGACACGGAGGACGTGATCGAGGCCACGCGGACCTTCGACACCCTGCCGGAGGCGCTGGCCGACTGCTCCTTCGTGGTGGGGATGACGGCGCGGGGGAGGCGGGTGAAGCGCAACCTGGAGCGCCCGCGCTCGGTGGCGCCGGATCTCCTGGAGCGGGCCGCGCGGCACACGGAGGACGGTCCGGTGGGGCCGGTGGGGATCCTCTTCGGGAGGGAGGACCACGGGCTACCCAACTGGGCGCTCGACCTGTGCCACCGCACCGTCACCATCCCCACCAACCCGGAGCACGCCTCGCTCAACCTGGCGCAGGCCGTGCTGGTCATGGCCTACGAGCTCTGGATGTCGGCGCACGGCGAGGAGCAGCCCTTCAAGGAGCCGCGGCGGGTGGCGGCGCCCGCGAACGTGGAGCTGCTGAGGAAGATGTTCGAGGACGTGGAGCGCGCCCTCTGGACGGTGGACTTCTTCAAGACCCGGCAGACGGAGAGCACCCTGCGCACCCTGCGCGAGCTTGCGCACCGCGCGGACCTCGACGCCCGCGAGGCCGGCTTCCTGCGCGCCATCGCCATCGAGGTGGTGAAGTCCTTCGAGCGCGAGCGCCCCTCCCCGCCCTGAGAGCGTGTTATGAACCTTTGGGGGAGGTGAGGCGTACTCGAGAGTATGTCGACACGCAACGCCTACCCCAGTGATGTCCGCGACGAGGAATGGGCCTTCGTCGCGCCCTATCTGACGCTGCTGCCGGTCACGGCCGGCCAGCGCGAGCACAGTCTGCGCGAGGTCTTCAATGGCCTGCGCTGGATCGTTCGGACCGGCGCGCCGTGGCGCTACGTGCCGCATGATCTGCCGCCCTGGGCGGCGGTGTACCAGCAGACGCAGCGTTGGCTGCGCGCCGGAGTCTTCGAGTCGATCGTGCACGACCTGCGCAGCTTGCTGCGCGTGCTCCAGGGCCGCAAGGAACAGCCGTCCGCGGCGGTGCTCGACAGCCGAACTCTGCGCTCCACGCGCGAGAGCGGGAGCCGAGCGGGCAACGACCCGCACAAGAAGACGCGCGGCTCGAAGGTGCATCTCTCGGTCGACACGCTGGGCCACCTGCTGAGCCTGGTGGTCACCGCGGCCAACGAGCAGGATCGCGACGCGGTCGCTGCGATCGCCCAGGCCACGCAGGAGGCCACGGGCGAGAGCGTGGAAGTCGCCTTTGTCGATGGCGCCTACGCGGGGCCCAAGGCCCAGGCTGCGGCGCGTCCGCACGGCATCGAGCTCCAGGTGGTCAAGGTCCCCGAAGGGACGAAGGGCTTCGTGCTGTTGCCCAAACGCTGGGTGGTCGAGCGCTCCTTCGCGTGGTTGAGCCGCTTCCGCCGCTTGGCCCGCGACTACGAGCGATTACCCGAGACCTTGGCCGGCCTGCATGTTGTCGCCTTCGCTTGCGTCATGCTTGGCCGCGCCTTCTCCCTACTGGAGATCGGTTCATAACACGCTCTAAGGCGAGCCGGGTGAAGGCCGGGTCAGGGCTTCACGGCAGCGACACCTCGGAGTGCAGCTCGAAGTGGATCTCCTCCGGGGTGTTGTCCATGCGGCGCGGGATGGCCCGGTAGTAGATCGCCGCCAGGTCGGCCGCGGGCACCTCGATCGCCGCGCCCGGCGTCCGGATCACCAGGCGGCCGTCCACCGGCCCCACCCGTCCGATCGCCGCCGCGGGGACGCCGCGGGCGGCGAAGTGCTCCACGAGCCGCCCCGCGTCCTCGGCCCGGCAGGAGACCACCACCCGGCTCTGCGCCTCCCCGAAGAGGAGTGCGTTCCCGG
>DATABZ010000052.1:0-12700 GCA_036259315.1 Gemmatimonadales bacterium | reverse complement strand
GGGCGAAGGGGTGCAGCAGGCGCTGCTCAAGATCCTCGAGGGCACCATCGCCTCGGTGCCCCCGCAGGGCGGCCGGAAGCACCCGCAGCAGGAATACATCCAGATCAACACCAAGGACATCCTGTTCATCTGCGGCGGCGCCTTCGACGGGCTGGAGAAGATCATCGAGGCCCGCACCGGTCGGCAGCAGATCGGCTTCGCCGGCGGAGACCGCAAGCACACGCCCGAGATGAGCAAGAAGAACCCGTACGCCGAAGTCGAGCCCGACGACCTGCTCCGCTTCGGGCTGATCCCCGAGCTGGTGGGCCGGCTCCCGGTCGTGGTGTCGCTCGAGGCGCTGGACGAGGACGCGCTGATGCGCATCCTCATCGAGCCCAAGAACGCGCTCACCAAGCAGTACAAGAAGCTGTTCGAGCTGGAGGACGTGGGGCTCACCTTCGATCCCGAATCCCTCCGGGCGGTGGCGCAGAAGGCGCTCAAGCGCGGCACCGGCGCGCGCGGCCTGCGCTCCATCCTCGAGACCATGATGACCGACATCATGTTCGACCTGCCGCACCGGGACGACGTCCGGGAGATCGTCATCACCAAGGAAGCGATCAACGAAGGGGTCGCACCCCTCGTCGTGACGGAGCGAGCGCGGACGAAGCGCGAAGCGTGACGGAACGGCGGAACCGAGCCGAAGGCGAGGTCGCCGGAGGCGACGGCGGAACGGCGGAAGGCGGCCCTGGGCACCTTCCGCCGTTCCGTCGTTCTGCCGTTCCGCCGTCGCGCAGCCGTTCCGCCGTTCTGCCGAACCCGCTGCACGAGCTGCCGGTAGAGTTCGTCGGCTCGTTCCCCGATCCGCTGGTGCGGTTCGAGCCGCCGCTGCCCGAGGTGGCCTTCATCGGCCGGTCGAACGTGGGGAAGTCCAGCCTGCTGAACGCGCTGGTGGGGCGGCCCGGGCTCGCCCGCGTCAGCGGGACGCCGGGCAAGACCACACTCCTGAACGCGTTCCGGATGCCGGCCTTCTATCTGGTGGACCTTCCGGGCTACGGCTTCGCCCGGGCCGGCAAGGCCGCCCGGGCCGGCTACCGGAGGCTGGTGACGCGGTACCTGGGTGAGCGCCCCTCGCTGGCGGGCGTGGTCTGGATGCTCGACGTCCGGCACCCGCCCTCCAAGGACGACCTGGAGATCCAGCGACTCCTGATCGAGAGCGGCCGGCCGGTGCTCGCGGCGCTCACCAAGTCGGACAAGCTGACCTGGACGGCGGGGCTTGCCCGGGCCCGCGAGCTGGCGGCGGCACTGGGGTTGCACGAGGACCAGGTCCAGCTCACCAGCAGCAAGTCGCAGCAGGGGATCGCCGAGCTGGGGGAGAGCATACTCGCCACCGTAGGAGGACACCGATGAGGACGATTGCGCTGCTGAGCTGCGCCTGGATGCTCCTGGCGGCGCTGCCGGTCCGCGCCCAGAGCCAGGGAGCCGGCGATCCCCTGCCGCCGCCCGGCCAGGGCTCGCTCAGGCAGAGCGATCTGGCCCTCAACGTCCGGAGCGAGGACCTGGAGGTCCGCCTGGTGCCCCTGGACGAGCGCATCACCCGGCTGCTGGCGCGCGACGCCTACCAATCGCTCCAGAGCCTGGTACACTCGCGGCGGGCCTCGATCGACTCGGTGGCGCGGATGTACGGCATCAGCACGCCGGGCCTCGCGCTGGTGTCCTTCTTCGGCCGGCAGCCGGGCGCCCGCTTCGACCCGGGCACCCTCACGCTCAACATTCGAAACCGGGAAGTCCGCCCCCGCGGCATCGTGCCCTTCAGCCCCCGGTTCACGTCCCAGCAGCTCGATGTCCGGGAGCAGGCGAGCGCGATCTTCGTCTTCGACGAGCTGCTGCCGGTGACCGACGACGACTTCACCTTCGCCTACCAGGGCCGCGCTTCGGAGAGCTGGCGGAGCAAGCAGCGCCTGCTGGATCGCGAGCGGGGCCGGGTCGCGGCCCGCGAGCGGGTGACCCGCCCCGACAGCGCGGCGGCCGCGGGCCCCTGACCCGCCGGGGCGGGCCCTCGTCTGCCGCTCCCCACCCGGGGAGATAGATTTCGGATTCCTGCGGCGCGCGCCGCACCCTTCCCGGAGCCCGAATGCCTCATCTGCCGCTGCGCACCATCGCGGTGCCGGACGCGACCAGCGGGGTCTACGACGCCTGGCTGGAGGAGATCGAAGGCCGGCTGGCGGAGCCCGGGGCCGACTGGTCCCGGCTGACGCGCGACATCCTGTACCAGCTCTACTATCCGGGCTTCGGCGACTACGACGAGCGGCTCGCCGACGAGCGCACCTCCCCCACCGCGCGCGTCGCCCTGCTCTCCCTGGACCCGCGCAACATCACCCTCGAGCCCGAGTACTACGCCGACGTGGATCCGGACCGCTTCGCCCGTGTGAAGCCGCTGCTCTGGCTGTGGTACAGCTTCGACCGCTCGCCGCTGGGGGGCCAGAACGTCCACCTCGCCATCCGGTTCCGCCGCCTGCTCGCGCCCCACCTCTTCGCGCGCTGCGGGCGAAACTTCAAGTGCTTCCAGCACACCGAGTTCTCCTTCGGCTACAACCTCGAGGTGGGCGACGACGTGGTGGTCCACCGCCACGTGCTGCTCGACGACCGCGGCGGGATCACGCTGGGCGACCGGGTCAGCATCTCGGATTACGCCAACATCTACAGCCACACCCACAGCATCGTGGACCAGCGGGACGTGACCAACGCGCGGACCGTGCTGGAGGACGACGTACGCATCACCTACCACGCCACGGTGCTCGCGGGTGTCCGTGTGGGCCGCAACGGCATGGTGGGCGCGGTGGCGGTCGCCACCAAGAACGTCCGTCCCTACCACGTGAACGTCGGCATTCCCGCCAAGTCCATCCGGGTGAAGCCGGACGCTCCGCCGGAGGCGTACGTCACCGAGCGGGTGGCCCGGCGCGAGACGCAGGAGTCCTAGCCCTGGCTCGCCCGTCGGAGCGCTGGTACCTCTCTCCCTCCGCCATCGCCGCCTGGGCGCTCCTCGCGCGCGCCATCGTGGCCTCCACGCTCGGAGGCATGCCCAGCCTGCTCACCTTCGTGGCGGGCCTGGCGGGCGCCCTGATCGTGCTGCTCGCGGCCTGGCGCCGCGAATGGGAGGTGCCGCTCCACGCGACCGCGCTGAGCCTCCTCGGCATCGTGGTGTGGGTCGCCAACGAGCGGATCTGGTGGCTCGCCCTCGTGGCCGTGCTGACGGGCTCCGCGAGCTTCTGGGTCGCGATCAGCCGCGGCCGTCGCCGGCTGCGCGAGGCGGAGAGCAAGACCGAGGCGCTCGCGAGCCAGCTCGACCGGCGGATCAGCGAGCTGTTCTCGCTCCAGGAGCTGAGCTACGTCCTCTCCGAGTCCATCCAGCTCGACCGCATCGTGGACCAGGTGGCGCGCTACGCCGGCCGCTTCCTCCAGACCGACGGTGCCATCGTGGTGCTGGCGGACGACGAGCGCGGCGACAGCCTCAGGGTGGTCGCCGCCACCGGGACCCTGGAGTCGCTGCAGGGGCAGAAGGCCGAGCAGGGCGATGCGGGGCTGGTCCGCTTCGCGATCGACCGCGAGCGGATCGAGGTGGTCCAGGGCACCGGTCCGGGAACCGTGAACCTCATCGCGGGCACCACGGTCCGCTCCGCCGCGGTGGCGCCGCTCCGCTCCCAGGGCGTCACCATGGGCGCGCTTGCCGTCGCCGACCGGCAAGGGGGCCCGTTCACGACCGAAGACCTGTGGCTCCTCTCCACCGTGGCCACCAACGCCTCCGTGGTGCTCGCGAACAGCCGGCTCTACGAGATCGTGCGGCAGAGCAAGGAGGAGTGGGAGACCGCGTTCAACGCCCTGACCGAGGGCATCGCGGTGGTCGGCCCGAACGGCGCGGTGCAGCGCGCCAACCGGGCGCTGGCCGAGCTGGCGGAGGTGGGGGAGAGCGAGCTGGTGGGACAGGACTTCTGCGCGACCCTGTTCGGCGGGTCGGACGCCGTCGAGGAGCTGATCCGCACCGCCTACGAGGGGCAGCGCACCGCGCCGCTGGTGGTGCTGATGGAGCGGACCCAGCGGGTGCTCCGACTCACCGCGGCGCCTTTCGCCGATCAGCCCGGCCGCACCGGGCCCGGGACCCGTCCGGTCGTCATCCTGGCGGAGGACGTGACCGAGCAGCGCATACTCGAGGCGCAACTGATCCAGAACGACAAGATGGCCTCGATCGGCCAGCTCGTCTCCGGCGTCGCCCACGAGCTGAACAACCCGCTCACGTCCATCGCCGGGCTCACCGAGCTGCTGCTGGAGCGGGCGCCGCATCCCGACTTCCCGCACGAGCACCTCCGCGTCATCCACGACCAGGCGGAGCGCGCCGGTCGGATCGTCCGCAACCTGCTCACCTTCGCGCGCAAGGGCGTGGCCGAGAAGACCGCGGTGGACCTCAACGACGTGGCCTCGCGCACTTCGCTGCTCATCGTCTACGAGCTGCAGCTCCACGGGATCGAGCTGGAGTCCCATCTGAGCCCCGAGCCGGTCGTCGTCCTGGGCGACCGGTACGAGCTCCAGCAGGTCCTGCTGAACCTGGTCAACAACGCCGTGCACGCCGTGAGCCAGCTGGAGGCCGGTCGCCCACGACGGATCTGTCTGGAGACCTCCACCCAGGCGGGGACGGCCGTGTTGCGGGTGGTGGACTCCGGGTCCGGCGTGCCGCCGCACCTGGTGAACTATCTCTTCACCCCGTTCTTCACGACCAAGGCGCCCGGCGAGGGAACCGGGCTGGGCCTCTCCCTGAGCTATGGGCTGGTGAAGGCCCACGGCGGCGTGCTCACCTACGAGGCTCCCTCGGAGGGCGGGGCGGAGTTCCGGATCACCCTGCCGGCATACCGAGCCCCGGACGACCCGCCGATCGCCGAGGCCCCGGCCCGGCGGGGGATCAGACCGGCGGTGCATCGCATTCTGGTGGTGGACGACGACCCGGCGGTGCACCGGACGGTGAGCGCGTTGTTCACCCCGCAGGGCGCCGTCGTGGAGGGCGTCCGCTCGGGGGTGCAGGGGCTCCGGATGCTCAAGGAGCGGGACTTCGACCTGGTCGTGGCCGATGCGATGGCAGCGGTCGGGCCGTCCGAGCTGTTCCTGGAGGCGGTGGCGAGCGAGTGTCCCGAGCTGTGCGGCCGGCTACTGGTGGGGGTCTCGGGAAACGGCGACCTGCCCGATCGGGTGGTGGAGGCCGGTGTGCGCGGGGCCCGGAAGCCGTTCAACCTGCGCGAGCTGAACGCGGTCGCGCAGGAGATCTTCGCTAGTACCCCGCCGCGCTCGCCGGCCGCCACGGAAGGACGCTGACCCGACCCCGCACCCGCGCCGACGCAGCAGCCGCATCGGCCGTCGCCCAGTAGTTCCCTCCTGCCGCCAGGTCCGGCGCGTCGATGAACCACCCGCTGGCGCGCAGAAAGACGTTGCCGGTCACCTCCGTGCCGTGGCCGACGTTGTCGATCACCAGCCCGTCCACCAGTCCGTCCAGCAGGTTGCCCCGCAGCCGCGTCCCGGTGGTGCCCTGGAGCAGGATGCCCTGCTCGACGCCGCCCACCACGTTGTCGTCGATGCGGTGCCCGCGGCTGGGCCCGCCGCCCCGATGCGGTGCCGTCACCATGATCCCCACCCGCCCGCCGAGCAGCACGTTCCCCTCGATCGCGTTCTCGCTCCCGTGCTCCAGGGCGATCGCCGCGATGCGTGACCCGATTACCGTGTTGCCCCGCACGGCGCTGCCGTTCAGGTGGTCGAGGCGAAATCCGTACGCGGCACTGTCCGCGCGATTCTCCAGGAACGTGACGCTCCACGTGTGCCCGGCCACGAAGCCGATGCCGGAGCCCGACGCGTTGTTCCGGTAGACCAGGTTGCCGATGGAGGGCCGGGTGAGCGGCGCCTGCCCGACCACCCGGAAGCCGACGCTCGACTCGGTGAGATCGTTCTCCGCCACCGTGTTCGAGTCGCTCCCCTCGCCGAGCAGGATCGCGGCGGCGCCGCAATCCACCGACGGCGGCACGCACCGCAGCGTATTGTGGACCAGGTTCCGCACCACGGTGTTGCGGGATGAGCGCCAGAGGCTGATTCCCCACCCCGAGTTGCCGGCCACGTCGTTGTCCGCGATGTAGCTCTCGCGGGTGTCCAGCAGACGGATCCCGTTCTGAGCCGCGCGCGCGGTCACGCCGGTGATGGTTGCGCCGGTCGTACGAACCAGCACCAGTCCCGCGCCGGTCCGGACGAAGGCGGCGAGGCGCAGCGCGT
This sequence comes from Gemmatimonadales bacterium, assembly GCA_036259315.1. Taxonomy (GTDB): domain Bacteria; phylum Gemmatimonadota; class Gemmatimonadetes; order Gemmatimonadales; family GWC2-71-9; genus CAVVWJ01. The sequence continues at coordinate 6,424 of DATABZ010000052.1, read as the reverse complement.
CCAGGCGATCCGCCGTGTCCGGCCGGGCAGGCGTCGAGCGGAGCGCCTCGCTCCGGCTGCCCGACAGGTTCACGCCGGTGATCCGGTGCCCGCGCCCTCCCTCGACGCGCACCCCGATCCGGTACCCGTGGATGCTTCCGCCCAGCACGGACACGCGGTCCACGTCCTTGCTGGCCACCCCGATCCCGGTGAACCGGGCCGGGACCGAATCGCCGCTCTCCAGCACGACGCCCGTGAGATCGATCCGCGTGCCCGAGGCGGCCGCAACGATCACGCCGCGCTCCGATGGATCGGCGATGCGGTAGCGGCCCGGGCAGACCCGAACCTCTCCCTGAACCTGAGTGCCTGGGCGCGAGGGTCGGAGGCAGGGTGCCGCATCCGCGGGCACCAGGGCGAGCATCAAGGCGGCGATCAGAGTCATGGCCGGACCGGGTAGCCTCGCTCTCGGAGGAAGGCGCGAGCCTCGGGGAGCGACGAGCCGCGAAAGTGAAAGATCGTCGCGGCGAGCACGCCGTGCGCACCCGCCTCGAGTGCCTCGGCGAGATGGCCGAGGTTGCCGGCCCCGCCGGACGCGATGATCGGAATGCCGACCGCGTCGGCAGCGGCACGGATCAGCTCGAGGTCGTAACCGAGGCCGGTGCCGTCGCGGTCCATCGAGGTGAGCAGGATCTCGCCGGCGCCCCTGGACTCCAGCTCGCGCATCCAGGCGACCGCCTCCAGCGGGGTCGGCTCCCGGCCGCCGTTCACCACCACGGTGAACCGGCCGTCCACCCGCCGGACGTCCACCGCCACGACGGTGCACTGGCTGCCGAAGCTGTCCGCCAGGCGCGAGACCAGCGACGGATCGCGCACCGCCGCGGTGTTCACCGAGACCTTGTCCGCGCCCGCCCGGAGCGCGGCGCCGGCGTCGGCCACCGACCGGATCCCGCCCCCGACCGTGAAGGGGATGAAGATCCCGTCCGCCACCCGGGCCACCATCTCGAGGGTGGTGCGACGGTGGTCCGGGCTGGCGGAGATGTCGAGGAAGACCAGCTCGTCGGCCCCCTCCGCGTCGTATCGGGTCGCCTGCTCGACCGGATCACCGGCATCGCGCAGCGACTCGAAGTGGACTCCCTTCACCACCCTGCCGTCCGCCACGTCGAGGCAGGGGATGATGCGCCGCGCTAGCATACGCGCAGGACGTCCTCCACCGTGCCCGCGTCGCCGGAGCCGAGCAAGCGGACGGCGTCCTCGAGGGCGCGTTGCTCCCGCGGCCAGGCGAACCGACTGCCCGCGTCCCCTGCCGCCAGCCACTCGTGCCGGTCGTGCTCCGGGCCCAGGCGCACCGCGGCCTCCGCGGCCACGAACGCCACGAAGACAGGCACCAGCGCCACCTCGTCCCTCCCGTGCTGGTAGAAGGCCTCGACCCGGCTCAGGTTGTAGAGCCGCTCGGGGGAAAGCCCGGTCTCCTCCTCCAGCTCCCGCTTGGCCGCTTCCGACGGGCGCTCTCCCTCCTCGATGTGGCCGTGCACCGTCTCCCAGGAGCCCGGGCAGCGTCCGCCGGCGGCGCGCCGGAGCACGAGGCACCGGAGCCCGTCGCGCCCGTTCCGCAGGACGTAGACGTCCACCAGCGACACACGGATCGAGGTCATGGGCTCCACCGCGCGAACGCGTCCAGGAGCTCGATCCCGGCGCGCTGCGACTTCTCGGGATGGAACTGCGCGCCGACCACGTTGCCCTGTCCCACCAGTGTCGGGAACTCTCCCCCGTAATCGCCGGTGCCGAGCACCGCCTCCACGGGCAGCTCGCTCGGGTGGTAGCTGTGGACGTGATAGAAGAAGCGCGGCTCGCCGCCGAAGAGCGGGCCGAGCATCGGGTGCGCGCGGCCGGCCTCCGTCAGGTCCACGCGGGCCCAGCCCACGTGCGGCACGTGCTGGGTGGTGGCGAATCGACGCACTCTGCCCGGCAGGAGGCCGAGCCCCCGCGCGTCGGCCGCCTCCTCGCTGGTCTCGAAGAGCAGCTGGAGGCCGAGGCAGATGCCCATGACGGGCCGGCCCGCGACCGCCGCCTCGCGCACCGCGCCGCCCAAACCGGCGGCCGTGAGGTTCCTCGTGCCCTGCCCGAAGTTCCCCACCCCCGGCAGCAGCACGCGCTCCGCCGTGCGCACCTCGTCCGGATCGCGGGTGAGCGATGCGCGGTGCCCGCCGGCCTCCAGCGCGCGCACCACGCTCCTGAGATTGTTGACGCCGTAGTCCACCACCGCGATCACAGCGCCCCCTTGGTGGACGGCACTCCAGCCACCCGGGGGTCGATGGCGGTGGCGGCGTCCAGCGCGCGGGCGAACGCCTTGAACGCCGCCTCCACGATGTGGTGCGGGTTGTCGCCCCGGACGAGATCGAGATGCGCGGTGAGGCCGGCGTTGAGCACGACGGCCCGGAAGAACTCGGGCGTGAGGAAGACGTCGTAGTCGCCCAGCATCTGCCACTTGGGAATGTCGACGGCGTAATGGAGGTAGGGACGTCCCGACACGTCCACCACCGCGCGCACCAGCGCCTCGTCGAGCGGCACCAGCGCGTCGCCGTAGCGCCGGATCCCCGCGCGGTCGCCGAGCGCCCGGGCGATGGCCGCGCCGATGGCGATGCCGGTGTCCTCGACCGTGTGGTGGCCGTCCACGTGGAGGTCGCCCCGGGCATCGACGGTGAGGTCGAGCAGCCCATGCCGGGCGAGCGCCTCGAGCATGTGGTCGAAGAAGCCGATGCCGGTCTTCACCGCCGCGTCACCCCGGCCGTCGAGCGCCACCCGCACGTAGAGATCGGTCTCCTTCGTGCTGCGCCGGATCTCGCCGACCCTGCCCGTCACCGGCCCTCCCGCGCGGGCGCGAGGATCGCCTGAAGGGCCGCGAGCACGGCCTCCATGTCCTCCTCGGTCCCGATCGTGATCCTGAGGCACTCGGCGAGCTCGGGAGCGGCGGAGAGGTCGCGCACCAGGATGCCATGCTCCTCGTGAAGCCGGCGGAACACCTCGCCCGCCGACAGGGTGAGGCAGCGGATCAGCACGAAGTTCGCCGCGGTGGGGAACACCTCGAGCCCGGGAATCCGGGCCAGCCGGGGGAGAAAGCGCTCCCGCGTCTCCACGATGGCGCGGGTGCGCACGGCGAACACCTCGACGTGATCGAGGGCGACGTCCGCGGCCGCGAGCGTCACCAGGTTCACGTTGTACGGCAGCTTCCCCTTGGCCAGCTCGCGCGCGACCTCCGGGTGAGCCAGCGCCACCCCGAAGCGCAGTCCCGCCATGCCCATCGCCTTGGAGAAGGTGCGCAGCACCACCAGCCGCGAGCTCCGGCGCAGCAGCGGGAGCGCGCTGGGCCCGCCGAAGTCCTGGTACGCTTCGTCGCACACCACGAAGGCGTCCGTCTCCGCCAGAATGCGCTCCACCGCGCCATCGGGGAGCGCCGCCCCGGTGGGGTTGTTCGGCGAGTTGAGCACGATCATCTGGGCCCGCTCCCGCACCGCGACCTCCACGATGCGGTCCACGTCGAAGCCGAACCGCGCGGTGAGCGGGACCGACACGAAGCGCCCGCCGAGCACGCCGCTCAGGAGTCGGTAGAGCGAGAACGTGGGCGACGGAGCCACGACCACGTCACCCTGGGCAACGACGACCGCCAGCGTGGCCTGGATGAGCTCGTTGGAGCCGTTCCCCACCAGGACGCCCTCCGGAACCCACCCGTAGTGCGTCGCGAGCCGCTCGAGCAGGCTCGCGGGCACGAACTCCGGGTAGCGCTGCCAGGGTGCAGCGGCGGCGCGATCCAGGATCGCCTGCTTCAGCCCGGCAGGGAGGTCGTGCGGGCACTCGTTCTGGTTGAGCTTCCGGCGCGCGGCTGGCGCCCGGAGCGTATATCCGGACTGCGCCCGGACGCCGGGCTTGATCAGGGCGAGCCCCTCCGCGCCGTCGGGGAGCGCGCCCCCCGGGCCGGTGAGTTCGCGTGCGGTCGGTCGGACGGGGGTGGAGGGAGTGGCGGGGAGCGGCTGCCCGGTCAAGCGCGGTGGCGGCCCAGCACCGCCTCGAGCCGTGCCGACAGGGCTTTGGCCCGGAACGGCTTGGTGATGAAGTCGTCGGCGCCCAGCTCGAACACGCGCACCTCGTTGTCCTCGTCGCCCTTGGCGGTGAGCACCACGACCGGGATGGAGCGGGTGGCCGGCCGGGATCGGAGCTGGGTGAGTACGCTGTAGCCGTCGAGCCCCGGCAGGTTCAGGTCGAGGATGACGACATCGGGGGCGAACCGGTCCACCTGGTCCAGCGCCTGCACGCCGTCCCTGGCCTCGGCCACGGTGTAGCCCTCGCGCTCCAGAAGATCCTTCATCACCCGGCGAAGCTGGTCCTCGTCTTCCACCAGGAGGACACACGTGCCCGCGCCTCGCCCGTCCTGGGTCCGCTCCACGTCGCCGGGAAGATCGTCCACCAGCTCGAGCGCCTCCGCGAAATCGAGCGACATGGCCGATTCCCTCCTCGGAGGCGCGGCGGGAGGAGCGGCGGGCGCGGCGGGGGCCGCCGGCGCGGCCGTGCCGCGCGTGCGGCCGGACTCGCGTCCGCGGGCCGGCCGGACACTCTCCTCTTCCCGGGGGACGTCGGTGACCCGGAGCAGCTCCTCCAGCGTGGTCTCGCCCGCGAGCACGTGCCGGAGTCCGCTCTCGAAGAGCGAGCGCATCCCGTTGGCGCGGGCACTGTCGGCGATGTGGTCGGCGGTGGCGGCCTGGCCGATCAACCGCTCGAGCTCCGAGTTCATGGTGAGGACTTCCATGATGCTGAAGCGCCCGCGGTAGCCCGTCATCGCGCACTCGGGGCACCCTACCGCGCGCAGCAGCTTGGTCCCCGGCGGAATGAACCGGGCGGCACGCTCCGGCACCGGCTCCTCGCTCGGCTCGTGGCAGACCTGACAGATCCGTCGCATGAGCCGCTGCGCGATCACCCCGCGCAGCGCCGACGCGATCTTGTACGGCTCCATCCCCATGTCCACCAGCCGCGTCACCGCGTTGGGGGCGTCGTTGGTGTGCAGGGTGGAGAGCACCAGGTGTCCGGTGAGCGAGGCCTGGAGCGCGATCTGGGCCGTCTCCTGGTCGCGGATTTCGCCGATCAGCACGACATCCGGGTCCTGCCGCAGGATGGAGCGGAGCGCCGAGGCGAAGGTGAGGCCGGCCTTGTCGTGCACCTGGACCTGGACGATGTTCTGCCCCAGCCGATACTCCACCGGGTCTTCCACCGTGACGATGTTCACCCCTTCGTTCTGCACCAGCCGGAGGGCGGAGTAGAGGGTGGTGGTCTTGCCGGAGCCCGTCGGTCCGGTGACCAGGATGATCCCCTCCTTGTTGGTCAGCAGCCGCTTGACCGCCTCCTGCTCGTCCGGGTGCATGCCCAGGCTTTCCAGGGTGAGCACCGTGGTGCGCTGGCTCAGGATCCGGATCACGACCTTCTCGCCGAGGGCCGCGGGAAGCGTGGAGACCCGCAGGTCCACGGACTCGCCGTTCACCGAGATTCGGGCCCGCCCGTCCTGGGGCCGGAGCCGGTCAGCGATGTCGAGCCCCGACATGATCTTGATGCGTGAGATGAGGGGAAGCCCGGCGGTGCGCGGAATCTTCATGACCTGTCGCAGCACGCCGTCGATGCGATAGCGCACCACCACGCCGCCCTCGATCGGCTCCACGTGGATGTCGCTGGCCCGGCTGACGACGCCGTCCGCCAGCATCATGTCCACCAGACGGATGATGGGACGCTGGCTCGCCTCCTCCGCGCTGGCCGCGGCGAGGTCCTCGTCGTCCTGCGCGAGCTCCTTCACCTCCATCTCTTCGTCGATCCCCGCGAGGAGTCGGGAGACGACCTCCTCACCGCTCCGGTAGAGCTCGTCCAGCTTGGTTCTGAGCCGCATGGGGGAGGCGAGGAGCATCCGCACCTCGCGGCCGGTCGCGAAGGCCAGGACCTTCTCGGCGTCGATGTCGAACGGGTTGGCGGTGGCGATCTCGAGGTACGAGTCGGTCTGCCCGACGGGAACGACCGTGAACCGGCGGGCGAGCTGCTCCGGCACCTCCTGGGTGAGCCCCGGGTCGAGTCGCGAGAGGTCCGCCAGTGGGAGCCGGAAGCGCGTGGCGATGGCGGCGAGCACCTGCTCGTCGCTGATCAGCCTGCGCTGCACCGCCGTTTCCCACAGCGACACCGGTGCCCGCGCGGCCTCCTGGCGGAGGGCGGCAAGGGTGTCGCCGGGCAACAGCGGCTCGACGGTTGGGACCAACCATTCGTCCAGAAACTGCATGGAGCGGCTCGGGATGGTTACGGAGTGTGGAAAGGTAGCCAGGACCACCGGTTGGGCGCCATCACAAAATGCCCCACCAGTCCCGATTCACGTCGACGCTCACCCCCACGTCGCCGCTCCGGAGCCCTACCCCGACCTCGAATC
>DATABZ010000051.1:0-5055 GCA_036259315.1 Gemmatimonadales bacterium | reverse complement strand
ACCTGATCGGCCTCTATCTGGGCACCAGCGGCGTCGCCACGGCATACGGGGCCGCGGGATCGGTCGTCGTGCTGCTGATCTGGGTCTACTACTCGGCGACGTACTCCTTCGTGAACTCCGCCCCGAGCAGGACGATCTGCGCCGAGTAGTAGACCCAGATCAGCAGCACGACGACCGATCCCGCGGCCCCGTATGCCGTGGCGACGCCGCTGGTGCCCAGATAGAGGCCGATCAGGTACTTCCCGATGTTGAAGAGCCCGGCGGTCACCAGAGCGCCGAGCGCCACGTGCCTGAGCTTGAGGTCCACGTCCGGGAGGAACTGGTAGATCATCGCGAACAACAGCGTCGTCACGCCCAGTGAGACCAGGGTGTTGACACCTTGCCAGAGCGCGGCGATCTCGGGCAGGATCGATCCCAGGTAGGCGTTGAGCGCGGAGAGCGCCGCGCTCACGAGCAGCGACACCAGCAGCACGAACCCGACGCCGATCACCAGGCCGAACGACAGCAGTCGCTGGAGCAGCATGTCCTTGATCCCGGCGTCGGGCTTCGGCTTCACCCGCCAGATCGCGTTCAGCGCGGTCTGGAGCTCGAGGAACGCGCCGGTCGATCCGATGAAGAACGTGACCAGCCCGATCGCGGTCGCGATCCCGTTGCCGCTTCGCTGGGACGCGCCCTCCAGCATCCCCCGGACGGCGCGGCCGCCCTGCTCGCCCACCAGGCCGCTGATCTCGGACGTGACCTGCCGCTGCACGGCCTCCGCACCGAACACGAGTCCGGCGATGGTGATCGCCACGATGAGAATCGGCGCGAGGGCGAACAGCGTGTAGTAGGCCAGCGACGCGCCCAGCCGGGGCACGTTGTCGTTCCACCACCCGGCGAACGCGCGCTTGAAGATCCGGCCGAGCTCGCGGACGGTCATCGGCTCACGGCGTCGCGGGCGTCGGTCGGCCGCCGGGACGCCACTCCGGGCGCGGGCCGTCCGCCAGGATGCGGGTCGCGCGGCTCACCACCCGGGCGGCCTCCGCCAGGTGGTCGAAATCGATCCGCTCCACCTCGTCCGAGGGCTGGTGATAGTCGGTGTGCATGCCGAACGACGACAGCGTGTGCGCGGGAATGCCCTCGAGCGCGAAGACGATGTTGTCGCTCCGCTCGAAGAAGTTGAACTCGGGCCTGGGGTCGGCGACGACGGGAAGCCCCGCCCGGGCGAGCGCGTCTCCCATGGTGGAGCGCTCGAACCCGGTCAGCCAGAGTTTGCCGGCGCCGCCCGCCAGCGAGTCGGGACGGCCGATCATCTCCACCTGGAGATCGGCCACGGTCTCCGCGAGGGGCACGGCCGGCCGCTCGAGGTACCACTGGGTGCCGAGCACGCCGAACTCCTCGCCGCTGGTGAGCAGGACGACGACCGTGCGCCGCGGAGGGTCCTTCGCCAGGTCGCGCGCGGCGGCGAGCACCGCGGCCACGCCCGAGGCATCGTCGTCCGCCCCGTTGTAGATCGAGTCGCCCTCGACCGGCTTGCCGATGCCCACGTGATCGAAGTGGGCGCCGAGCACGACCGCTTCGTCGCGGAGCTCGGGGTCGGAGCCGCGGATCAGCCCGACGAGGTTGTAGTCGGACACCGGTCTGCCGGAACCGCCGTCGCCGCCGGTCGTGTCGATGGATGTGTGATCGATGCCGGACGTGTCGCCGGGTGTCGTGTCCGTGCGGTCCGTGTCGCCAGGGCCGGCGTCGCTGCCCGGCGCGCCCGCGAGCCGCAGCATCTCCCCCTCCGGGCTGTCCACCGCCACGTAGCTCACCCGCTGGAAGTAGCCGCTGTCGCCCGCAGGCTCGAGCCCGTAGGCCCGCATCCGCTCCGCGAGGAAGCGCGCTGCGCGGGCCGAGCCCGGCGTGGCCGTTCTACGGCCCTCCATCGAGTCGGCCGCCAGCGTGCTGACGATCTCGCGGACCTCGTCCGCGACCGGCGTCGGCGGATCGGACGCGGGATTGGAGCCGCAGGAGACGAGGAGGGCGCATCCGGCCGCCAGGCGGAATGCGCGGGAGAGCGACATCAGAGCTCCTGGGTCGAGGTGGGCGTCAGCCGCCGGCGCGGGCCTTCGGTGCCGCGGACCCGTCGCCGGCCAGCCAGCGCGCGTCCACCCTGCGGAAGTCGTAGGGCTTCTGCGCCGGAGAGATATACTGCTCGTTGCCCGACGGGGGGAGGCGCGCCCCGAAGTAGTATCGCAGGACGTTGCCCAGGACGTTCACCACGGTGACGGTGTCTCCGAACGCCTCGGCGCCACCATCCGGGAGATAATAGGCCCCGAACGCGCCGAACCGCTCGCGCGCCGCGGCCGGTGGGACTTCCTCCGCGCTGGTGTAGGCGATGGCGTGCAGCAGCTTGGTGCCGTGGTCGCCCTGGAGCAGGATAATGGGGGGCACCTCCGAGGCCTCCAGGATCCGTCGCACGGTCCCGAGCACCATCCGGTTGACGCACTCCACCTGCTCCAGGTAGGGGCCGACGTCGTCGTCCTCCTTCTGCCGGCGGAGGGTGTTGCAGTCCCGGTCGAACACGTAGGGACTGTGCGGCTTGAGGATGTGGGCGAAGACGAAGCGCGGCGAGTCGCCGGTCCCCGGCAGGGCCGCCAGGGCCTCGAGCGTGCGGCGGGTGTGGTCCGCCTCCCACCGGTGCGTGCGGTTGAAGTAGCTCAGGATGGTCGCTCCCCGCACCGTCCGCTCCAGCTCGCCGCCCCCCATGGCGCGCATGAAGTCGAACCCGCTCCACGGGCGAAACACGACGTCGGCCTCCGTGCTGCCGCCGGTGGAGTGCCACCAGTCGGAGGGGAAGAACACGTATTCGTAGCCCCGCTCCTTCAGGTACCGGGCGACCCGGTTGTGCTCCACCAGATGGTTGGGGAGCGCCGGGTGCTTGCTCTCCGGCCCCAGCTCCTCTCCCAGCCCGTACAGGTGAGACGTATTCAGCAGCGAAGGCAGCGAGAGCAGGGTGTGGAGATAGTTGCTGCGCACCAGCTCGGGCACGTGGAAGCCGAGGGCGCGCAGGCTGTCCTCGAAGGGGCCGTTGTCGTAGCCGAAGCGCTCGCGGAGGATGTCGGAATTGGCGTACTCGTCGAGCACGATGAGGTAGACGTCGCGCCGGGGCTCGGGCACGGTCGCCGGGCCCTCGATCGGGCGGGCCAGCTCCCGGGCGACGGCGCTGTCGGCGATCGCGTTGCGGCCCTTGAGCCAGCCGTTGCCGGTCTTGAACAGCGAGTACCCGACCATGAGCGCGCTCATCAGGGTCAGGAAGCGGCCGAGTCCCTCGAGCAGCCGCTCGCGTCGCCATACCCACCAGACGAGCATGCCGCAGAGCAGGAGGCCCACCGGCACCAGAATCGCGTGCGGCGGATCCGCGGGATTGCCGGTGAGAATGCCGGCGATCCGCCGATAACCATAGAACCAGGCGACGTAGAGCAGCGTCACGAACGCGGGCAGGCCCGCCGCGGCACGCCCGCGGGCGACGAGCCACGTCAGCCCGTAGACCACCCCACAGGCCGCCGCCGTGATCGCGAGCAGGAAGACCAGGTCCCTGGTCCCGTACTGGTCGGGATTGTTCGCGGCGTAGTGCAGAATCGGGATGAACGCGAGCAGGAATGGGTAGACCTTCGTCACCCAGGACGTCATGTGTCGGGCCAGGGGTGTGCCGCCATCAGGTAGAGGGTTCGCTCCGAGTCCTGGACCGGCACCGCGCGCTCGATGCGGAAGTGGGTCCGAAACGCGGTCTCGAAGCCTTCCTGCGTGTAGTCGGGAAAGATATCGGCGCGGTCGCGCAGCAGCCGGCGGACCTGGGAATCGCTCTTGGGGACGAACTCGATCACCAGGTGTCGCCCGAGCCTGGCGAGGAAGCTCGCCACCCGCTCCAGCGGCAGGTTGTGGCCGATCGCCAGGTGGTGCACGACGGCGAGCGCGAGCAGCGCGTCGGCCGGCCCGCGCTCCTCCAGCGAGAGCCGCTCCCGGTGGGCCCAGCCCAGCGCGGGTGACGGGTTGGTGAGATCGAGCAGCAGCGGCAGGATGCCGCGCTCGTTCTCCGCCTTGACCCGGCGGTAGTTCCGCTCCACGGCGGCGGGATCGATGTCGAAGGCGATGACGCTCCCGGCCACCTCGCGCGCCGCGCGGCTGTACTCGCCGGTGTTGGCGCCGAGGTCCCAGACGGTGCGGGGCTCGAGGCCGCGGAGGAAGTCGACCACCGCGTCCCGCTTCGACGTTGCCGCCGAGCTGGTGTAGTTGTTGTCCTCGGTGTAATCGGCCCACTCGGTGCCGGCGGGGGTCCAGTCCAGGGACTCGATGGCGTTGCGCAGGCTCCGCACCAGACCCGCGGCCGCTGTGGGGCTCACGCCTCGCCTGGCCGCCGCGCTGGTGGCGCCACCCGCGGATTCGCCGGTCGCGGACTCGCCGGCCGCGGACTCGCCTGCCGCCGGACCGCGGTCCGCGTAGCGCCGCTGGGCAACCGCATGGAGGTGCACGTGGAAGAGGAGGCCGGGCCGGAACCACGTGCTGCGGGGGAGGAGCCGGCTGCCGAGGTCGAGGGGGATGCCCTCGAGATGGGAGCGGAGGAGCGCCGCGAGGCGCACGTCCACCCGGCCCATCAGCGCCAGGGGCACCAGGAAGTGCTCGCAGAACTGCCGGTAACCCGCCCACGGCGCGCCCGCCTCGCGCGGCTCGAACGAGAGGGTGTCGATGAACAGCGGACGGCCGGCCACGAACTGGACGTTGTAGGCGCTGGCGTCGCGGAGGGTGAAGCCCTTGGCCAGCGCCCGCTCCTGCAGCTCAAGGGTCAGGAGCGCGGCGTCACGGAGCTGTCCGAACGACCACTCGTACGGGTAGGAGATGAACTCCACCCGCTCGGGCTCCAGCACCGCGACCGCGTCGGGCGAGGCGGCGAGATCGAGCGAGACCTCCCGGTGAGGCACCAGCAACCGGCCTTCCTCGAGCTCGGCGTACAGCCCCGAATCGAGGAAGGCCCGATAGTGCCCCTGGAAGACGCGATTGACCTGGCGGTAAAGCGTTCCGTCTCTGGTGTAGACG
>DATABZ010000050.1:0-7627 GCA_036259315.1 Gemmatimonadales bacterium | reverse complement strand
GAGTGCGACCTCGGTCGGGGCCCAGCCAGCGGTCTCGTTCGAGGGCTGCGACGGCTACCCTGACGGCGGTATCACGGTGAGCTCGACCGCGGAGCTCGATGCGGCGTTGTCGAGTGCCCGGCGGGGCGACGTCATTCGGCTGGCACCCAACACCGTTTTCGCGGGCACCAAGCGCGTCCACAATCGATCGGGCACGAGAAGCCGGCCCATCGTCGTCTGTGGCAGCCGCTCGTCGGTCTGGACCGGCGACTTTCGAGCCGATGGCATGAACTGGTGGGTCTTCCAGGGGTTCACCATCCGGGATGCGTTCCAGGCGTTCCACGCCAAGCGGTCGAGCCACAACCGGGTGCAGGGGCTCGAGATCTTCAACGTGGCCCAGGAGGGGATCCACTGGCTGTGCTCCTCGGTCGGCAACGTGGTTCAAGGCAACTGGATCCACGATACCGGCACCGGGCCTCATCCCGAGTGGGGTGAGGCCGTATACCTCGGCACCCATCCCGGGAATCTCGCGACGCAATGCGGCCAGAGCACGCTGGACCGGAGCGACAGCAACCAGGTGATCGACAACCGGTTCGGCCCGAACGTGCGGAGCGAGGACGTGGACGCCAAGGAGGGGACGCGCTGGGGTGTCATCGCGCGCAACACCTCGGATGGTCGGGGGAAGGTGGCGATCGCCGGAAACTTCTCGAGCTCGATCAAGGTCCAGCAGCAGACCAGGGGCTACCGGATCGAGGGCAACATCATCGACGGGGGAGCGGCGACGAGCGGGACTACGGTAGGCGATGCCGTCCAGCTCCTCGGCAACGAGGCCGTCGCACGCCGGAACCGGGTGAGACTCGGACCGGCGACAGGCTACGCTCTGCGAGTCAAGAGGGACCGAAACGTCATCTACTGCGACAACATCGCTGATCCGGCATCCCGACTGTCGAACGTGGCCTGCACCCGCTGACTCGCTGGCGCCTACGCCATGATCGGCGGGTGCACCCGGGTTGGCCTTGGCAGCGCGACGGCCTAGACTCCGGGGCCTCGTTCATGCCGCGTGTCACTCCTTCAGGAGGATCGCCATGTCTAGCCTGGCCCGACTCGCGCTCGCGGTTGGACTCGGATTGATAGTCCGCGACGTTGCGCCCGTTGCAGCGCAGACTCCGCCGCCGGCGGCCGATCGATGGCAGCTCACGCTTGACCACGAGCGGTACGTCTGGGACGTTCGGCTGGTGAAGATCGCCGGGGATACGCTGGTCGTGCAGCAATCGGATTCGCTCGTTCGCGCCCCGATTGCACGCATCGTCGAGATGCGCCGGTTCCGCCAGACGACGCTGCTGGTGGGCGACGTTCACACCAGTGCCCTCGACGCCATGGCGGGTGACATCCACGACGTCTATGACCTGGCCGGGCTTACCGTCGCAGAGCGCCGGAGGACGATCCAGAGGATCCTGGCGCATCTGCGACCAAAGGCCAATTGAGCGACGTGGTCAGGGCACGAACTGCCAGTTGTTCCCGGGAGCCTGCCCACCGGCCAACTGAAGCCCTGCCCGCCCGTCCACCACGATGCGGCTCAGGGTCCAGTGGTGGTCGGCGGGGGCCGGGGGCGCCGCCGCCTCCGACCAGGCCCTTTCTGCGGGGTCCAGGACCAGCATCGGGTAGTCGCCGCTGTCGTCGAAGTCGTCGTGGCACCCGACGAGGTAGAGCTTCGCCTGAAGCGTGGCCGAGAGCGGCGCACAGGCGCGGAGCGGGCGTTGGGGCCCGGTGGACCAGCTGTTCGTCGCGACGTCGTAGACGTCTACGGCACCGAGGAACTCGACCACGTAGAACTTCCCACCGATGAACCCGCCGCCGCCGTCCCACGGGTCGTGAGGGATGCGGTCGAGCATTACCCAGCGGTCGGTTCTGGGATTGTAGCGCCAGAGCGCGCCGCGGTCGAACTGCTCGCCGCACACCGCAGTGTCATAGCACCCAGTGGCGACGTAGAGCATGCCGTTGTAGGCGGCGCTCACGCCGTTCACCGACGTGATGGGCATGTCGCGGCCACGGCTCCACTTATCGGTCGCCGGGTCGTAGATGTAGAGCGACTTGAGGGTCTCCAATCGCCAGACGCCGCGTTGTTCGTCGCGCCGGCGCGTGAAGCCTCCCGACACGTAGATCTTGCCATCGAGCTCCACCGCCCCGTTGGTCGACCGGACGCGAACGGGGTACGGCGCCTTCGAGCGCCACCGGTCGGCGCTCACGTCGTAGGCCTTGACCGCGTCGGTGATCGCCCCGTCCCCGCCAAAGCGCCTGAATCCGCCGCCGATGACATAGACGATGGTGCGCTGCGTGGAAGGGTCGGTGATCGAAGCGCTGGTCGTTTCCCAGATCTGTCTGGGGTAGTCGGCGCGCCGGGTCCAGGTCCCGGCCGCGGCCGCGAGCAGCGAGGCGTCGGCCTCCGCCTCGGCTGGTGCCGTCGGAGCGTCACGGCAGGCGGCGAGGGTCAGGCTCACGAGGACGGCGAGGAGGAGGGGTGAAGGGTTGAAGACGTTATGGAAACCAGCGGCACGCTGGAACGGACGACGCGGGTACATGGACGCATTCCTCACTTCCGACAGACCTGTAGGTAGAACCCAGGGGCACCCAATATTTGGTCGCCGTTGTCAAGCGGAAATCAAGCGCTCACGCCTTCGCGAAACATGAAATCCCTGTCCGAGAGCACGCGGTCGAGGCGGTTCACGGTGTTCGCCGGAATTCCTCGATATCTCGCCACCAGCTCGGCGAGACGACTCGCTGTGGTCCACATGCGCACTGGAAGGTACGGGTAGGACTCTGCCGCGGCTGGTTTAAGTGCAGCTTCACGAATGTTTTGTGGCATGACACCGGTTCCGCGGGCTCGGGTTGGCAACCTCGCTCCGTCTATAGCTAGCCCGAGTCGGGTACCGGGGATGTGAGGTGCGGCACCGTGTCACCGGGGTCCACGGGGTCGCGTGGGCAGCCAGACGTCTCCAACCTTGCGGCTCACCGTCTCTGCCTGTAGCCTACCCGGAGTCGCACCCCTCGTTTCATTTCATCCTCCGTCTCCGATGGCTCGCTCGACACGACAGGTGTCACCGGCAGAAGGACTGCGTATGCGCGCGCGGCTTGCTCTGGTATGTCTTCTGGGCCTCACACCGGCTCTGCCCCTCCTCCACGGCTGCGGCGCCACCCGTGGGCCGGGGACCGATACGGCCGGGGTCCAGCCGCCCGAGCCGGCGGCGGCACCCGACTCCGCTGCCGAACAGCCGCCTCCCGATCCGTTCCAGCCGAGCGCTCCGGACGAGATCGTGTCGGAAGGCGTCAGGTCGCAGCGACGCTTCGTCGTCGGCGACATGATCCGGGCCGGGGTCGCCACCTCGGTCGAGCAGGGGCCGCCCGGCATTCTGCGCGTCGGGCTCGGCTCCACCTTCCACACCCATGGCGCGCGCGGGTTCTTCTTCGGCAAGCTGGCCTCCGCCTATCACACATGGGCCGTGGAGGGGCAGCCGCTCGTGATCGAGCTGTGGGAGGGAGGCGGCAAGGTCGGCGAGTACACGGGCGGCACGTTCCTCATGGGGGCAGAGCACGCCACGCCCAGGCAGTGTCCGCCCGACGCGACGACCGGGCTCTGCAGTCCGGCCGGGCAGGAGGCACAGCGGGTGGCCGCACTGGCGCGTCCCGCCCCGGCGGGTACCGGTGTGGCGGCGAATGAAGGGCCACCCAGGCGACCGGTGGGCGAGCTGCGCCCAGGGTTTCAGGTGGGGTTCGGCGCCGGTGCGGGCGCGG
This sequence comes from Gemmatimonadales bacterium, assembly GCA_036259315.1. GTDB lineage: Bacteria > Gemmatimonadota > Gemmatimonadetes > Gemmatimonadales > GWC2-71-9 > CAVVWJ01. The sequence continues at coordinate 3,859 of DATABZ010000050.1, read as the reverse complement.
CGGATTGGGCCTGCGAGGGGTGCGATTTCGAGAGCGACGTGGGCGTCTCGGGCTTCCTCTCCGTGGGCCGCTCCGTCTTCGAGAATACGATGCTGGGCGTGGAGGTCACCGGCTTCACCAAGAGCGAAGCCGTCAGCACGACGCAGGTGTACAGCCTGATGGCTCAGGTGACCCGATATCTCAGCGTGAACAGCGGTCTCTTCCTGCGGGCGGGCGCGGGCCTCGTCGGGTATCGGCGGGACTCCGACTTCAGGGAGCTGAGGGCGAGCGGCCCGGGCTTCACCGGCCGTCTCGGGTACGAGTTCGGCACCGGGCGCTTCGTCGTCGTTCCCTATGTTGGGCTGGTGAGGACCTTCTCGGGCGTGGATTTCGAGGCCGACGGCGAGGACGTCGGGTTCAACGCGGCGGTCAGCAACCTCCAGTTCGGACTCAGCCTAGGCGCCCGGTGATCTCGCCGCCCGCACCTGAGCGAGGCCGCGCCTCGAGCGGGGCGGCCGGAGGCAGGCCGGTCACCTCGAGGATCTCCTGCTCGTCGAGCGTCTCCCTGGCGAGCAGCGCGTTCGCCAGGGCGTCCAGCTCCCGCCGGTACCTGGTCAGTAAGCGGCGCGCCTCCTCGTGGCTCTCGCCGATGATTCGGTGGACCTCGCCATCCACCGCGCGGGCCGTCTCCTCACTGAACGGTCTCGCGCTGCTCTGACCGTCCAGACCAGGAAGGTAGGGGTTCTCGCGTGGTGCGAGCTGTACCATTCCCAGGCGGTCGCTCATCCCCCAGCGGGTGACCATGTTCCGCGCCAGCTTGGTGGCCTGCTCGATGTCGTTCTCCGCGCCCGTGGTCCTGGTGCCGTAGACCACCTCCTCCGCGGCGCGGCCTCCCAGCATTCCCACGATCCTCGCGCGCAGATAGCCCTCCGGGTAGTTGTAGCGGTCGCTCTCCGGACGCTGGTAGGTCACGCCCAGGGCTTGTCCTCGCGGCACGATCGAGACCCGGTGCACCGGGTCGGCCCCGGGCACCACCAGCCCCAGAATGGCATGGCCGCCCTCGTGGTAGGCGATCCGTTCCCGGTCCTCGCGGGTCAGGAGCAGCGGCCGCTCCGGACCGAGCACGATCTTCTCGAGCGCGTCCAGGAAGTCCTTCTGCCGGACCTCGTTCTGGTCACGCCGCGCCGCCAGCAGCGCCGCCTCGTTCACCAGGTTCCGGAGGTCGGCGCCGGACAGTCCCGGCGTGGCGGAGGCGACGTCGCCCAGACTGACGTCGGCCCCTAGGGGGACGCCGCGGGTGTGGACCCGGAGAATGGCTTCCCGACCGTTCCGGTCCGGCAGGTTGACGACGACACGACGATCGAATCGCCCGGGCCGGAGCAGTGCGCGGTCCAGCACGTCGGGCTGATTGGTCGCAGCCAGGACGATGATGCCCTCGCGGCTGGAGAAGCCGTCCATCTCGGTGAGGATCTGATTCAAGGTCTGCTCCTGCTCGCTGGAGCCCCCGATGGCCATCTGGCCCCGCGCCCGGCCGATCGAGTCGAGCTCGTCGATGAAGATGATGGCCGGCGCGTGCTCCCGGGCCTGCTTGAAGAGATCGCGCACCCGCGCCGCGCCCACCCCGACGATCATCTCCACGAACTCCGAGCCGCTCATGGAGAAGAACGGCACGCCCGCCTCGCCGGCGACCGCCTTGGCCAGGAGCGTCTTGCCCGTGCCTGGTGGACCGACCAGCAGCACACCCTTCGGCGCCGTGCCGCCGAGTCGGGTGTACTTGGCGGGGTCGCGCAGGAAGTCGACGATCTCCACCAGCTCCTGCTCGGCCTCGTCGATGCCGGCCACGTCCTCGAACGTGACTCTGCCTGCCTGCTCCTGGTCGAAGCGCCGGGCTCGGCTCCGGCCGATGCCCATGAGACCGGCGCCCATCCCGCCTCCCTGCTGGGCCCGGCGATAGAGCCAGACATAGAAGAGGATCAGCAGCAGCGCCGGGCCGAAGCCGAACAGCAGCGTGGCCCAGGGGCTGCCGCCCTCCTCGAGCGGCTCCGCGCTGATCTCGACGCCGTTCTCGATCAGGAGCCGCTCCAGCCCCGGATCGGCGAACGCGGGCAGCGTGGTGGCGAAGGCCCTCACCTCCCGGGGCTGCACGCCGGTGACAGAGTCCGGCTCGGCGGGATAGGTGACCGGCTCGACGAAGCGTCCGGTGATGCTCTCGCCGCGGCTGAAGATCTCCGCGACGTTCCCCCGCGCCGCCTGCTCCTTGAAGAGAGTGTATGGCACGGTGACCGGCGCGCCCGGCCGGGGGAACACGAAGCGCACCAGAAGGAAGTTGACGAGCAGGATGAGCGCGAAGGTGAGCCACATCCGCCGGGGCGGCATGCTCGCGCGCTCCTCGCCTCTCCCGCGCTCCTCGCGCCTCCTACGCTCCTCGCGCCTTCCGCGGTCCTCGCGTTGTGGGCGGTTGCTGCGCTGTCCTGCCAGGCCTTCCACGCGGACCTCCCGGTAGAGCCACGGTAGGAGTCCAGTGTCGCAGGAACAGGCTGGTCCGGGATGTGACTGGGCTTACGGGCAATGGTCCGCTTCCCGGACGATCTTGGCGCGAGAGGGGGAACCAATGGCACCATCTCCGGAGCGGCGGCAGATCCGAGTGCTCGTGTTCGCGGGGTCCCTGCGCCGGAGCTCGCTGAACGAGCGCCTGGCGGGTCTCGCCGCGATGGTCGTGGAGGAGAAGGGCGGGACCGTGGACCGCGCCCACATGGCTGACTTCGACTGCCCGTCGTACGACGCCGACGTCGAGCGGGGAAGCGGCGTGCCCGCGGAGGCCCAGCGGCTGCGCGACCGGCTGGTCGCGGCCGACGCGTTCATCATCGCCTCGCCGGAGTACAACGCCTCCATGCCGGGCTGCCTGAAGAACGCGATCGATTGGGCGTCCCGGATCCGGCCGCAGCCCTTCAACGGCCGCCAGGGCATGCTCCTCTCGGCCTCGCCTTCCATGGCCGGCGGCAACCGGGGCCTGTGGTCCCTGCGCGTGCCGCTCGAGCATCTCGGTGCCCGGGTATACCCCGACATGTTCTCCCTCGCACAGGCCCATGAGGCCTTCGACGAGTCCGGTCGCATCGCCGCGCCCGTGCTGCAGGAGCGCTTCGACCGTACCATCGGCTGCTTCCTCGAGCTGGTCGAGGCGGCGAAGCACTACCGGCCACTCAAGAAGCTGTGGGTCGAGTACCTGGGCGAGAACCCCGACGCGGCGATCGATCGGGTGGAGCACACGGACGTGGAGGCGGAATAGGATTGGGGCTGGCCTCGGTCAGCGGCCTGGTGCAGCTGGCACTGCCCGGCGTGTCGTTCCGCGGCTGGATCGTCTACGCGGAGCTGACCCTGCTCGGATGGCTGGTGCTCTTCATCACGGGCGTGTGGTACCGGCTGTTTCCCTTCCTGATCTGGCTCCACTTCTATCGCGGGCGCGAAGGAACGCCGGTGCCCACGCCTGCAACGCTGGTGCACCGCGGCACCGCGTGGCTGGCGCTCGGCCTCATGGCCGGCGGCACGGCCCTGTTGGTGGTCGGCTCCGCGCTGGGCGCCGCACCCGCCGCACGCGCCGGTGCCGCCGGCGTTCTGGCCGGGAGCCTCCTGGTGGCGGCACAGTACGTCCGGATCTACGCGGGGCGGTGACCGGCCGGGAGGTTCCCCCGCGTCACTCGGTGGGGCCTCGCGACTGCTGATGTCCGGAGGTCCGCCGCCGGTTCCACGGGCTGCCGCTGGCGACCGACGGGGGAGCGGCACCCTGGGGCGGGGGGGCCCACCAGAGTCACCAAGGTGCCGTAGAGGTCGGCGAAGCGGACCGGCTTTACCAGCACGGGCATGTCGCGGTAGCCGTTCAGCA
>DATABZ010000049.1:0-4710 GCA_036259315.1 Gemmatimonadales bacterium | reverse complement strand
TCTCCTCGACCTCCAGGCGCTTGCGCTTCTGCTCCAGCCACGACGAGTAGTTGCCCTGCCACGGGATGCCGCGCCCGCGGTCCAGCTCCAGGATCCACCCCGCGACGTTGTCGAGGAAGTAGCGGTCGTGGGTGATCGCGACCACCGTGCCCCGGTACTCCTGCAGGAACCGCTCCAGCCACGCCACCGACTCGGCGTCGAGGTGGTTGGTCGGCTCGTCCAGCAGCAAAAGGTCCGGCTGCGAGAGCAGGAGCCGGCAGAGCGCGACGCGCCGCCGCTCGCCGCCCGAGAGCGTCGTCACGTCGGCGTCGCCCGGCGGGCAGCGCAGCGCGTCCATGGCGATGTCCAGCGTCCGCTGCACCTCCCACCCGTTCGCGGCGTCGATCTTCTCCTGCAGCTCCGCCTGCTCGGCCATGAGCGCGTTCATCTCGTCGTCGTCGAGCGGCTCGGCGAAGCGCGCCGAGATCGCGTCGAACCGCTGCAGCAGCGCCGTGGTCCCGGCGACGCCCTCCATGACGTTGCCGAGCACGTCCTTGGCCGGGTCGAGCTCCGGCTCCTGCGGCAAAAACCCGACCCGCACCCCCTCGGCCGCCCAGGCCTCGCCGCTGAAGTCCCGATCCAGCCCGGCCATGACGCGCAAGAGCGTCGACTTGCCCGCGCCGTTGACGCCGAGCACCCCGATCTTGGCCCCGGGCAGGAAGGCGAGGGTGATGTCCTCCAGCACCTTCTTGCCCCCGGGATAGATCTTGGTCAGGCGCTTCATGATGTAGATGTACTGGTAGCTGGCCATCCAGAAACTCCACCGATCCGCGGGTGCGCGCGCGATTTGCGGCGCGTTCTAGCAAGGAACGGCCCACGACGAAAGGCGGGGATCGCCCGGATCTCGGGTGCCGGGGAAAGGCCGGCGGCCTGAACGGCTCTCCCCGCGGCCGTTGCCCTTGTGCCCACGGATCCGTGCTTTACCATACGGGCCTCGGAGGGAGGTGAGCGGAAGCGTCCGCAGAACGTCCGGAACCGTCGCGGTGAGGGCGTTCGTGATGCGGCCCCGATCTTCGAGAATTCCCCTATCGAATCCGAGGGCGGCCGGCCAGGGACAACGGCGAGGTCCGCTACCGGGCGCCGGGACGGGTGGACGACGAGTCCTTCGTCGTCGTTGTCTCCACCTGGCGTGGGGGGAGGGCCGGCGCCCGATCGGCGCGCGGAAGGTCGGTGCGCACGGGGCGGACGACGGGATCAGGCGGACGTCCAAGGGCGGATGCCGAATCGCCGCGCCGCTGCCTCCGAGCGCGCCCACCGATCGGACGTTACGCCGCGATGCCGCAGCACCAGGGCACCTCGGATCAGCTGGAGCAGTACCGGGCGGAGGCACGCGTGCCGTGGCACGCGGCGGGGATCCGGACGACGTCCTTGCCCTCAAGAGGCATGCAGCCCATCGCGTGGGCTTGGCTGGGCGTCGTTCTCCTGGCGGCGTTCGGCCTCCGGATCGGATTGGCGGTGCTGCTGCCTAATGTCCACCACGCCGACGAGGTCTTCCAGGCGCTGGAACCCGCCCATCGTCTTTGGTTCGATTGGGGTGTCGTCAGTTGGGAATGGCGCGACGGCGTGCGCTCCTGGCTCTTCCCCGGCCTGCTCGCGGGCGTGATGGGGCTGACCGACGGCCTGACCGGGGGGCCCCACGATTACCTGGCCTCGATCGCCGTGGTGCTTTCAATCCTGTCGCTCGGCGTCGTGGTGGTCGGGTTTTTGTTGGGGCATCGGCTCTTCGGACTGCCCGGAGCGGTCATCACCTCCGGCCTGTGCGCCATCTGGTACGACCTGATCTACATCGCCCCGAAGACGCTCAGCGAAGCGCCGGCCGCGCACATCCTTGTTATCGCCCTGTATCTTCTTGGCACCCCGGGCGAGACGGACTCATCCCGTCGCTACTGGGCGGCCGGGGTCCTGCTGGGCCTCACCTTCTGCTTCCGCTTTCACACGGCGCCCGCCATCCTGTTCGCGGCCGTCTACGCCTGCCGATGGCACGTCCGGGAGCGCTGGCTGCCGGTGATTATCGGCGGCCTGATCCCGGTGCTTGCCGTCGGCGTCCTCGATGCCTTGACGTGGGGGCTGCCGTTCCAGTCGATCTGGAAGAACCTCTGGATCAACATCGTCGAGGGGCGCAGCCGAGACTACGGCGCAAGCCCTCCTTTATGGTATTTCGTCTGGATGATCGAGGCGTGGGGCGGCGCGGTGGCGCCGATGGCGGCGCTCTTCGTCGTCGGCGCCCGGCGCGCCCCGCTCCTGGCCGGAGCGGCGGTCGTGCACGTCCTGGCCCACATGCCTATCGCCCATAAGGAGTTCCGGTTCCTGTATCCGGTGATGCCGCTGATCGTCATCCTGATCGGCCTCGGCACGGCGGAGATCGCATCCAAGGTGAGTTCGATGTTGGCCGGCGGCCGCTCGCGCCTACGGGCGGTTGTCGGCGGCGCGCTCGCCGCCTGGGCCGTGACCTCGACCGCGCTCGCGGTCAGCCCGGACTACCGGGGCAACTGGTCCCGCTTCACCGAACTGATCCGGGCCACGGAGCGCGCCGGAGCCGCGCCCGATCTGTGCGGGCTCGGCCTGGTCGGCATTCCCTGGTGGGCAACCGGGGGGTACACCCGCCTCCACCGCGCCGTCCCGATGTACTACCTCCCGGAGCCCGAATCGTTGGACGACGCGATGTCCGCGTTCAACCACCTGCTGATCCCGAAGCCTCTGGAACCGGCGGCCACAGGCTTCGCGGAGGTGCAGTGCTGGGCGGCTTCGCCCCCCAACGAGTACGGGGATCCGCTGAACCCGCCGGTGTGCCTCATGCGGCGCACCGGCGGCTGCATCGCGGACGCACGCTACGAGCTCAACACGGTGTTGACCGCAAGGGACGAGTGACCCGGTTGGCCGCGCGCGGCACGCGCCCGCGGATGCGGGGGTCGCGCCGTGCCCTCAGCATTCACCAACCGCCACAGGGCGTGCGGTCCCGGGTGTGGGTCGGTCCGTTCGCAGCGGACTCCATCGGGATGGCCCACATGCGGACCGGCTGGATCGACAGGTAGGGCGAGGATGTCCCGCGCCTCGCCCCACGGTCGACCCGCTCTGAACGGGCCCGCACCCCGCCACGGCGGCACGCGGCGCCGGAGCGGTTCGACCTCCTGCAGGCGGTCGATGCGCGCGACGCCCACCCCGAGCTCGGCCTCGCCAAGGGCGCGTGCGGTACCGTCGTCGAGGTCGTCGAGAAATCGCGCCGGGCCTGCCACGTCGACCAGAGCTGCGGCGGAGGCGAGGTGACGACGAAATCGTCAAGCGGCTCCGGCGGCGCGGGGAGATGAACGTGCGGGCGGCCGACCTCGGGACCGCCCGGGCGCCCGGGCTTGGAGCGGGCCGAGCTGGGTGGCGACCAGGTGCGCGAAGGTGCCGCGCCGGGCAAGCAGCCCGGAGAAGCTGCCGCGCTCCACGATGCGACCGCCCTCGAACACCAGGATCAGGTCCGCCTCGCGCACCGTGGACAGGCGATGCGCGATCACGAACGTGGTGCGGCCGCGCATGGCGTTTTTCAGCGCCCGCTGAACCCTCGCCTCGGTCACCGCGTCGAGCGCGCTGGTCGCCTCGTCCAGGATCAGGATCGGCGGGTCCTTCAGCAGCGCCCGGGCGATCGCCAGGCGCTGGCGCTCGCCGCCGGAGAGCGTGGCGCCGCGCTCGCCGATCAGCGTGTTGTAGCCTTCTGGCTGGCGCAGGATGAAGTCGTGCGCCTCCGCCATGCGCGCGGCGGTCAAAAGCTCGGCCTCGCTCGCCTCCGGCCGGCCGACCCGCAGGTTGTCGGCGATGCTGCGGTAGAACAGCGTGCTCTCCTGGGAAACGACGCCGATGCTGGCGCGCAGCGAATCGAGGGTGACGTCGCGAATGTCGACGCCATCGATGCGAATCACGCCCCCGTCGGGATCGCGCAGGCGCTGCAGCAGGCCGACCGCGGTGCTCTTGCCGGCGCCGGTGTGGCCGACCAGCGCGACCGTCTGGCCGGGCTCCACGACGAAGGAGAGATCGTGCACGGCCGGCCGATCGCCGACGTACGACAAACCGACCCGCTCGAACTCGACGCGCCCTTGCACCCGGCCGAGGGAGATCGCGGCCGGCTTCTCGACCACCGCCGAAGGGGTATCCAGCACGCCGAAATACTCGGCGAGCCGTGGGGCCTGGAAGAACAGCCGGTTGATGAAGCTCATCGCTTGGTCCACGCGGCCGATCAGCTGCGTCGCCAAGCCCATGAAGGTGACGATCTCGCCAACGGTGGCGCGGCCCTCCAGGTGCAGCCAGGTGCCGAGCGCGAAGATCGCGATCAGCGTGACGGTCGAGGTGGCGCCCGAGAGCACGGTCAGGAGCGCCCACCAGTTGAGCACCGGGAACTGAGCGGCGATCAGTTGGTCCATGGCGCCGCGCAGTATGCGGATCTCGGCGGCCAGCCGCACGAAGCTCTGAACCAGAACGACGTTGCCGAGGGCGTCGCCCGCCCTCTCGGCGAGCGCCGAGTGATGGGCCTCGACCCGGGCCTGCGCGGCGTGCGTCCGGCGGAACACGAACCAGGTCAGCGCGGCGATCGCGAAGACCAGAAGGATCAGCAGCGCACCGAGCCGCCAGTTCAGGAACAGCGTGAGCGGCAGGAGCACGAAGAGCGCGACAAACGTCGCGAGGTTGTCTCGC
>DATABZ010000048.1:0-12182 GCA_036259315.1 Gemmatimonadales bacterium | reverse complement strand
GAGCTGCAGTGGCTGCTGAACACGGTCACGCCGATCGGCGAGCTCGAGCGGATGACGCAGTTCAAAGATAAGTCGCAGCGGTTCGAAAGTGTCCCGGCGGGGCTGCTGAATTACCCGGTGTTGATGGCCGCCGATATCCTGCTCTACCGGGCCGACCTCGTGCCCGTCGGCGAGGACCAGACGCAGCACCTCGAGCTGAGCCGTGCGATCGCGCGGCGGTGGAACGCCGAGTTCGGCCAGGGCGAAGACTTCTTTCCCGAGCCGCAGCCGCTCCTCACCGAGGCCAAGCGCATCATGGGGCTGGACGGCCAGGCCAAGATGTCGAAGAGCCTCGGCAATACCATCGGGCTGCTCGACTCGCCGGAGGAGATCTGGCAGAAGCTGCGGCCGGCCAAGACCGATCCCGCGCGGGTCACCCGGAGGGATCCCGGCAACCCGGAGATCTGCAACATCTACCACCTCCACAAGTACTTCTCGCCGCCTGCCACGATCGCGACGGTGGCGGAGAACTGCAGCGGGGCGAAGTGGGGGTGCCTCGACTGCAAGCGGGTGCTGGCCGACAACATGATCCAGGCCCTCGCGCCCATTCGGGAGCGGGCGCTGGCCCTGCAGGAGCAGCCCGACCGGGTGGACGAGCTCCTCGCCGACGGCGCGGCCGCCGCTCGGCGGATCGCGTCGGAGACCGTGCGAGAGGTCCGGGATCGGATGGGCTTGATGCCGCGTCCCGTGCCGGTCACATCACCTCGAGGGTAGCGAAGGCTTCCGGAGAGACATGGAAAAGATCATCAAGGCCGCTGTCGAGCGCGGGGCGTCGGACCTCCACATCAAGGCCGGCGACGTCTTCCGCGCCCGGATCAACGGGAAGCTCGTGCCGCTGACGAAGCAGCGGCTCACGCCGGACCAGACCCGCGCGATCGCGGCGAAGCTGATCACCAGCGACGAGGACCGCGCCCGGATCGAGCGGCTGCGCGACTTCGACTGCTCGTGGGGCATGCCCGGGGTGGGGCGCTTCCGGGTCAACGTGCTCCGCCAGCGCTCCTCGTTCATGATCGTCATGCGGGTGATCCCGTTCACCGTCCCGACCATCGAGTCGCTCCGCCTCCCCGAGGTGCTGGCCCACGTGGCGGAGTCGGATCGCGGCCTGGTCCTGGTGACCGGCGTGAGCGGGAGCGGCAAGAGCTCCACCGTGGCGGCCATGGTGCACCACATCAACCGCACGCAGCACAAGCACGTGGTGACGATCGAGAACCCGATCGAGTTCCTCCACCGCGATCTCAGCTGCTCGATCACCCAGCGGGAGGTGGGGGTCGACACCGAGAGCATCGTGGTGGGCCTTCGCGCCGCTCTGCGGCAGGACCCCGACGTGGTGGTCCTCGGCGAGATGGCCGACGCCGAGACGATCGACACGGCCATCAAGGCGGCGGAGACCGGGCACCTGGTGATCGCGACCATGCCCACGGGCGACGTAGTGGGCACGGTGGAGCGGGTGATCGCGGCGCTTCCCGCGGAGGAGCGGGAGGTGGGCCGGATGCGGTTCGCGGAGGCGCTCAGGGCGATCGTCTCCCAGCAGCTCCTCCCGGAGAAGAAGGAGAAGGCCAGGGTGCCCGCGGTCGAGGTGCTGATCGCGACGCCGTCCGTCCGCGCCATCCTGCGCGACGGGGGCCGCACCGCGGAGGTCCGGAAGCACATGGCGGACGGCCGCAAGCAGCAGGGCAGCCAGACATACCAGCAGCATCTCGACGACCTGGTCGAGGCAAACGTCGTCTCCACCGAGACGGCCCGGGCCGCGCTCGCCCTCGTGGCCACGACGCCGGCGGCGGGCAAGCGGGGCGTGCGGCAGGCCTCCGGTTGACCCACCGGGCTCCGTGATCGCGCTTCGCGACACCGTCCAACGGATTCTGGCGCAGCACCGCGAGGCGGGCACCCCGGAGGCGGAGCGGGCCCGCGACGCCGTGCGCTCCCACCTGACCGGCCTCGGCTACCACGTCTCCGTCCAGCGCTTCCGCTTCCATCCGTCCGCCCTGCTGGGGCTGCCACTCCTCGGCGCAGGCGTCGGCGCGTCCGCGCTGCTCGCGCTGCCGCTCCTGGTCCTGCCGGGCGTCCCGGCCGCCGGTGCTCTGGCCGTCTGGGGCCTCATACTCGCGGCGAGTGTGTGCCTGGCCGCCGGTGTCGGGGCGGGGTGGCTCACGCTCGGTGAGAGCAGGGAGGACGCCAACCTGATCGCGGTGAAGTCGCCCGAGCCGGTCCGGCGCTGGATCGTCGCGCACCTGGACACCAAGGCGCAGGCGCAGTCGATGGCAGGCCGTCTGGTTGCCGTCTGGGTGCTCGCGGCGGCCATCGTGGTCGGCGGTGGGTCGGCCGTCGCTCGCCTGTGGGGTCCGCTGCCGCTCTGGCTCGCCACGCTTGCGGCCGCCGTCGCCGTGCTGGCGGGGGCCCTCGCCGGCCGGGGGCGGCTCCGGGGAACCTCCCGGGGGGCGAGGGACAACGGGAGCGGAGTGGTGGCCGCACTCGCCTTCGCGGAAGCGGCCGCGAAGGTGCCGGCGGAGGCGGCGAGCGCCGGCGCCACCGGGATCCTGGTCACCGGAGCAGAGGAGTTCGGGCTGGTGGGTGCCCGGATGTTCGCACGGATTCAGGGAAGCCTGAACGGCGTGGAGGTGGTGAACCTCGACACCATCGACGGCGAGGGAGATCTGTTCGTGGTGAGCCACGACCGTCGCGGGGCCGCGGCTGCCGGCCGCTTGGCGGAGCGGCTCGGGCCGGTCGGGCTCCCGGTGAGGACGCGCCGGCTCCCGATCGGCATCCTGGTGGACAGTCTGCCGCTCGCGAGGACGGGAGCGGTGGCGGTCACGATCGGGCGACTCACGTGGCGGACGCTGCGGGTCATCCACACCCCCGCGGACGTGCCCGAGACGCTCTCGCTGGACGCCGCGGAGCGCGTCGGACGCGCGCTCGCGACGAATTGACCTTTCGCGGTGGCTGGCATACGTTTGCCCGAGGACTCAGGAGCCCCGCGAGGGGCTCTTTTTCGTTCGCCTTTTGGGGGGCACATGTTCGACGGCAGGACGGCCTGTCTGGTAGTCGTCGGGGCCCAGTGGGGCGACGAGGGCAAGGGAAAGCTGGTGGACGTGCTCGCGGAGCGGGCCGACCTCGTGGTGCGCTACCAGGGCGGCGCCAACGCCGGTCACACCGTGGTCATCGGCGATACCCAGTTCATCCTGCGACAGATTCCCTCGGGCATTCTCCACTCCGGCGTGGTCTGCATCGTGGGCAACGGCGTGGTGCTGGAGCCCGAGACCTTCTTCGGCGAGCTCGACCAGCTCGCGGAGCGGGGAATCTCCACCGCCGGCAGGATGTTCGTGTCCGACCGCGCCCACCTGGTGCTCCCCTATCACAAGCTCCTGGACGCCGCGAGCGAGAAGAGCCAGAAGCTCGGAACCACCGGTCGAGGGATCGGGCCGGCCTACGAGGACAAGTACGGCAGGCGTGGCATCCGGGTCACCGACCTCAAGCGCCTTGAGTGCGCCCGCGCGCTAGTGGCCGACCGGGTGCAGCGGGCCAACCGCATGCTGGAGATGATGGGCGTGCAGGAGCGGGCGTCCTTGGAGGAGCACGTCGCCCTGCTCGAGCGGCTCGCGCCGCGGCTCCTTCCTCTCACCGCGGACGCCGGACTGCTGGTCCATCGCGCGGTGCGCGAGGGCAAGCGGGTCCTCCTCGAGGGAGCGCAGGGCTCGCTCCTCGACGTGGATCACGGCACCTATCCCTTCGTCACCTCGTCCAACACCACGGCCGGCGGCGCGGCGGTCGGCGCCGGGATCGGGCCCACGCTGATCCATGGCGTGCTGGGTGTGGTGAAGGCGTACACCACACGGGTCGGCAACGGGCCGCTGCCCACCGAGGCGCCGAGTCCCCACGGCGACCGGCTCCGGGAAGTCGGCGGCGAGTTCGGGGCGGTCACCGGGCGCCCGCGGCGCTGCGGATGGTTCGATGCCACCGTGGTGCGGTACGCCGCCCGGGTGAACGGACTCACCGGACTCGCCGTGACCAAGCTCGACGTGCTCGACGGCTTCGAGGAGATTCCGGTGTGCACCGCCTACCGTCTCGCCGGCGAGGCGTGCGAGGAGATGCCTGCGGAGGTCGAGGCCCTCGGGCGGGTCGAGCCCAGCTACGAGGTGCTTCGCGGGTGGAACCGTCCGACGGGCGGCGCCCGGAAGCTCGAGGATCTTCCCCGTGAGGCTCGCGCGTATCTCGACCGGCTCCAGGAGCTGTCCGGCGTGCCGGTTCGGTACGTGAGCGTCGGGACGCGGCGGGACCAGATCATAGAAACGGAAGCGCCGGGGCAGTGAGGGGTGACATCGTGGCGTCCGGCGAGACGACGTCCGGGACTCGGGTGGATCTTCTCGTCGTCGGCGCCGGCCCCTGCGGGCTCGCGGTCGGCGTGGCGGCCAGGAGGGCGGGCCTCTCCTGCGTGCTGCTCGACCGGCGGACCATCGTGTCCACCATCGAGCGTTACCCGCTGAGCATGACCTTCTTCTCCACGCCGGAGCGGATCGAGATCGGCGACATCCCGTTCATCGCGAGCCACGAGAAGCCCACCCGGCGCGACGGGCTCATCTACTATCGGAGAGTCGCGGAGCACTACGGCCTCGACGTCCGGCCCTCCGAAGAGGTCGTGGACGTCGCTCAGGAGCCCGACGGAGGGTTTCGGGTCGAGGTGCGCCGGCCCCACGACGAGCTCACCTACCACGCGGCCGCGGTCGTCTTCGCCACCGGCTACTACGACAATCCCAACTACCTCGGCGTGCCGGGCGAGGACCTGCCGCACGTGGCGCACTACTTCACCGAGGGCCACCCGTACTGGCACCGTCGCGTGGTGGTGATCGGGGCGGGGAACAGCAGCGTGGACGCCGCGCTGGAGTCCTGGCGGGCCGGAGCGATCGTCACCCTGGTGCACTTCGGCGAGGGATTCGACCGGACCGTCAAGCCTTGGGTGTTGCCGGACGTCGTCAACCGGGTGAAGGAGGGGAGCATCGGCGTGCGCTGGCGCTCGCGGGTCCGAGCGATCACCCCGACCGAAGTCGAGATCGTGAGCGATGCGACCGGGGCAGTGGAGTGCCTCCCCACGGACGCCGTGCTCGCCATGACCGGGTATCACGCGGACACGACGCTGCTTCGCCGTCTCGGCGTTCCCGTGGATCCGCTGACCGGCATTCCGGCCCACGACGAGACCACGATGGCGACGCCGCTGCCCGGCGTGTACCTGGCCGGCGTGATCGCCAGCGGGAACGACGCCAACCGGCTGTTCATCGAGAACTCGCGCGGCCACGGGGAGCTCATCGTGAGGGACCTGCTCGAGCGGAGGACCTGACCAGCGCTGCATCGCCTTCCTCGGGACTCCCGCCGACCCTATTTTCCGCGGTTCTCCGATTCAGTCTCTCACTCAGCGACGGGCTCGATGGCCGACACCACCCTGATGGACAAGCTGGTCTCCCTCTGCAAGCGCCGCGGCTTCGTCTTCCAGTCGTCGGAGATCTACGGCGGCCTCGGCTCGGTGTGGGACTACGGCCCGCTCGGCGTGGAGCTCAAGAAGAACGTGAAGGACCGCTGGTGGCGGGCCATGGTCCACGCGCGGGACGATATCGAGGGGATCGACGCGGCCATCCTGATGCACCCGAGAGTGTGGGAGGCCTCCGGCCACGTCGCCGGGTTCACCGACCCGCTGGTGGACTGCCGGCAGTGCAAGAACCGGTTTCGCGGCGACGATCCCAGGATCAAGGGGACCCCGGGCCAGCCCGACGCCCAGTGCCCGGTGTGCGGCAGCAAGGGCACCCTCACCGAGCCCCGGCTCTTCAATCTCATGTTCAAGACGTTCATGGGGCCGGTGGAGGAGCAGGCGGCGGTGGTCTACCTCCGGCCGGAGACCGCGCAAGGGATCTACGTCAACTACCTCAACGTGCTCCAGAGCTCGCGGCAGAAGATCCCGTTCGGCATCGCGCAGATCGGCAAGGCGTTCCGCAACGAGATCACGCCCGGCAACTTCATCTTCCGCACCCGTGAGTTCGAGCAGATGGAGATGCAGTTCTTCGTGAAGCCTGGCACCGACGCGGAGTGGTTCGAGCGCTGGCGCGAGTGGCGGATGCAGTGGCACCACGAGCTCGGTCTCACGCCCGGCCGCCTGCGCTGGCACCAGCACGGCCCCGACGAGCTGGCGCACTACGCGCGGGCCGCGTTCGACGTGCAGTACGAGTTTCCCTTCGGCTGGCAGGAGATCGAGGGCATCCACAACCGAGGCGACTTCGACCTGGGACGGCATCAGGAGTACTCCGGCAAGAAGCTCGACTACTTCGAGCAGGCCGCCAACGAACGCTTCCTCCCCTACATCGTGGAGACCTCGGCCGGGGCGGACCGGGTCACCCTCACGCTCCTGGTGGATGCGTACCGGGAGGAGGAGGTCGAGGGCGAGACGCGGGTGGTGCTGGGCTTCCACCCCGCCGTGGCCCCGATCAAGGCGGGTGTCTTCCCGCTGGTGAAGAAGGACGGCATGCCGGAGCTCGCGACCTCCCTCTACCACGACCTGAAGCGTCGCTTTCCCGCGTTCTACGACGACAGCGGGGCCATTGGCCGCCGCTATCGCCGGATGGACGAGGCGGGGACGCCGTTCGGCGTCACCGTGGACGGCGAGACCACCTCGGCTCGGACCGTCACCGTGCGCCACCGCGACTCGATGCAGCAGGAGCGGGTGGCGCTCGACCAGGTGGCGGACTACATCGCCGAGCGGGTGGGGTGACCGAGCCCCGGTGCGCCTCTCCGACTTCGAGGCGATGGTCCGCCGCTTCGCGGACGAGGTTCCCTCCGACTTCCTCGAGGGCGTAGCCGAGATCGCCGTCTCTCCCCGGACGGTACCCCATCCCGAGCGCGACGAGATCTTCACGATGGGCGAGTGCATCCCGCTGCCCGCCGCGGATGCCGGCTCGAGCGAGGGGATCCAGAGCAGGATCGTCCTCTACCACGGCTCCTTCGCGGCATTGGCGCGGCTGCGGCAGGGATTCGACTGGCGGGCGGAGGCGTGGGAAACGCTGACCCACGAGCTGCGGCACCACCTCGAGTGGCGCGCCCGTGCTCCCGGGCTGGAAGCGTACGACCGGGCGGCGGAGCAGAACTTCGCCCGGCAGGACGGCGAGCCCTTCGACCCGCTGTTCCACCTCGATGGGGAGCCCGCGGGCGAGGATGCGTTCCGGGTGGACGACGACGTCTTCCTCGATCGCGTCGTGAGCGAGCTTCCGAGCGCCGTGAGGGTGCGGTGGCAGGGCCGTCTGTACCGGGTGGACGTGCCGCCCGGCGCCACGCTGCCCGCGTTTCTCACCCTCGAGGAGGTCGCCGAGCCGCCCGAGGGTGACCTGGTGCTGGTGCTGAGGCGCAAGCCCGGACTCAGAGACCTGCTGCGTCCACAGCCACCGAGCCGGGCCACCGTCCCCGTGGTCGAGGTATATTTCTCCCCCGATTCTTCCGAACTCCCCAACGCATGAGCGCACGATGGTCTATGAGGTGGTGACCGCCGCGGACGGCCCCGAGGTGCTCCGACAGGCCAAGAGGTTCTTCGCCGAGCGAGTTCCGATGTACGCGGCGTTTCCGGAGAAGGAGGGCCCGACGTGGCTCACCCTGCGTGGCCAGGGCGGCGAGGAGATCGCCTTCGCGGTCGCACCGGCGCCGGGCGGCACGAAGGTTCGGGCCAGCACGCTGCTATTCGATCAGGTCCTGGACCGCTTCCTCTCGACGCTGCCTCCGCCGGTGGAGGGCGCGGCGTGACGTCCAGCCTCCGTCTCCGGGTCACCGTCGAGGACGCGTGGGACGAGGTCCCGCTCGACCTGCCCTCGGACACCTCCCTCGCCGACCTCAAGCGTCTCGCGCTCCAGGCCACGAAGGTCAACGGGGATCCCGACGGCTACGTGCTCAAGTTCCGCGGGGCGGAGCTGTTCGACGAATCTCGCTCACTGGCCGACGCGGGACTGGTGCCCAACGGCGCCCTGATCGTGCTTCGGCGCCGGCGCCGCCCGGTGCGCTGACCGGCACGTGGCGTCTCCACTCACCCTCCGCTGGCTGACGCTTCTCGCGACGGGGTTCCTGGCGTTCGACGGGGCCGCGCTGGTCGCGCTCGGGGCATGGTCGGGACGGACCGCGCTGCTCGCGGCAGGAGTCGTACTGTTCCTCTCCTCGGGAGTGGTCCTGCTGGTCTGGCGACGGCACCTGCGCAGGCTCGACGAGATCCGCGAGGCGCGGCGGGAGCTTCGGGACGAGGCCGAGGAACTGCGCCGACTCCTGAGAGGCTGAGATGGCCGTCGCCGTCTTCACCCATCCCGCGTGCCTGCGCCACGATCCCGGCTCGGACCATCCGGAGACGCCGGCGCGGCTCCGCACGCTGCTCGAGCGCGCCCGTGCATCGGAGCGCGTGCGCCTGGTGGAGAGCGAAGCCGCGACCCGGGACGCGCTCCTGGCGGTGCATCCCGAAGCCTATCTGCGGAGCCTCGAGGGCATGAGCGCCCGCGGCGGCGGGGTCCTGTTCCTCGATACGATCATGAACGAGGCGAGCTGGGACGCGGTTCTCGGCGCGACGGGGGCCGTGTTGGCGGCGGTGGACCACGCGCACGCGGGGCAGGGACACGCCTTTGCGGCGGTGCGCCCTCCAGGGCATCATGCGCTCGCGGGGAAAGGCATGGGCTTCTGCCTGGTGAACAACGTGGTCGTTGCGGCCAGACACGCGCAGCGCGGCGGGCGCTCGCGGGTGCTGATCATCGATTGGGACGTGCACCACGGCAACGGCACTCAGGCCCTGGTGGAGACGGATGCCTCGATCCGCTACGTGTCGCTGCACCAGCATCCCTGGTACCCGGGCACCGGCATGGCGGACGAGCGGGGCGTCGGCAACGTGTTCAACGTTCCCCGCGGGCCGGGGTTCCCTCCAGCGCTCTACGTGGCCGATCTCTGGGCGGCCATCAGCGCGGCCACGACGGAGTGGGCGCCGGACGTGGTGCTGGTATCCGCGGGCTTCGATGCGATGACCGGCGACCCGCTAGGGGGCTTCACGCTGGAGCCGGAGCACTACGCCAGTCTCACGCTGCGGCTCCGGGAGCGCCTTCCCCGGACCCCGATCGTCGGCCTGCTCGAGGGCGGGTACACCCCATCCCGGCTCGCGGACGGGGCGCTGGCCCACATCGGCGCGCTGCACTGAGCGCGCACCACTCGTCGAGGATCCCGTGAGTCACCAGCTCCGCATGGAAATCGAGGTGCTCGAGCTCCGGACCAGACATCCGTTCATCATCGCGCGAGGCGGCCGCAGCGACTACCGCACGGTCTGGGTGAGGCTCAGCGACCGGGACGGCCACGAGGGATGGGGCGAGGCGGCCGCGACCAAGTTCTATGGCGAGACCACCGAATCGGTGCTGGCGGCGCTCGACACCTACGGTGGAGCCCTGCCCGACGACCCGTTCGACCTGGAGGAGACCGAGCGCCGCTGGGAGCTGCTGCTCCGCCGGAACCCGGCGGCGCGCGCGGCGCTCTCCTCGGCGCTGCACGACCTGGTCGGCAAGCGGCTGGGCGTGCCGCTCTACCGCCTCTGGGGGCTCGACCCGGCGCGGGCGCCGCGCTCGACGTTCACCATCGGCCTGGACACGCCGGACAAGATGAGGTCCAAGGTCCAGGAGGCCGCGCAGTACCCGATCCTCAAGATCAAGCTGGGGACCGATCGCGACGTCGAGATCCTCCGCACCATCCGCGACGCCACGGACAAGGAGATCCGGGTGGACGCCAACTGCGGGTGGACGCTCAAGCAATCCGTCGCGATGCTGCCGGTCCTGAAGGAGTTCGGCGTCACCGTGCTGGAGCAGCCGCTCCCGCCCGATCAACTCGACGGGCTGGCGGAGATCACCCGCCGCGCCGAGATCCCGGTCATCGCCGACGAGAGCTGCGAGACGGCGGCGGATATCCCGCCCCTGGTGGGCAAGGTGGACGGGATCAACATCAAGCTGGCCAAGTGCGGCAGCCTGCGAGAGGCGATCCGGATGGTGGCGGTGGCCCGAGCGCACGGGTTGATGGTGATGGTCGGCTGCATGATCGAGAGCTCGATCGGCATCACCGCGGCCGCGCACTTCACCCCCCTGGTAGACATCGTGGATCTCGACGGCGCCGCGCTGCTCGCGGACGACCCGTTCGTCGGCGCCACCATCGACGGCGGACAGGTCGCGCTCCCCTCGGGGCCGGGGCTCGGCCTCCATCGGAGATGACGGAGCGCTTCGCCACCGTCGCGCTTCCGCTCCCGCTCGCCTCCTCGTACACCTACCGCATTCCCGAGACGCTGGCCGATCGGGTCGCTCCAGGCGCGCGCGTGGTCGTGCCGGTGCGCCGCCGGGAGCTCATCGGCATCGTGGTCGAGGTCGACGTGGCCGCTCCCGCCGCGGCGGCGCGCGATATGCTGGCCGCGCCCGACGATCTGCCCGCCCTGCCCGAGGGGCTGCTCGCTACCGCCCGATGGATGGCGGACTACTACGGGTCGCCGCTCGGTCTCACCCTCAAGTCCATGCTCCCCGCCGGGCTCTGGGGCGAGTCGGAGGTGATCGCCAGGCGGACCCCGGGCGAGTGGAAGATCGGCGGACTGGCCGGCGAGGTGCTCGCCCGGCTGGAGGCTCGCGGCGGCGAGGCGGGCGTGGCGCTCCTGAGCCGGGTGCTTCGCCGGCCGGTGTGGGAAGCCGTGGACCGCCTCGCGTCGGTGGGAGCCGTGAGCCTCAGGGTGGAGCCGCCCGACACCGCCGGCTCCGCCGCGACCGAGCGGGTCGTCGCCCTCCATGGCGAGCCGCCGACGCTGCTCGAGCGTGACACGCTGTTCAAGCGTCGGGCCCGGCGCCGCGAGCTGTACGAGGCGCTGGAGTCGCTCGGCGGGAGTGCGCCCGTCCACCACGTCGTCGAGCAGCTCGGATTCGGTGAGGCGGTGATTCGCGGGCTCGTGGCCCAGGGGCTCGCGCGGATGACTACCGCCGAGCGGGTGCGAGATCCGTTCGGCGACTCACCCGGCACCCCGCCGCCGTCCACCCTCACGCCGGCCCAGGTGGAGGCGGTCGGTGCGATCGAGGCGCTGCCGCCGGGCGGCGGTGCGCTTCTCTTCGGCGTCACCGGGAGCGGCAAGACCCTGGTGTATCTCGATGCGGTG
Source organism: Gemmatimonadales bacterium (assembly GCA_036259315.1). Classification (GTDB taxonomy): domain Bacteria; phylum Gemmatimonadota; class Gemmatimonadetes; order Gemmatimonadales; family GWC2-71-9; genus CAVVWJ01. Next base: position 988 of record DATABZ010000048.1, on the reverse strand, counting down.
AAGCGAGTGCTGGCCCGCGGCCGGGGCGCGATCGTCCTGGTGCCGGAGATCGGCCTCACCCCGCAGACCGTGAGCCGGCTCCGGGGCGCCTTCGGCGATCAGGTCGCGGTGCTGCACAGCGCGCTCTCCGACGGCGAGCGGGCCGATGCGTGGCGTCAGCTGCGCCGCGGCGAGCGCCGGGTGGCGGTCGGCGCCCGCTCCGCGATCTTCGCCCCCGTGCGGGACCTCGGCATCGTGGTGGTGGACGAGGAGCACGAGGCCAGCTACAAGAACGGCGAGGCCCCGCGGTATCTCACCCGCGACGTGGCGGCGGTGCGGGCGCGCATCGAGGGCGCCTCCCTCCTGCTGGGGAGCGCCACCCCCTCCGTGGAGACCATGGCGCGCGCCGGCGAGCGGCTCAGGCTGGTGACACTTCCCGAGCGCATCGGGGCACGTCCGATGCCGCCGGTCGAGACCGTAGACCTCAGGGTGGCGCCGAAAGTCACCGGCACGGGGCCGGTCGCCTGGTCCGCGGCCCTCGACACGGCCATTACCGACGTGCTCGCGCGCGAAGAGCAGGCGCTCCTCCTGCTCAACCGGCGCGGCTACGCATCGTTCCTGCACTGCCCCGACTGCGGGGAGGTCTGGCAGTGCCGCCGCTGCACCATCTCGCTCACCGTTCATCGCTCGCCGCCGGGCCTCCGCTGCCACTACTGCGGCCACGAGGAGCCCCTGCCGTTCAGCTGCCGGAAGTGCGCCAACCCGGTGCAGCAGATGCGTGGCGTCAGCTGCGCCGCGGCGAGCGCCGGGTGGCGGTCGGCGCCCGCTCCGCGATCTTCGCCCCCGTGCGGGACCTCGGCATCGTGGTGGTGGACGCGGATACCGCCCTGTATCTCCCGGACTTTCGAGCCGCCGAGCGCACCTTCCAGCTGCTGGCGCAGGTGGCGGGCAGGGCGGGGCGTGGGCCGAAGGGCGGTCGGGTCATCGTCCAGACCCGCCATCCGCTTCA
>DATABZ010000047.1:0-6506 GCA_036259315.1 Gemmatimonadales bacterium | reverse complement strand
ACCCGTTTGTCCTTCGGCACGTAGGCTTCGAAGCGGTAGTCGTACTCGAAGAACAGCCGGAGCCGCTTGCGCTGGATGACCAGCGGGTCGAAGGGCGACAGGATGTGCACCGGCTCCTCTCCCGGCTCACGGCCTGTGTCGAGAGCTTCGGGCTGCACCCAGTGCCCCAGCCGCTCCGCGCCGTCCACCTGCACCGGAACCAGCTCCCCGCGCCGGACGCGCCGCTCCACCAGGCGCCGCATCGCCGGTTTCCGCGCGGCGTCCTGGTAGCAGATCGACTCCAGGCTCACGATCCCCTGCGAGCGCAGGGCCCGGTCGAGCAGGTAGTCGAGGGTCTCCCGCTCGCTCGCGGCGCGCGGCAGGCGGTCCCAGCCGAAATGGCGCGTCAGCAGCTCATAGGTCTTGACCATCCCGGTCCGCCGGCTCACGGTCACCAGCCCCTTGTAGAAGGCGGCCTCGAGCGCGCGCTTGGCCGGCTTGCGACTGGCCCAGAGATGCGCCCTGTCCTCCAGCGCGTCGTTGTCGATATCACGGATCGTGATCGGGCCGCCCTTCCGGATCAGCGACACCACTCGGCGGATATCCCGGCCAGACACATCGCCGAACCAGACCCGCCGCTGCCAGTCCCGGCGCATGTGGCGGACGTAGAACCGGAGGCTCTCCGTAGGCACGTACGAGAGCGCGTGGGTCCAGTACTCGAAGACGCTCTTGTCGAGGCTCTGGGCCTGCTGGAGGTGCGCCCGGCGATACGAGGGGATGCGGGTATAGAGGATGTGGTGGTGGCAGCGCTCGATGACGTGGATGGTATCGATCTGGACGTAGCCGAGGTGGGCCACCGCTGCCGGGGTGGCCTCCGGGCCGGCGCCGAACGGCTCGGCGGTGTCCAGGCGCTGCGCGTGCAGCCAGATCCTGCGCGCCTGGGCGTTGGTGAGCCGAACGGGTGGCTGGGTCATCTCGGCGGTCAAGATACTCGAAGGAGTCGCTCCCGGGCTGCTACCTTCAAGGCTCGACCATCCGGAGAGAGCCCGACCCATGCGCTGCTTCGTCCTGCCCCTGGTCTGCATCGCCACTGCTACCGCCGCCGCCCAGACGCCGGCACCGCCGGTCTCGTCGCCGCCGCCGGCCGCCCTGAAGGGTGCGCGAGCGCTGCCGCCGGCCTGGGAGCGGAAGACCCGCGAGATCTACAAGGCCGCGATCGAGATCCCGACCGTCGCCGGCCGGGGGCAGATGCCGAAGCTCGCCAACTACCTCGCTGACCAGCTCCGGGCCGCCGGCTGGGCCGACGGCGACGTCCGGGTGGTGCCGTACGTGTCGCCGGGGCCGGATAGCACCGCGGCGCTGATCGCCCGCTGGCCGGCCGCGGGGAAGGCGAAGCGAAAGCCGATGCTGATCATCGCGCACATGGACGTGGTCGAGGCGCTGCCGAGCGACTGGACGACCGACCCGTTCACCTTGGTCGAGAAGGACGGCTACTTCTACGGCCGCGGCAGCAGCGACGACAAGGGCGGGCTGGTGCCGTCGATGGTCGCGCTGATGAAGCTTCGGCAGTCGGGCTTCAAGCCCGACCGCGACATCGTCCTGTTCTACACCGGAGACGAGGAGACGGAGGGGAAGGGCGCCGAGCTGGGCGCGACCGAGTGGCGCAAGTGGACCGAGGCCGAGTTCGTGCTGAATGCCGACGGCGGGGGTGGCGCCTTCACTGCCGACGGTAAGCCACTCGGCTTCGGGCTGCAGACCTCGGAGAAGACCTACCAGAGCTACTACGTCCGCGTCCGCAACCCCGGAGGGCACAGCTCGCGGCCGCGCCCGGACAACGCCATCTACGACCTGGCCGATGCGCTCAAGAAGCTCCAGCAGCACCGCTTCACGCCGATGCTGACGGAGACCACCCGCGCCTACTTCGCCGCGCGGGCCAAGCAGGAGGGCAACAGCGCGCTCGGCCAGGCCATGCGGCGCTGGCTCGCGGACCCGAACGACGGGGCGGCGGCCGACTCGATCGAGGCCAACCCGCTCGAGGTGGGGCTCACCCGCACCCGCTGCGTCGCCACGATGCTCGAGGGCGGCCACGCGGAGAACGCGCTTCCCCAGCTCGCCGAAGCGACGGTGAACTGCCGGATCATGCCGGGGATCGAGCCGACCGAGGTGCAGGCGGAGCTGCAGCAGACCGTCGGCCCGAACGTCGAGGTCACGCCATATCCGGACCTCGGACGCCCGACGCCGGTGTCGCCGCTCCGGCCCGACGTCGTTAAGGCCTACACCGACGCCGTGCACGCGCGGTTCCCGAACCAGCCGATCATCCCGCAGATGAGCACGGGAGCGACCGACGGGCTCGAGTTCCGTGCGCGTGGGATGCCGGTCTACGGGGTGGATGGAGGATGGGGCGTGTCGCCGGACGACGAGCGGGCGCACGGCAAGGACGAGCGCCTGCCGGTCCAGGCCCTGTGGGACGACGTCCTGCACTTGGAGCGGATGGTTCGCGAGCTTGCCAGCTGACCCGGTGTCGCCCGCCCTCCGCGCCGCCGCTTGAGAGCCGCTGGACGCCCACGGCACCGACCCTGGAGCCGGTCTCCGGCGCCGCCGACGCGCAGGTGCTCACCTTCCGGACCATCAGCGCCGGCTTCTTCCACAGCTGCGGGCTGACCACCGGGGGGCCGAGCATGACCGAGCCGCGCGCGCAGCTCCTGGAGCCGTCCGTGACCGATGAAATCGCGCTTCCCGAGCTTCCCCCGGGACCGGCGTGAACCGTATCTTTGGGCTCGCCCCCGCCTGAGAGACCGCAATAGCGCCCCCTGAGCAGCTTCGTGAAGCCCTGAAGGACCGGTACGCCATCGAGCGCGAGCTCGGCCGCGGGGGAATGGCGACCGTCTACCTCGCGCGCGATCTGCGTCACGACCGTCCCGTCGCTCTCAAGGTCCTCCACGCCGAGCTGGCCGCCACGATGGGTCCCGACCGCTTCCAGCGCGAGATCCGGCTGGCGGCCCGCCTGCAGCATCCCCACGTCCTGACCGTGCTCGACTCCGGCGCCGCGGCCGACCGGCTCTGGTTCACCATGCCGTACGTCGAGGGCGAGAGCCTCCGCGAGCGCCTGCGCCGCGAGCGGCAGCTCTCGGCCGAGGCGGCGCTCCGCATCGCAGCGGAGGCGGCGCGCGGGCTCGAGTACGCGCACCAGCACGGCGTGGTCCACCGCGACGTCAAGCCGGAGAACATCCTCCTCACCGCGGACGGCTCGACCCTCGTCGCCGACTTCGGCATCGCCCGGGCGCTGAGCGCGGCGGAAGGCGACGAGAAGCTGACCGAGACGGGCCTCGCGGTCGGCACGCCCGCCTACATGAGCCCGGAGCAGGCCGCGGGTGACCGCGGTATAGATGCCCGTACCGACATCTACAGCCTCGCCGCCGTGCTGTTCGAGATGCTGGCGGGACAGCCGCCGTACATCGGGGCCACCACGCAGGCCCTCATGGTGAAGCGGCTCACCGAGCCGCCGCCGAGCGTGCGCGCGGTGCGGCCCAACCTGCCGGATACCGTCGACCAGGCGATCCGAAAGGCCCTCTCGCCAGTTCCCGCGGACCGTTTCGCCAGCATGACCCAATTCGCGGCGGCGCTCCAAGCAGCGGCGCCCGCGGCTTCGAGCGTCCAGACCGTCGTCCCGGCCACCCCGACCACGACCACCTCCGCCGAAGACCGGCCAAGACGTCGACCTCGTTCCGCCGTCATCCTCCTGCTCGGCTTCGTGCTCGGCCTTGGCGCCCTGTTCGGCTGGCTACGCAAGCAGCAGCCCGGTGACGGCGCGCCCGGCAGCAGCAAGCGCCTGGCCGTGCTCCCCTTCGAGAACCTGGGCGCCAAGGAAGACGAGTACTTCGCCGACGGTATGACCGACGAAGTGCGTGGAAAACTGGCCGCGCTCCAGGGGCTGCAGGTCATCGCCCAGCGCAGCGCGTCCGAGTACAAGGGCAGCAGCAAGAGCTATCAGGAGATCGGGCGGGAGCTGGGCGTGGACTATCTCCTCGTCGGCAAGGTGCGTTGGGACAAGCCGGCGAACGGGCAGAGCCGGGTGCGGGTGAGCCCGGAGCTCATCGAGGTAGCTGGCTCGCGGAGCCGCTGGCAGCAGCCGTTCGAGGCGGTGCTCTCCGACGTATTCCAGGTGCAGGGCCGCATCGCCGGCGAGGTCGCGCAGGCGCTGGACGTGGCGCTGGCGGCGCCCGAGCGGGAGCAGCTGGAAAGCCGGCCGACCCGGAACCTCGCCGCGTACGACGCCTTTCTCCGGGGTGAGGAGATCTCCAAGCGCATGTCGGAGCCCGACGTGACGGCCCTGGAGCGCGCCAGCGGGGCCTACGAGCGGGCGGTCGCCCTCGATTCCACTTTCGTGCAGGCGTGGGTTCGCTTGTCGCAGGCCCACGCCGGCATGTGGGCGAACGGCCTGCCGACACCGGAGCGGGCCGAGCGGGCCCGCCAGGCCGCCGAGCGGGCCCTCGCGCTGGATCCTGAGGCGGCGGACGGGCGCCTCGCGCTCGGGACCTACTACGACTACATCGCCGGCGAGTACGAGAAGGCGCTGGAGCAATTCGCGCTGGGACAGCGCGTGGCGCCCAACAACGCGGACCTGTGGTCGGGGGCCGCGCTGTCGGAGCAGAGCCTCGGGCGGTGGGAAGATGCGCTGGAGCACCTGCGGCGCGCGGAGACGCTCGACCCGAGATCCTTGAGCACCGTGACACGGCTGTCCCGCACGCTGCTGTGGCTCCGGCAGCACGCGGAGGCCGAAGCCGCGGCCGACCGGGCAATCGCGCTGGACCCGTCCAGCATTCCGGCGCTGCAGGCCAAGGTGATGGCGAGGCTCGGCGCGGGCGATCTCGACGGCGCGCGGACCGTACTCGGCGCCGCACCGGAGGGGATCGAGCCGACCGCGCTGGTGGCATACATGGGGAACTACTGGGACCTCGGCTGGGTCCTCACGGACGAGCAGCAGGCCTTGCTGCTCCGCCTCACGCCGCCCGCGTTCGACGACGACCGTTTCACCTGGGCGCACGTGCGAGCTCAGGTGCTCGCCTGGCGAGGCGACTCGGTTCGGGCTCGCGCCTATGCCGACTCGGCGGTCCACGCGTCGGCCGAGGTGCTGGAGCGTCAACCGGACGACGCGCAGCGCCGGATTCTGCTCGGCGTCGCGCTCGCGTATGCGGGTCGCAAGGCCGAAGGGATCCGCGAGGCGGAGCGGGGCTATGCCCTGAGGCCGATCTCGGTGGACGGTTTCGGCGGAGCCTACCACCTTCACCAGCTGGCACGGACGTACATCCTCGTGGGCGAGCAGGAGAAGGCGCTCGAGCGCCTGGAGGAGCTGCTGCGGGCTCCGTACTATCTCTCGCCGGGATGGCTGAGGATCGATCCGACGTTCATTCCGCTGCGAAAGCATCCGCGGTTCCAGCGACTGGTGAGCGACACGTCGTGAGCGCCTCCCGGCACCCCTGGACGATCGCGCCGTACTTCCTCGTGGACGACGTCGCGGCCACGGCCGAGTACTACGCCGAGAAGCTGGGCTTCCACTACGACCGGCTCTGGGGCGACCCGCCGGCGTTCTGCATGGTGAAGCGCCGCGGCATCGTCATCATGCTGAGCCAGCTTCGGCCGCGCGTCGGCCCGCGGCCCAACCACCTGGCGGATCCAGAGAGCGAAGCGTGGGATGCCTACATCTGGACCGAGGACGCGGACGCGCTCCGGGCGGAGTTCGGGGCGAAGGGTGTGAAGATCGCCCGGGATATCTGCGATCAGCCCTACGGCATGCGGGACTTCGATATCGAGGACTGCAACGGCTACCGGCTCTGCTTCGGGCATGACCTCGAGGGCCCTAGCGCCGGCTCCCGAGCTTGACCGGTCCTACCATGGACGAAGCCTTCGGGGGCCAGCCGTTACATTGAGACACATGAGGCGTGGTCCACCATGAGACGGGAGAGCGGCGGCCATCACCGGCCGCGCGAGGCCAGGCTCCGGAGCGCTTCGGCCCATCTCTTCCCCGGCGTACCGGCGGATGTCTGGATCCAGGCGGCGTCCATGGCCGACATCGTGGCGTCCAAGCGGCTGCAGCGCGGGGACATCACGCTCGCGGAGCGAATGCTCGATCCGGCGCACTTCGAGTTCCGTCAGGGCGGGAGACAGCCGGAGACCGAGATACCCTTGCGCCGCCGGGCCACCGATCGTCTCCGGCTCCAGGGCGATTGAACCCACACGTACTACTCCTTGATCACCTCGAGCAATCCCTCCCGCAGGCTGAACCAGAGAAACTGGAGCCAGGTGTTCGTCCGGTCGTACCGACGCACCGTCCGCGCGAGACGGGGATCCTCGTCCTCATCCTCCGGGTTCCTGGAGCGCACGATGAAGGCGCCGGCCAGGAAATCCTCGATCCCACGCGTCACCGACCCGACGATGCCGCCCCCCTCGCCGGTCGGCTCGACCGACAGATCGCGGTAGCGCGGCGTCACCGTCGTCCGGGCCCGACCATTCTTCACGCTCTGGTGGAA
>DATABZ010000046.1:0-9246 GCA_036259315.1 Gemmatimonadales bacterium | reverse complement strand
GAGCCAATGCTCCGCGGACCTGAGCGTCGCGGGCACGAGCCGGTACGTGCGCACGCGGCCGGCTTTGGTCGAGCGGACGAGTCCGCTCTGCTCGAGGATGCCGAGATGCTTGGCGAGTGACGGCAGGCTGATGTCGAAGGGGCGCGAGAGCTCCGTCATCGACGCAGGGCCCGCGCGGAGTCGCTCGATCACACGACGGCGAGTGGGATCGCCGAGTGCGCGGAAGGTTGTGTCGATTGCCGTCGGCTGAATCATCGCGGGTGATACTTAGCTGAGCGGCTAAGTGTCCGCAAGGCCCCCTGGTCGTAGTCGAACCAGCGGGCGAAACCAGAAGGACTCAGCCGCTGAGGCTAAGCCCTTGGGTTAGCTGTCTATTTCCGGACCCGCTGAAGGCTCCCGAGTAGGTATTCGAGCCCTTCTAGCCGCGACTGCATGCGCGGGTAGGCAGCAAGGCGGGCGGCAGGTGTCCTCAGGGCAGCCACTGGAGACTCACGTCCACCTTCGTGAAGTCCGGGGTCATGAGTTGCACAAGGCTCTGCCCGTCCGTTCAGTCGCGGTCACGGGCAACCGCCTAGCCATTGGTGACAATGTCCCGTGAACTTGACCTGGTCTGGCCCAAGTCGGCTATCGCCCGTCTCCACCCAACAGCGGGGCAACCGCTGCCCGCAGGTCCTCGGCGGTAAACGGCTCTCTGATGATCGGCACATCGGGAGGGAGTTGGGCCTCGGTCTCTGGGGTCGAGCGGCCGATGTTGGCAATGTATACGATCGGCTGGGTCGGTCGGTCGTGCCGGAGTTGGCGGATCAGCTCAATTCCTGGCATGCCGTCCACCTTCGTGTTGCTGATGACCAGATCGCACTTACGCATGGCGTAGACCAGCTCGACGGCCGAGCGGCCGTCGTAAGCATGGAAAACCGCATGCCCACTGCGCCGCAACGTACTAATGATGAACTCGACGACTTTGGGGTCCTCGTCCGCAACGAGGATATACCGGCCCGAGAAGGGCACCGGAGCGGGGGAACTCATTGTAACCCCTGGACCCGGGAGAACATCCGGGAGTGGCAGGCAGCGGAGTGAGTTCAACTGCCTGAAACATACCCCCTTTGCGCCGTCCCTGCTTTACCCCCTTGGATCAAGTACGTACTCCGTGCCCAGTAGGCTTCCGGTTTCGTCACGTGGGTGTGACGTGGCGTTTCGAGGGCGAGGCTCTGCGCACCGTACCGCGCGAGCGGCAGCGCCGGTCGCTGCCGCGCAGGAAGGCGGCTACCTGCTCCTCGACGAAGACCAGAGACCGTCCTGTCGCCTTCCCTGTGCTGTGGGACGGGTCTCTGGCGGGGGTTTCTTGCTACCCTCACTGCTGCCCTACGGGTCCAAGAGCGGCATCACTGGCCCACAGCAAGCAAAAGCGGCGACAAGCCCGGTTGCCCGTAACTCGTCGCCGCGTAAGCCAGCCCGCTGATTCTCTTAAACTCCCGAGGAGGGACTCGAACCCCCGACCCGGTGATTAACAGTCACCTGCTCTACCAACTGAGCTACTCGGGAAAGCGATGTTCAGCAATACCGGCAAGAGCCTTGTTGACACAGCTCTTACGCCGGCCCGCGATCGCGCGGGTAAACTTAACCAGCGGTGCAGCGGGGTCAACCCAATAATCAGTAACCGCTACTCAGGAAAACTCTTGATACCCGCTTGACGCCCAGCCTGCAGCCTGGTTGCCGCATAGCGTGGCCTTCGACAGCCAAGGGCGGGCTCATGAGCTCATTCTCCCGCGTTTGCATCCTGCTCGCCTCCCTGCTCACCGCTGGGTTGGGGTGCGCAGATCGCCCTACTCCCACTGATCCCTACAACCAACCGATTGAGGCGACGGCCGAGGCCGCGACTCCGCTGGCCTTTCGTCAGTTATCCGCGGGGACGTCGCACACCTGCGGGGTCACCACGGACAACCTCCTCTACTGCTGGGGGTACAACGGCGAGGGGTCGGTTGGTGACGGCACGACGACCCACCGGCTGGCGCCCGTTCAGGTCGCCGGCTCCAGAACCTATCGCCAGGTCAGCGCGGGCTACGACTTCACCTGCGCGGTGACGACCGACAATCGGGCAGTCTGCTGGGGCAGTAATTCCTGGGACGGCGGTGGCAATCTCGGCGATGGAAGCACGGCTGCCCGGCGCCTGAAGCCGGTGGCGGTCCTTGGCGGACACGCGTTCCGCCAGGTAACTGCGGGTCTCTATCACACCTGCGGGGTCACGACCGATGATCGCGCCTGGTGTTGGGGCAGCAACGGAGGCGCGCTCGGAGACGGAACGCTCGAGACCCGGCGGACACCGGTCCCGGTCGCGGGCTCACTTCGATTCCGCCAGGTGAGTGCAGGAAATACCCACACCTGCGGGGTGACGACCGACGATCGCGCCTACTGCTGGGGATTGAACAAGGACGGCCAGCTCGGCGATAGCACTCAGATCAGGGCGCTGCGGCCGGTCCCGGTGGCCGGTGGTCGCCGCTTCCGCCAAGTGGACGGCGGAGGCTTCCACACCTGCGGGGTCGCCACGGACGGCCGAGTCTTCTGCTGGGGGTCCAACAGTGGCGGCCAGATCGGTGATGGGAGAACGGCGCCGCGACGCACGTGGCCGGTGCGGGCTGTCACCGGAGGGTTCTCTTTCCGTCGAGTGGAGGCGGGCTTCTCCGCGAGCTGTGCGGTCACGACCGCGGACGTGGCCTACTGCTGGGGGTCTGGCGCGATGGGGAACAGCACGATAAGAGGGGGCAATACTCCCGTGCTGGTCCAGGGTGGGCACGCCTTCGCCATGGTCACCGCAGGGGGCTTCCACACCTGTGGCCGGACGACCGCCTCGCGGGGCTACTGCTGGGGACACAACCTCTATGGCGCGGTGGGTGACGGGACGAGGATAGATCGCCTGCTGCCCAGGGCGATCGCACCCGCGGCACCCTAGCACTCGCCTCTCGCCGGACCGGGCGCTTCGCGAACCTTGGGAACGGCTCGGGAGCTCCGCCTGCGAGCCCGAGGGCCGCTATCCAAGTGCAAGGCATTGCACGAGAGTGGACACTTGCTTAGCAGCAAGAACAAGACGTCGTGCAACTTTGTACCACAAAGCGGCTCCAAGTTCCATGCCTAAACCATTGGTGAAGAACATGTTACAATAAAGCCACTGCCCTTTTACCCTCCGCTCCTTACCTTCGTCTCATGCCTTTGCCGCCCCTGACCGGGCACCTCGACGCCCGACGCCGCCTCGCCCGATCCGCGCGCGCCGGCACGCTGCCCCAGGTCCTGCTGTTCACCGGACCCGCGGGCATCGGCAAGCAGCGGCTCGCCCTGTGGCTGGCCCAGCTGGTGCTCTGCGAGCGCCGGGGCGAGGAGCCCTGCGGAGTTTGCCGCTCCTGCCGGCTGGTGGACGGTCTGGCGCACGCCGACGTCCATTGGTTGGTGCCCATTCCCCGGCCCAAGGCCGGGGACGCGGACAAGCAGGTGGACGAGGCGGCGGAGACCCTGGCAGGGGTCATGGAGGAGCGCCGGAAGCAGCCCCTCTACGGCCCGCCCGATGGGATGGCGAGCCACTCGATCGCGACGGTGCGGCTGCTCCAGCGCCGCGCGGCGCTGACCTCCGTGGAGGGCGGCAGGCGGGTGTTCATCATCGGCGAGGCGGATCGCCTGGTGCCTCAGGAGTCGAGTCCCGAGGCGGCCAACGCCACGCTGAAGCTGTTGGAGGAGCCGCCCGCCGGCGCGCTCTTCGTGCTCACGACGGTGGACGCGCGGCGCCTGCTGCCCACCATCCGCTCGCGGGCCGCGCCGGTGCGGCTGAACCGGTTGACGGACGACGAGGTGCGCGGCTTCCTGCGGCAGCATGCCGGGCCGCGGTGGAGCGCGGAGAAGATCGACGAGCGCGTGGAGCTCGCGGCCGGCTCCATCGGGGCGGCGCTGGGCGAGGGCGAGGAGGCGGGCAAGGCGTTTCGCTCGGCGGAGCAGCTCCTGGAGGCCGTGCTGCAGGGTCGAGGGCCCGCCCTCGAACGCGCGCTCGGCCAACCCGCGTTCGCCGCGCGGGGCGAGTTCGCCGCGATGCTCGACGCTCTTGCCGAAACGCTGGGCGAGGCGGCCCGGGGCGCCATGGGGCAGCCCACCCGTCGGGCGGTGCCCGCGCCGCTGCTCCGCCACCGGAGCCCTGCCCCGCTCCTGCAGGCGATGGAGAAGGTGAACGAGGCCCGCGAGATGGCGGCGGGCAACGTGAATCCACAGGTCCTGCTCGCCGTGCTCGGGGAAGACCTGGCGGAGGTCCTGTGAAGCTGAGTCACCTGGACGCGGAGGGCCGCGCCCGGATGGTGGATGTCGGCGACAAGCCGGTCAGCGACCGCACGGCCGTCGCGACCGGTGCGGTGCGGATGTCGCGCAGTGCCTATGAGGTGGTGGCGGGCGAAGGCGTGCCCAAGGGGGACGTCCTCGGCGTCGCCGAAGTCGCGGGAGTGATGGGGGCGAAGCGGACGGGGGAGCTGATCCCTCTCTGCCATCCCCTGGGCCTCGACCACGTGCAAGTCGAAGCCCGGCTTGACCCTGAGCTGCCCGGGGTGCAGGTGACGGCAGCCGCCCGCGTGATGGGGCGCACAGGAGTGGAGATGGAGGCGCTCACCGCGGTTACGGTGGCCTGCCTTACCGTGTACGACATGGTCAAGGCAGTGGACAAGGGAATGGTCATCGAGAACGTCAAACTGGTGAGCAAGGCCAAGCGGCCGGCTCACGACTCCTGACAGGAGGTTGGCCTTTGCTGAGCCCGACCGACGAGTACGGCGAGCGACGTGGCGGGATCCTGGAGCGGCTCCTCGTGAAGAGCGCGCTGCTCCTGGTGACCGTCGTCGTCATCGGCGCCCTGGCCGGCTGGACGAAGCGGGTGAAGGCGGCGGACCATGTCGCGCCCCCCGACGCGCGGCTGGTGGCGCGCGAGATTGGAAGCATGGAGCAGCAGATCGTGGACATGCGCGGCGAGCTGGACCTGGTCAAGCTCCAGCTCGAGCGCACCAACGCGATCCTGGCGAACTCGGCCAAGTACCGGATCCCGGCCGATCTCGCCGAGGACATTTACGACATCGCCCTGAGCGAGGGCATCGACCCCGCGCTCGGCTTCCAGCTGGTGAAGGTCGAGAGCGGCTTCAAGGCCACCGCGCGCTCCTCGATGCAGGCGTACGGCTACACCCAGCTGCAGCTCCCCACGGCGCGGTTCTACGACCCGGACGTGACGGTGCAGCAGCTGTACGATCGCGAGACTAACCTCCGGATCGGGTTCCGCTTCCTGCGCGACCTGCTGGAGCAGTTCGACCACGACATGGAGCTGGCGCTGGTGGCGTACAACCGGGGCCCCGGAAAGGTCGCCGGGATCCTCGCGAAGGGCGGCGACCCCGCGAATGGCTACGCGGAAGCGGTGATGGAGGGCTACAAGCCGCTGGGAGCAGCGCCTGCGGGGCAGTAAGGATCGGCGGTCCGGATGAGCGAAGGGGGCATGCGGCGGGCATGCCCCCTTCGTGTCTTCACGCACATCCTCGCGCGATCACATTATTGGCGCTTCAGCCACCGGTGCCCGGGAGGACGAAAGATCACCCAGGTATCCGCAGCGAATCCCCGGCCCTCAGGGTGGAGCGCTGCGTCAGGCCGTTGACGCGCCGCAGCTCGGCCACGCTCACGCCGTAGCGCTTCGCGAGCCCGGAGAGGGTATCACCCCAGCGCACAACGTGGGTGCGAGCGCCCCCGTCCTTCTCGCCCGACGGCGCTACCCGCAGTTTCTGCCCGACTCGGACGGTGCCTTTCGCGTCGAGCTTGTTCCAAGCCCGCAGCTCGCGCTGAGTCACACCGTACTCATCGGCGATCTCGGACAGGGTGTCGCCCCGCTTGACCCGGTGATAGCCGGACGTGTTGGTGCCCGCGGCTGGCGTGGGGTCCGACATGCGCCGGGCCATCGAGCTCGAGATGGCGCCGCCGGTCGGCACGACCAGCCGCTGACCGATGCGGAGCCGGCGCGGGTGCACCCTCGGGTTGGCCTCCTGGAGCAGATGGCTGCTCACCCGGTACTTGCGCGCGATCCCACCCATCGTCTCGCCCCGCGCCACGAAGTGCTCGACGAACGTCACCCGCTTCTCCGGCGGCAGCTCGGCATACGCCGCGACCGTCATCGGTCCCCTGCCCGCGGGCAGGCGCACGACCGAGGCGCGCGCTGGCGGAGTGGCGAGCCGGAGGAACTGGGGGTTGAGCTCGCGGATGGCCGCGACGGTCGTGTCCGCCAATCTGGCGATCACGTCGAGCCCGGTCATCGTCGGCACCACGATGGAGTCGTACACCAGCGGCTCGGCCGGCGTGACGGTGAACCCGTAGCGCTCCGGCTCCTTCGCGATCAGCGCCGCCGCGATGAGCTTGGGCACGTAATCCTTGGTCTCACGGCGGAGCAGGCGGGTGTCGTAGAGACGGAAGAACGCGGCGTCCGCGTTCACGGTCTCCGGATCGGGGCGAAGCCGCCGCAGGCCGCGCGAGACGCGGCCGGAGCCCGCGTTGTACGCCGCGGCCGCGAGGTATACCGATCCGAATCGCGCCTTGAGATCGCGGAGGTGCCGGGCCGCGGCGTCCGTCGCCTTGAAGGGGTCGCGCCGCTCGTCGACCCAGGAATCCACCCGCAGGTCGTAGTACTTCGCCGTGCCCTTCATGAACTGCCACATGCCTACCGCCTTCGCGCGGCTCGTGGCGGTGTTGGAGAAGCCGCTCTCGATGAGCGCGAGATACACTAGATCGCCGGGCATTTCCTCCCGGGCCAGGCGCTCGCGGATCATCGGCTCGTAGCGCTGCATGCGGTTGAGCCAGATGCCCATCCGCTCGCGGCCCTTGCCCTGGAAGAACTCGAGGTACCACTGCACGCGATGGTGGCTGTTGTAGGTCTCGACGTCGAAGTCCCAGGTGACCGCGTCGGCGAGCGCTGGTCCGTCGTCTCCCACGATCGCCGCGTCGGCCTCCTCGGCCTCGCCCTCGGTGGGCTCCGCGTCGGCCAGCGCGTCGAGGACCTCCTCGTCCGCGGCGGAGTCGGCCGCCTGACGGATCTCCGCGGCGAGCTCCTCGGGAGGAATCAGCGAATCGAGCTCGGGCGCAGGCGGCAGCGCGAGCGTATCATCGCTCGCGGCGTATTGCTCGACGTCGCCATCGAGCTCGGGCTCGGGAGTGGACTGCGCCTGCCGGGTGCCGCCGCAGGCGAGCAGAAGCAGCAGTGGCAGGAGAGCGGACAATCTGTGCATCGGCGCTCCGCTTCGGGTGGCGTTCGGGGTGCATTCCGCCGGGCGGAAGGCGTTCTGAGGCACTATCGCGGCGCGGGGCGCCGGCTAACGCATGAAAAGCTTGTTACCGAGGATGCGATTGGTCGCATTGAGCACGGCCAATGCCGCGGCGCGGGCGGGGTCCAGCTCGGTCAGTACCGAGCCCACCACACGCTGATCCGACCCCTCGCTCCCGTTGGTTGCGAGCGAGACGATGACAACGGTTGCATCGAACGCCCGCACCGCCTTCACGCCCAGGAGCTCGAACGAGACGCCGCTCTGCTGCACCGCCTGATTGAGGGCGTTCACGCAGGCCTGGGCCGCGCAACGCAGTTCACCCGCCTGGGAGGCCAGTCCCTCGTTGTCGCCGCAGAACGCCTCCGAGTCCCGCCACGTCAGCCCCACCTTCGCGCGGCACCGGCCATTGGCCAGGCGGTCCAGCACGAACTCGGCGAAGCGCAAACGCTCGCTGAGGGGGTTGGGCGCTGACATGACCTTCCTTGGCAGGCGAGTTGATGGATGTACGGCGAGGTCGAGAGGGGGGCAAAGCCTATGCCACCTCGGGGTGTTGGCCTCCTCAGTCCACGTGCTCGGCGAGAAGGGCGGTGATCGCGTCGTCGGACAGTTTGTCGGCCTGGGCGAACAGCGCGCCCTTGGAGGCGGAGGAGAGCGGATAATTCAGCCAGAAGGATGCGCCGTCCGGGCTCGCACACCGGAACGAGAAGACCAGGTTCCACTCCGCCGAGTTCGCTCGGCGCTCGGCGGCGACCGACACGTTGTAGCGGCGATGGCCGTGCTCGACGACTCTCCACACCATCGACGACTCCACGAAGTCGTAACGAAAGGTCGGCCAATATGGGCCGCGCCCGGGAATCAGGTCAAGAGCCCTTCGGCTCTCGCATCCTCGACCGTTTCCACGCTCGTGAGCGGCGTCAGCTCGCGCCACACGGCACCCACGCGCGTGAGCCGCGCGCGGGTCTCCGACAGCAGACCGCTCGTGCCCCACGGCATCGCGGTGAACACGTCCGGCAGCGGCGGCATGCCGCCGATCAGGTAGTAGCCACCGTCGACGGTGGGGCCGACGACCACCTCGCCCCGCTCCGCGATCGCCGCCGCCTCGCGCAGTGCCGCGGCGTCGAGACTCGGACAATCGCCCACGATCGCCAGCCAGGCCGTGCGCGGGTCGGCCGCACGCATGGCGGCTGCAAGTCGCACGCCGCGGTCGCCCGACGCCTGCGGCCGCACGTCACGGTCCGCGCCGAGCCAGTGGCGCATCTCGGGCCCGCCGTCGCTGGGGGCGAACCAGACCGTCACGTCGAGCCCGGCGGCGCGGGCCGCGGCCAGCGTGCGCGCCGCCATCAGGCGGTAGAGTCGGAGTGCGTGGCGGTCGCCGATCTCGGCGGCGAGGCGGGGCTTGACGGTGCCGAGTCGGGGAGCGTGGAGGAAGACGGCGAGCGCCGGGCCGGCGATCGACCGCGGCGTGCTCAGCTCCGGACCAGCGCCTGGAAGCGGGAGCGCAGGTCGCGCGTGATCGGCCCGGGCTTTCCGTTGCCGATCGCGCGGCCGTCCACCTGGCGGATGCCGATGATCTCGCTCGCGGTGCCGGTGAAGAAGGCCTCGTCGGCGGTATAGACGTCGTAGCGGTTGAGCATAGTCTCCTGCACGTCGTAGCCCGCCGCCCGACCCAACTCGATCACCACGTCGCGGGTGACGCCCTTCAGGATTCCGGCGTAGGCCACCGGCGTCCGGATCGCGCCGTTCTTCACCACGAACAGGTTCTGCCCCGAGCCCTCGGCCACGTGGCCCTCACTGTCGAGCATGAGGACCTCGTCCGCGTTCGCGTGGATCCCCTCGATCTTCGCCAGGATGTGGGCCAGGTAGTTGAGCGACTTGACCCGGGGCGACAGCGCCTCGCGGTGCGGGATCGGCGTGCCGGCGGTGGCGACGCGGAGCCCGGTCT
>DATABZ010000045.1:0-23257 GCA_036259315.1 Gemmatimonadales bacterium | reverse complement strand
TGAATCACAATGATCAAGCTTCAGCAGCGTCGCCTGGGGAGCAGGTCCGGACGCACTTCAGGCTTCCCGATCGAGCACGCGGTCCACTCAGTTGCTGGGTCTGGCCTACCCGAGGGACGGCGGAGCCCGGCCTCAGAGATTTGGCGGCTGGTCACGTCCAGTCCCGCCCCTTGTCCTGTCGTTGGGCCGCCAGAACGACGCCGATCAGTGTCATGAAGCCTATCACGAAGGGGCCGCCAACGAACACGAGACCTTCGTAGGGCGGACCCTCCTGCACCAACACGAGGAGATCGTTGGCCGTGAAGTACATAGCCATCAGCGGTAAGGGCATGATCGCGATGGCTGAAGCACGGTCCATCCGCCGCACCAGACCCGCAGAACTTCCAGCACACAGAGCAAAGGCGAGCCCTGCTCCCACTACCGCCAGAATCCATGCGACGAGCGCCATCTGTGGCTCCGTTGAGGGTGCCCGCAGCCTGAGCTTCGTTGATACCTACCCGACCGGAGTCGCGCGAAGGTATATAAGCGAGCCGTGACTCATGCCTGACTTACGGGAATGCAACGGCGGGTCCTACGAGTCGGGGCGCCGGGATTCGAACCCGGGACCTCCTGCTCCCAAAGCAGGCGCGCTACCGGACTGCGCCACACCCCGCGATTGTGCGACAACAACTTAGACCGCTTAGATCGGCCGGACAAGCCAACTGTGCACGTTTCTATGCACGTCTCCTCAGCCTCACGCCTTCCTGACCTGGCCAAGTTCTGCTCCGCTCATCCCCCCCAACATCGTCATATCGTCAGCATGTAAATCGCCGCTTACGAGCGGCTCGACCTCGAAAGAATCGTGGCGAGCGGGAGGCAGGTCATTAACGGCGTGAGACGGTGCTGTTGGCGGTCTCGGAACAGCCCGTAGTCAGCTCTAACTCAGTTCCGCACCCATCCTTCCGCAAAGGCACACCCGGCGAAAGCGACGCCGCAAAGCCACGGTCCTCGCGTCCACCGCGACGCCTTCATCGACGCCACGAGCGGCCCACGATCGCCAGGCCGCCGAAACGTGGGGAGGCGGGAGCCAACAGTAGGCACCCATCTAGCAAGCACCCTCTCGTTCCTGGAGACCCACGCCCATCGCTGGCTAAGCGGGCGGCCGGCAAAGCTTTAGATCTTTGTCACACCACGTTTGCCGAGGCGAGAAGGTTCCGAGGATAAGTGTGCAAGACTCCTGACCGCGTCGAACATAGCGGCCTGCGGAAGCGCTCGACGCTGTAGGGGACGAAGATGCCGGGGTTCATCCGTCAAGCCGGATGGCCGGCCGTGATCGATTGGACGAACGCCCGCAGCGCCTTGCCCCGGTGACTCACCGCGTCCTTCTCCGACGCCGTGGCCTCGCCGAAGGTCTTGCCCAGCTCGTCGCTGTGGAAGTAGGGATCGTACCCGAAGCCACCCTCGCCGCGTGGAGCCTCCAGGATACGCCCGGTGCAGACGCCCTCGAACACCGCCGGCACCGCACCCGGCCTCGCCAGATACACCAGAACGCACCGGTAGCGCGCACTGCGCCGGGCGCCGGTCGCTCCAGCGAGCCGGCGCAGCAGTTCCGCATTGTTCGCGGCATCCACCTCCGCATCGCTCCCGCCGGCGCCGGCCCAGCGCTTGGAGCGCACGCCGGGAGCGCCCCCAAGGCTGAGCACCTCGAGCCCGGAGTCGTCGGCGACGGTCGGGAGACCGCTGCGCTGGACGAAGTATTCGGCCTTTCGCCGCGCGTTGGCCTCGAAGCTCTCGGCCAGCTCGAGCCCGTCTTCGGCCGGCGACGGGTGGATGCCGGCGTCTTCGGGAAACACGACCTCGAGGCCCGCCGCCTCGAGCACCCGGCGCATCTCCCGCTGCTTTCCCGCGCTCCGGGTCGCGACGAGCAATCTCACCAGCCCAGCACCTGCTTCTGGGCCGCAAAGAGCTCGACGATGCCGCGCTCCGCCATATCGAGCAGGCGGTCGAGCTGCCCACGGGCGAACGTCCCGTGCTCTCCCGTCCCCTGAACCTCCACATAGCTGGCCGGATGGAGCATGACGATGTTCGCATCCACCATCGCGTCCCGGTCTTCGGTGTAGGCGAGGTCGAGCCGCTCCTCGCCCTCCACCACGCCGACCGAGACGGCGGCCACCAGGTTGCCGAAAGGCGAGGGTACCCCCGTCCGCTCGGAGAGCCAGGCGCAGGCGTCGGCCAGCGCCACGCAGCCCCCGGTAATGCTCGCGGTCCGGGTGCCGCCGTCGGCCTGGAGCACGTCGCAGTCCACCCGAATCGTGAACTCCCCGAAAGCCATGGTGGCCATCGCGGCGCGGAGCGAGCGACCGATGAGCCGCTGGATCTCCTGGGTGCGGCCGCCCGGGCCGGTGCGCTCCCGCTGGGTCCGCTCCACCGTCGCGCGGGGAAGCATGGCGTACTCCGCGGTCACCCAACCCTCTCCCGTCCCCTTCTTGAAGCCGGGCACACCCGGCTCGACGCTCGCGGTGCAGTGCACCAGGGTCCCGCCCATCCGGATCAGGCAGGACCCCTCGGCGTAGGGATTGGCGCTCCGCTCGAGCACGACGGGACGGAGCTGGTGAGCGGCGCGATCATCAGGTCGGGGCACGGAGACGCTCCACGAGGGCGGAGGTGGACTGACCGGCGACGAGGGGCACCCGCACGACGCGGCCGCCGCGGGCCTCGACCCAGTCGGCGCCGACGATGTTCTCGCGCGAGTAATCGGCGCCCTTCACCAGCACGTCGGGCTCGAGCGCCTCGATGACGGCCCGCGGCGTGGCCTCTCCGAAGAGAACGACGCAGTCCACCGCGGCCAGGCCCGCGAGCACGCGTGCTCTCGCGTCCTCCCGCGCGACGGGCCGCTCGGTGCCCTTGCCCAGTCCGCGAACCGAGGCGTCGCTGTTCACCCCGACCACCAGGGAGCCGCCCTCGCGGCGCGCCGCCTCGAGCAGCTCCACATGACCGGGATGCAGGAGATCGAACACGCCGTTGGTGAAGACGACGGGCGCCGGCGCCGAACGGCGCCAGGCGACGGCCTCCGGCAGCGTTCGCACCTTTCCGGCGGTGCTCGCGGAGCCGCCGCCGCTCACGACACCGCCGGTGCTCATGGCCCGCCGTCCCCGGCGTCGGAGGAGAACAGCGCCTTCAGCGCGGGCGGCGCGATGAAGGTGGTCACCATCACCATGAGAAGAACGGCGCCGAACACGTCCTCGCCCAGCACCCCGGCGCGGCGGCCGATGTCGGCGAAGATGAGCCCGACCTCGCCCCGCGGGACCATCCCCACCCCGACGACGAGTCGGCGGAACTTGGTCCACGGCGCCGCCCAGCCGGCGGCGACCTTGCCGACGATGGCGAGGAGGATGATGACGCCCGCGGTGACGAGCGTGGCCCGCGCGCCGGGGGTGGACGGGTTCAGCAGGGCCAGGTTGACCGACGAGCCCACGCTCACGAAGAAGATCGGCGTGAAGATGGAGGCGACCGGCCGCACCTCGTGCTCGATGGTGTCGAACTGATTCGTGCCCGACAGGATGAGGCCCGCCGCGAAGGCGCCGATGATGAGCGCGGAGCCCGCGAGTCCGGCAAGCGCGGCGACGGCGAGCGCGAAGGCGATGGACGCGACCACCAGCACGTAGCGCACCCGCATGCGGACGATGACGTCGAACAGGCGCGGGGCCACGAAGCGTCCCACCACCACGGCAACCACGAGGAAGCCGATGGCCACCACCAGCGTGCGGGTGATGCCGAGCAGGCTCACCGAGGCCCCGGCGGCGACTCCACTCACGACGCTCAGGATCACCAGGCCCAGCACGTCGTCGATGACCGCGGCGCCGATGATGATGCGCGCTTCCGGCGTGCTCATCCGGTCGAGATCGGACAGCACCCGGGCGGTGATGCCGACCGAGGTGGCCGTGAGGGTCGCCCCGATGAAGATGGCGGCGGTCACGAGATCGGCGTCACCGGACGCGCTATGGGGCGCGTAGAGCCAGTAGAAGTAGCCGAAGGCGAACGGGAGGGTGATCCCGACGAGGGCCACCGCGAGCGCTGCGGGGCCCACCCGGAACATCGCCCGGAGGTCGGTCTCCAGCCCGATCTCGAAGAGCAGCAGCGCCACGCCGAGCTCCGCGAGGACGTGGATCAGCTCGGCCTCCACTCCGTCCGCCGGCATGATGCCCAGCACGCTCCCGCCCAGCATGACGCCGGCGAGCAGCTCACCCAGCACGGCCGGCTGCCCGATCCGCTCGGCCAGCTCGCCGAAGAGCTTGGCCGCGCCGAGAATGGCCGCGAGCAGCAGGAAGAACCGAGCCACGTCGACGCCGTCGGCGGCGGCGGTGATCGGCAGGGTGGCGATCGCGATCGCAGCGGCCACGAAGGCCCGCCGGGTCGCGCGCCTAGAGCGGGGCTTCGGCGCGGGGACGGAGGACGACGGTGTGGGTGAGGAACGGAAGCTCGACACGCTCGCTGTACTCGGTCTGAATGGTGATCCGTCGCTGGCCCCGCTCGATGACGAAGCGGGGCTGCTGCCCGAGGATGGAATCGGCCGCCGCCGTCAGCCTGCGGTCGATCACGGCGTCGTCACGCATCGTGCGAGCCACGTGCGCCTGGAAGCGCATCGTGTCCTGAAGACGGTAGTAGCGAAGGTACACCTGGCCGATGTGCGTGCCATAGTACAGCGCACCTAGAAAGAGCACCAGGGAGACGAGACACCCGAAGGTGCTGCCGCCGAGTCGCCCCTCGGGGCGCCCTACCATTGCGACTGGGCGCCCTCGACGATGTTGGTCACCAGCTTGTCGAGCGCCCTCTCTCGGCCCTGCTGCTCCTGTCCCGGGTCGTAATCGCCCTCGAGGAGGAGCCCGCTGCGCTGCCAGAGCGGCTTTTCGGTCTCCTGGTCGATGATCTCCACCGAGACGTTGATCTGGACCAGCCGGCGGGTCACCCGGACCTGCCCGCCGTCGTCCTCGTCGCCGGTGTAGGCGACGGGCAGGTCGGGCTCGTAGCGGGTGATGGTGCCGCGGACCACCGCGTCCGCCTGGCGCTCGCTGGCCTGGCGCAGGCCGAGCCGGCCTTCCACCGCCTCGCGCACGGCGTTGTTGATTTCCTGGGTGAGCGTGGGCTCTGGCGTCTGATTGTCGAAAGGCAGAACCGCAATGGTCCTGATGTGCGGCGGCAGCCCGCCTCCGGCGAAGCCGTAGAGGCAGCCGCCGAGCGCGAGAGCACTAAGGCTTGCGAGAAACCCAGATATCAGGCGCAAAGTCGGTCTGCGTGGTCGAGAGGAACGTGAGATCGAGGCGCGCCGGTACGCTGGGCACGGTGAGCCTCGCGGTGAGCGGTGCGCCGGTGGAGTCGAGCGTGGTCTCCGCTCGCCCGACCACCTCTCCGGCCCGGCGCACCTGCGTCACCATCCTGGTGGGCTTTCCCTCCGTGCGCACGTACTCGACCGTGTCGCCCGCCTCCACATAGCGCCAGGCGGTCACGTCGCCATCGGACAGCCCGTGGAGGTCGGCGCCGGGATCGGGCGGCCGGGCCACGCCGAACATCCCCCACATCAGCGGGTAGTTCGGGACCAGCTTGCTGACGGCATCGGGCGGCTCGGCCCAGAGGGGCTGCTCTCCCACCACGGCGGCGCTCGCCGCCCCGGACCCGAACGGCCCCGCCACATCGAATCGCATCGAGTCGGGGGGCGCGATGCGCGCGCTGCCCCGCCCTCCTGCGCTCGAGTTGTCGTCGCGGAACAACCACTTAAAGCGGTGGAGCCGACGTGCCGTGGGCTGGGTGCCGCGCACCCACTCCGCGACCTGCTCCCGACTCACCGGTTCCGCCGCGGCCGGGACCACCGACCCGGGCGCACCCCCACACGCCAGCCCGGCCAACGCCAAGCCAAGATACGCGACCCGGGTTGGTCGGTCAATCAAAAAGCGTTGCGCCATCAATAGTTATGGCCGAAGAAGAAGCTCACGAAGCCGGGGTCCCGCTGGTCCGGGGCCAGGCCGTACCCCTCGAAGTCATCGCTGGCGAACCGACGCCCGACGTCGAGCCGCAGCACCGCCAGGGGTCCGAGCGCCAGGCGAAAGCTAATGCCGTAGCTGCCGAGCACGGCGCGGTCGGAGGACGTCTCGAAGGTGGCTTTCCCTACGTCGGTGAACAGCGCGCCCTGGATCTCGGGCAGACCGAGATCGCCGAACGGTGTGCCCAGCGTGAGATGGGTGAGGAGTGGAAAGCGGATCTCCTGATTCGCCATGTACGCCTCGGAGCCCACGATGTAGCCGAATTGAGGGTAGCCCCTCAAGCCGAGGGAGCCGCCGATGTTGGTGCGACGCGGCCGGTCGCCGCCGCTGTAGAAACCGTACGCGCGCAGCGCCCAGGTGCTCCGCCGGCCGAGCCTGAGATAGCGGCGCCAGTCGGCGCTCACCAGGTAGCTGTCGAACCGACTGTTCGTGAAGTCGTTGGACAGGCCGGCGGTCAGGCTGAAGCGGCCTCCGTCGATCGGTCCGCTGTTCACCCAGAGGGAGTTGTCGTGCACGTAGCTCAGGAAGTGCGACGCGATCCAGCCGACTCGGCGGGGCTCGTCCACCGGCAGGGTGAAGTCCACCCGATCGGAGTGCTCGGCGATGATGGTGGCCTCCACTCTCCTGAACCGGCTCAACGGATAGCGGATGGTTCCGAGGGCGCCATAGGCGGTCTCCTCGTACGCGACGAACCGGTCGCCCTCGAAGTTCCGGCCCTTGGTCCGGAAGGCGCCGACGCCCCAGTTGACACGTCGGGAGCGGTTCAGGTAGACGGCGCTGGCGTTGATGTTGGAGATGATGCTCCCGAGCCGCCTCCCCTGGAAGGAGCCGAGCGAGCCGAACAGCATGTTGTCGCCCAGCAGGTCGCTCATCACGAAGTAGATGCCCTGTGCGCCCCCGTACCCGGGCACGAGCACGGCGTCTCCCGCGGCGAAGTCCAGCGTCATTCTGGAGCGGTACGGCTCGCGCTTGGCGTTCACGCTTCCCGCCGTGTCGCCGGCGGCGAGCCAGGACCAGTTGGCGACGGTGTCCGGGGGCTCGAGCGTGAAGCGCTCCTTCCGGGCCAGGGTGTCGACGGGATACCGATAGAGGTTCCAGTTGAGGTCGTGGAAGCCTCCGACCAGCAGGCCCGAGCCGTCGGGCAGCGGGACGCCGTCGAACGCGCCGCTCCACGCGGAAGTCTCGCGGCGTCCGTCGCCGAGCGTGTCCACCGAGAACACGTTGAGCACGCCGTCCCGATCGGAGGTGAAGTAGATCCGGCCGTCGGCGGCCCAGGCGGGGGCTTCGTCCTTCCAGCGCCCGGCGGTGAGCGGGGCGATGTGCCGGCTGTCCAGGTTCAGCAAATAGAGGTTGGCGGCCCCCTCGAGGCCGTCGGGGGCCCGGTCGGAGGCGAACACGATACGCCGTCCGTCGGGACCCGGAGTGGGGTCGAGATCCTGGTAGCGGTCGGCGGTGAGCGGCTCGAGCGTTCCCTTGGGGAGGTGCACCCGGTAGATGTCGGAGACGCCACTCTCCGACAGGCCGCTGAGCACGATGCTGCGACCGTCCGGCATCCACTGGGGCGAGAGCATCGAGACCAGCTCGGTGAACTGATAGCGGCCGCGGACCTTGCCCTCTTCCAGGTCCCACACCACCAGCGCGTCCCTGTCGCCATGCCGCGCGATGAACAGGAGGAGCCCGGGCCGGGACGCGTCCATCCTCGAATCGAAAGGATGGAACGATTCCATCTCCGCCCTGCGCCCGGCGGTCACGACCGTACGGGTCTGCCCGCTGTCGAGCCCGCGCCGATAGATGGTCACGTACCCGTTGGCCGGCGAGACATAGGCCACTCCTCCGGCCCCTCCGTTGGTGTCGGGCAGAAACGTGGGCTTCACGGCCAGCTCCGCCACCTTCCGGCCGAGCACGGTGAGCGGCGCCAGGCTGTCCGCCGACGGGTAGTATCGGCGCCGCATCGCGAGCTGGAACTCGTCGCTCAACTGGTCCAGCGTGCGGCCGTAGACCGCGTGAATGGCGGCCTCGAAGCTGTCGTGCCGATTCTGCTCCTTGTACATGGTCGCCACTCGCCAGTCGCCGTAGGCATCGGCCAGCCAGCGGTGGATCTGCCCACCCAGGGGATAGACGATGCCGCTGGTCACCCAGGTGAGCTGCCGGAGCTGCGGCAGCCTGCCGCTCAGGGTGAGGTCGCGGAGCACCATCTCGTCGCGGGCGTCCTGCCCGGAGGACCAGAGCTCCGCCAGCCCCTCGGTCCACCAGAGCGGGAACTGGAATCGGCTGTGCCTCGGCGCCTGGAGGTAGGCCTCGGCCTGAAGGTCCAGCTGAAAGACGTGCACCAGCTCGTGGCGCAGGGTGTGGCGGAACTCGGCGAAGCTGCCCCGGAAGGGCATCGACACGCGTCGCTTCAGGAAATCGGTAGCCCCGAGGAGCCCCTCGGGCGGGGTGAAGGGGAGAATATTGGTCTGCTCGAAATCGGTGTGCGAGGCGTACACCACGAGCGGGATCCGCTCGGCGACGTCGTGGCCGAACTGCACGGCCAGGGTGTCGTAGCTCGCCTCCGCGTACGCCAGCGCGGCCGGCGCGAGGTCGGCCTCCGCGGGATAGTAGTAGAGGTCGACGTGGGGACCGCGCAGGATCCGCCAATCGAGCTTCCGGTACTGGATCTTGTTCTGGCCGAAGCTGAAGAATTGCGCGGCGAGCTCGGCCGGCGCCGCCGCGCCCAGCATGAGCGCGACGGCGGCCAGCAGCGGCCACCGGTTCAGGACCGACATAACACCCTCATTTCATCCTGATCGTGCGAATCAGGTCTCCCTGGGTAATCCGCCCGACATACGCCGAACCCGACTCCACCCTCCCGAACACCGTATAGACGCCGTCGAGGTGGGGTTGCGAGCTGAGATTGATGAACCACTGGCTGGAGCCGGTGTCCGGGCCGGAGAGCGCCATGCCGAGCATCTGGCGGTCGTAGCGGTGGCGGTTGATCTCGTCCCGGATGGCGCCGCCCGGGCTCCCGAAGCCGTCGCCCCGCGGATCACCGTCCTGCACCACGAAGTTGGGAACCACGCGGTGGAAGCGGCTACCGTCGAAGAAGCGGCGCTGGACCAGACGAATGAAGTTGGCGACCGTCATCGGCGCGTCGGGCCCCAGGAGCTCCACCTCGATCAGGCCCCGCTGATCGACCTCGATGATCACTCTGGGCCGGGCGATCGAGTCGGGCGCCACGACGAACTGCTGGACCAGATCGCGGTAGTCCTGCGCGCTGCGGCCGGTGGCGATGGGCGCCGCGCGGCCCCAGCGGCTCGCCAGCTCGGGCCAGTTCTCCTCGGCCCAGCGGCGGACCACATAGTCGTCGGGGCGCGGCGCCGAGGACACGAACTCCTGGGCCACCCGGGTCCCCGCCTCGGACGAGGCGCCCGCGATGGCCTGCATGGCGGCGAGCGAGGCCAGCGCGGCGTCGGGAAAGGAATCGCGAGCGGAGCGCCGGAACGCCGTGATCAAGGCGGGCAGGTCCTGCGCCCGCGCGGCCCTCGCGAGCGCGTCCGCGGCGACGCTCCGCACCGCAGCATCCGCGTGCTGCATCAGGCTCGCTGCCGCGCCGGTCAGCGCCGGGTCCGGACCCTCGACGGCCGCGGCCCACGCCTGGAGCCCGGCGGCGATCACCCGCGGGTCACGGTCGGAGAGAAACCATGGGCGATCCCCCGGTCCCGCGAGCGCCGATCCCTCAGCCGCCGCGGCGCGATCGCGCCAATCGGCGCTGGTCCTCCAGCGCGCGGATGCGGACGCGAACGCGGTGCTGTCGGCACGCGCCAGGGCCACCAGGGCCTGGCGGCGGACGCCGAAGGTGCCTTTCCCGCCGGCCACCCGGGCGAGAGCGCGAGCGGCCTCCGCGCCGCCGAGCTCGCCCGCCGTCATGGCCGCCTGCACCTGCACGTTCGGCAGCGGATCGTTCAGCAGCGGCAGGATCTCCGGCGCGACCGACGAGTCACGAAACGTGGCGAGCGAGCGCAGCGCGTTGATCTTCGCCGGCGCATCGGCCCCGGTGGCGGCTCGCGCCAGCAACCCCGCGATGGTGCCGGGCGCGAGGCGAGCCGAGTCGGCGTAGCTGCGGGTGAGCGCCCTTGCCGCCATCGCGCGGACCGTCGGGTCGGTGTCCCGCAGTGCCCCCGTGAGCCGACTCGCCGCCGCCGGCGCTCCCAGCCTGCCCAGCGCGAACGCCGCCCGCCACCGCACGCTCGCGGCGGTATCCTCCAGGAACGGCAGCAGAGCCTCTACCGGCGCCTCGCCGCCCAGGCGCCACGACTCGAGCACGACTTGAGTGATCAGCGGGCGGCGGTCCTGCACCGTGGGCACGACGCCGCCCGACAGCAGGCCCTCGAAGAAGCTGCCGACCTCGGGGCCGCCGATCTTGGCGAGCGCCGTGACGGCCTCGAGCGCCGTGGGGCCGTCCGGCGCCGGCTGCCCGGTGATGCGGTCCATCAGCGGTCGGGCGGCGGCGGGGTCGCGGAGCAGCCCGAGCGCGAACGCCACCGTCACCCTCACCGTGGAGTCGGGGTCGAGGAGCAGCGGCTCGAGCAGCGCGGTGGCGCGCTGGTCGCCGATGCGCCCGGCAGCCATGGCGGCGAAGCGCCTGACGAGCGAATCGGGCGAGACCAGCGCGCTGCCGAAGAGCGCGGGCTGGAAGTTCCGCGCGTCCTCGGCGGCGAGCACCCGGGCCAGCTGCTCGACCACCGCTTCCTCCTGGGCGCCCACCCGCGAAGCCGTGGCCGCGAGGAGCACACAGACCGGCAGCGCGATGCGCAGGAGCAGGCGGACCCGCCCCAGGCGGTCAGCCATGGATGGAGGAGCTCCGCCGCGGCGCGGCGAGCTGCAGGTCCACGGGATCGGCGACGGGACGCATCACGCGTCGAACGGCATCGGGAAGACGAGCGAAGCTCATAGTACGGTCGAGGGCCAGGAGCGAGGTGAAGGCGGTGGCGAGCAGCCGCCCATCATCGGCGTGCTCGATGGCGTACCCGAAGTCGATCCGGCGCGAGGCGAGGTCCCGTACCCAGCAGCGAATCCTCACGCGGTCGTCGTAGCGGGCCGGCCGACGGTAGCGGACCGAGACCTCGCCCACGGCGAGCCTCAAGCCGGCCTCCTCCAGCTCGCGGTAGCTCATGCCGGCAAGGCGGAGGTGCTCGGTGCGGGCGACGTCGAGCCAGACCAGATAGCGTGCGTGATAGACCACGCCCATCTGGTCGGTCTCGGAGTAGTTCACCCGCACCACGGTGTCCGAGACGTCCGGCGCGAGCACAGGGGACTTCATCGGGTGACGCTCGGGGGCGCGACGGAGTGACACACGGCGCGGGTCCGGTTGCGGTCGCTCCTGAGGCGATCCATCTTTGGCCCCGTGCCGGGGCACACCCTCGTGGTCGTTTCGGACGCCCATCTCGGCGTGACACCACCCGCGGTCGAGGAGGCGCTCCTGGCCTTTCTCGACACGGTGCCTACCCTGGGCGACAGCCTGCTGGTCAACGGCGACCTCTTCGATTTCTGGTTCTCGTACTCTCGCGTGGTCCCCCGCCGCGGCTTCCAGGTGGCCGCCGCGCTCGCCCGGCTCGCACGGCGCATGCCGGTGCTGATGGTGGGCGGCAACCACGACCGCTGGGGCGGCGACCTCTGGAGCCGCGACCTCGGCCTACGCTTCGACCCCTACCGGCTCACCTTCCGCCTCGGACGGATCCTGGTGGCCGCCCTTCACGGCGACGGGCTGGCCGAATCCCGCCGCCGCGCCAGACTCCTCCACCGCCTCATCAACCATCGGGTCACCTCAGCGGTGTTCCGGGCGCTCCATCCGGATCTCGGGGTCCGCCTGGTGGAGGTCATCGGGCCCCGGCTGGGCGACGAAGGCGCGGACGCCGCCCGGCTGGAAACCGCGGCGGCGCAGCAGCGGGCCTGGGCGGCCGGTCTCCTGGCGCGAGAGCCGGACCTCGGCATGGTCATCATGGGGCACACCCACCGGCCGGAGCTCTCGCGCACACCGACCGGGGGCACGTACCTCAACCCGGGAGCGTGGTTCGAGGGATTGCGCTACGCGGTAGCGACCGAAGAGGGAGCAGAGCTGCGTCAATTCAACCCAGGGGCACCACCTCCGCCCGGTCCAGACGGTCCCCGATGAACCGCGATCCCACCTGGCGGAACCGCGCCTCGTCGTCGCTCACCACGAAGCGATGGCTCGCGGCGGCGCCATCGGGCGCCTCGAGCCCCCGGTCCCGGAGCACCGCGGCCACCGCACGCGCCGTCTCCTCTCCGCTGTCGATCAGGCTGACCTCGGAACCCATCACGCGCTGAAGCAGCGGTCGGAGCAGCGGATAGTGGGTGCAGCCGAGCACCAGCGACCCGACCCCCGCGGCGCCGAGCGGGGCGAGGTATTCCCGTGCGATCAGGTCCGCCGCCGGATGTTCGAACCAGCCCTCCTCGACCAACGGCACGAAGAGCGGGCAGGCGCGCTGCTCCACCCGGGCGCCGGCGCAGACGCGCTGGATGGCCTTGGCGTAGGCACCACTGGCGATGGTGCCCACGGTGCCGATCACCCCGATCGGCCGCTGGCCCGCCGCCGCCGCGGCCGCTCTCGCGCCGGGCTCGATCACGCCGACGACCGGCACCGGTGACTCGCGTTGCAGGGTCTCGAGGGCGTGCGCGGTGCTGGTGTTGCAGGCGATGACCACGGCCTTGACCCGCTGCTCCAGCAGCCAGTGCAGGATCTCGAGACTGTAGCGCCGCACGGTCTCCGGCGACTTGGGGCCGTAGGGGACCCGCGCCGTATCTCCGAAGTAGACGGTGGACTCGCGGGGCAGCTGCTCGAAGATCGCGCGCGCGACTGTGAGACCTCCGATCCCGGAATCGAAGATGCCGATGGCCGAGCGATTCATCGAAGCCGGAGGGGAACCGTCATGGAAGCGCCGAAGCCTCCGGGCACCGCCGTGATCCGGAGGTCGCCCGGGAAATCGGCGAGGTGGGCGCCGACGTAGGCCTCGAGGCCGGCGAAGAGGTGATTGAAGGCGAGCAGGACGATCCAGTCCTCGTGCTCCCGCCGCTTGGCCTCGGCGCGCGCGGAGCCGGTGCGGCGGAGAAAGGCGAGCTCATGCCGGGTCTTGAGGCTCATGCCGAGGGTGACGCCCTCCCACGCGATGAATATACCGCCCGTCAGCTTCCGGTTCAGTCGAGCCTGACCCCAGCCCGGCAGGAGAAACGAACGCCACAGTGCGTTGAGAGGACTGATGGGCCTGAACACGGCGGTATCGGGAGGCGCGGAGGCCGCGGTCTCCGGCTCCGCTCCCGCAGCGCCCGGAACGGCCGTCGTGTCCTGAGCCGACGCCAAGGCCGGCGCCACCGCACCGGCCAACACGAGGACCACGAGCATCAGGCCACGCGACAGGGACACGTGCTGAGGGCTCCGACGTCGGTGTGATCGAGCATGCGAGTGGCGTGGCGGGAGCGTGTGGGAATCGAACCCACCGGAGTCGCCGGAGGCGCCTCCATCGCGGTTTTGAAGACCGGCCAGACCACCAGGCCCGATCCGCTCCCCGGACGCGTCGAGTGATGGAGTATAGCGAGGGGCAGCCCCACGCCGTACTGGCCGGAGCGACGGTGATCCGTGCGGGGTGCTAGGGGATCGCGGCCACCACCTCGATCTCGACGCGGGCGCCGCGCGGCAGGGAGGCGACCGCGACGGTGGAGCGGGCGGGCCGGTGATCGCCGAAGAACTCGGCATAGACCTCATTCATCAGGGCGAAGTCGGCCATATCCACCAGAAATACGGTGGTCTTCACTACGGCCGGGACGTCGGTGCCCCCCGCGCGGAGAATGGCTCGAATGTTCTGGAGCACCCGGAGCGTCTGCTCCGCGATCCCGCCGTCGACCAGCTCTCCGCTCTCGGGGTCGAAGCCCACCTGACCCGCGGTGAAGAGGAAGCCGTTGGCCTTCACCCCCTGGCTGTACGGCCCGATGGCGCGGGGCGCGCCCGGCGTCGAGATCATGCCCCCCGGCATCAGAACAGCCCCTCGATCGTGCCGTCGGGCAGCACCCGAATCGACTCCGCGGCCGGCACCTTGGGCAGGCCGGGCATCGTCATGATGTCGCCCGCCAGCGCCACGACGAAGCCAGCGCCCGCCGACGGATACACGTCGCGGATGGTGAGCCGGAAGCCGGTGGGCCGGCCGAGCTTGGTGGGATCGTCCGAGAAGGAGTACTGGGTCTTGGCCATACAGACCGGGGTATCGGCCAGCCCCATGGCTTCGCACTGGGCGATGTTCTTCTCGGCGGCCGCCGTGTAGTCCACGCCACCGGCGCCGTAGATCTCGCGGGCGATGGTCTCGATCTTCTCCTTGATGGGCCGGGCGGTGTCGTAGAGCGGCTTGAAGGCGGCCTTCTTCTCGTCGAGCACCGCCAGGATCTCGCGGGCCACGGCTTCCCCGCCCTCGCCGCCCTTGGCCCAGACGTCGCTCAGCGCCGCGCGCGCCCCCCATCCCTGCGACGCGTCCAGCACCGTCTTCAACTCCTGGTCCGTATCGGAGGTGAAGCGGTTGAGGGCGACCACTACCGGTACCCCGAATTTCTGCACGTTGGTGACGTGGGCCTCGAGGTTGACCAGGCCCCGCCGAAGCGCTGCCACGTCCTCCTTGCCCAGGGCGTCCTTCTTCACGCCGCCGTTCATCTTGAGCGCGCGTACGGTGGCCACGACGACCGCGACTTCCGGCTGGAGCTTGCCGAAGCGCGCCTTGATGTCGAAGAACTTCTCCGCCCCGAGGTCGGCGCCGAAGCCGGCCTCGGTCAGGACGAGGTCACCCAGCGACAGGCCGAGCCGGGTCGCGGCGATGGAGTTGCAGCCGTGGGCGATGTTGCCGAAAGGCCCGCAGTGCACCAGGGCGGGGCCGCCCTCGAGCGTCTGGACCAGGTTGGGCAGGATGGCATCCTTCAGCAGCAGCGTCATGGCGCCCGCCGCCTTGAGATCGGCCGCGGTGACCGGCTTCCGGTCGCGCGTCAGCCCCACGATGATCCGGCCGAGCCGGGCCTCGAGATCCCGGAGATCGGTGGCGAGGGCGAGAATGGCCATGATCTCACTCCCGGGCACGATCACGAACCGGTCCTCGCGCACGGGTCCCGCGTTGATCCCGCCCAGGCTGATGACGGTCGACCGGAGCGAACGGTCGTTCATGTCCATCGTGCGCGGCCAGGTGATGCGGCGGGGATCGATGCCCAGCGCGTTGCCCTGGTGCAGATGGTTGTCCAGCAGCGCCGAGAGCAGGTTGTGCGCCGAGGTGATCGCGTGGAAGTCGCCGGTGAAGTGCAGGTTGATCTCGTCCATGGGGACCACCTGCGCGTAGCCGCCGCCGGCGGCGCCGCCCTTCATCCCGAACACCGGGCCGAGGCTGGGCTCGCGGATGCAGACCACAACCTTCTTCCCGAGCCTCCGGAGCGCCTGGCTCACGCCCACGGTGACGGTGCTCTTGCCCTCGCCCGCGGGCGTGGGATTGATGCCGGTGACGAGTACGAGGCGACCCTTCGGCTCGCGCTTGGCGATCGCCTCGGCGCTCACCTTCGCCTTGTAGCGGCCGTACGGCAGGATCTCGTCGGGGCCCAGGCCCACTTCGGCGGCCACGTCGGCAATCGGGCGCAGCTTGGCGGCCTGGGCGATGGCGATATCGGACGGCACGGTCGTCACGAGGCGAGTCTCTCCGCTCTGGGGTGATGAGGTCCGAATCGAAGGCCGAACACGCGCGCCGCGTTCTCTCCGGTGCGCGCGATCAGGTCGTCGAGCGCCATGCCCCGCAGCTCCGCGATCCGCTCGGCCACCCGGCGGACGAAGGCGGGCTCGTTGCGCTTCCCGCGGTGCGGCACGGGAGCGAGGTACGGGCCATCGGTCTCCAGGAGCAGCCGGTCGAGCGGCGTGTCCAGGATCGCCTGGTCCAGGCGCCAGTTCCTGAAGGTGACCATCCCGCTGAACGACACATAGTGGCGGAGGACCAGCCCCGCTCGCAAGAGCCCGAGCCCGCTGCTGAACGAGTGCAGGATCGCGGTGACACCGGGCTGGTTGCGGAGCACGTCCGCCACGTCCTCGTCGGCGTCGCGGGCGTGAATGACGACCGGCTTGGCGGCATCGGCCGCGAGCGCCAGTTGCGCTTCGAAGGCGGCGCGCTGGGCCGGGCGGGGCGAGTGGTCGTAGTGGTAATCGAGGCCCGTCTCCCCCACGGCCACGACCTTGGGATGCCGGAGCCGCTCGCGCAGCCACTCGGCGGCCTCGGACGTCCAGGCGCTCGCGTCATGGGGATGGATGCCGGCCGTGGTGGAGAGCCGCTCGTGCGCGGCGGCGAGCGCGAGCGCACGGTCGGAGGCCGCGGGCGACTCGCCGATCACGACGATATGGGCGAGGTCCGCCTCCCACGCGCGCCCGAGCACCTCGGGCCGGTCGGCGTCGTAGGCCGGGTCCGCCAGGTGGCAGTGGGTGTCGACGAGCATCTTCGCGGGAGGGGAGGCGGCCTCGGCTCGTGCTCCCGCCTCCTTACCCCACCGGCTGTGGCCTGCGGCTCGCCGCGGGGGTGGCGCCCGGCTTCGGGCCGAGATGGCCTTTCGCGTCCGGGCCGGGCCAGCGGGTCTCGATGGCGAGCAGCACCGGCGACGCGATGTAGATCGAGGAGAAGGTGCCCACGATCACGCCGAAGAGCATGAGCAGCGCGAACGGGCGCACCACATCGCCACCCAGCAGGCTCAGCGCGAGCAGGCTCCCGAGGGCCGTGGTCCCGGTGAAGAAGGTCCGGGGCAACGTCTCGTTGATGGAGCGGTTGAGGATACTCGTGAAGCCCTCACGCTTGCGCCGGTGGAGGTTCTCGCGGATCCGGTCGAAGATCACGATCGTGTCGTTGAGCGAGTACCCGACGATCGTGAGCAGGCCGGCCACCACGAACAGGCTGACCTCCAGCCGGGCCAGGCCGATGAACGCGATAGCGGCGATGATGTCGTGCGCCGTGGCGACAATGGCAGCCACGCCGAACCGCCACTCGAAGCGGTACGCGAGGTAGGCCAGCACCGCCAGGAACGACATCAGGATGGCGAAGACCGCCTGCTGCCGCAGCTCGCCGCCCACCTTGGGCCCCACCGCTTCGGTGCGGAGAATCCGGTAGTCGCCTGCCCCCAGGGTGGCATCGAGCGCCTGGCCCACCGCGCTGGCGGTCGCCTGGGTGTCGTTCGCGTCCGATCCCTCGCGCGCCACGCGGGCGCGGATGACGATCTCCCGCTCGGAGCCGAAGGTCTGGATCTCGGCGCCCTGGATACCGCGAGCCTGGAGGGCGTTACGGAGCTCCCCGACGTCGGCCGGGCGCTCCGTCTCCAGCTGGATCAAGGTGCCGCCGGTGAACTCGACGCTGTAATTGACGCCCCGAAACAGCAGCACGGCCAGGCCGATGGCGCTGAAGGCGAGGGAGATTCCGTAGGCCCACTTGCGCTGGCCCAGGAAGTCGAAGTTGGCGTTGGCGAAGAGTCTCATGGGTCAGATGCTCAGGGTGGCCATGGTGGGCTTCCGGTCGAGCCAGATCAGGAACATGGTCCGGGTGACGAAGATCGCGGTGATCATGGACGCGACGACGCCCAGGATCAGGGTCACGGCGAAGCCTTTCACCGGCCCGGTGCCAAACTGGAAGAGGAACAGGGCGGTGAGCACCGTGGTCACGTTGGAGTCGATGATCGCGCTCATCGCGTGCCTGAAGCCCTCGTCCACCGCGAGTCGGACCGTCTTCCCCGCGGCCAGCTCCTCACGGATGCGCTCGAAGATCAGCACGTTCGCGTCGACCGCGATGCCGATGGAGAGCACCAGGCCGGCGAGCCCGGGCAGGGTGAGCGTCGCGTCCAGCATCGAGAGCCCGCCGAGGGTGAAGAGCAGGTACAGCGCGAGCGCCGCGACGGCGAGCGCGCCCGCCACCCGGTAGTAGAGCACCATGATCGTGACGACGAAGATGGTGCCGATGATGCCGGAGATGATGCCCGACCGGATCGCGTCCTGGCCCAGGCTGGGGCCGACCTGCCGCTCCTCCACGATCTGGAGCGGGATCGGCAGGGCGCCGGCCTTCAGGGTGAGCGCGAGGTCCTGGGCCTCCTGGAGCGTCCGGCCCGACAGCGTAATCTGCCCGTTGCGGCCGATCCGGCTCTGGATGACTGGCGGCCGGCCCTGCACCCGGCCGTCGAGCAGGATGGCCATGTAGTCGCCCACGTGGCGGCCGGTCTCCTCGCCGAACTTGCGGCCGCCGGCGCGGTCGAGCTGGAAGGTCACGATGGGGCCGTTGGTCAGCGGGTCGATCTGGGCCTGCGCGTCTTCCAGGTTGGCGCCGGTGATGATCGGGCGGTCATCCAGCGCGTACAGGAACCGATAGGACTCGGTGCCGACGCTGGTGGGCGTCGCGGCCCACCGGAGCGTGACGCCGCGCGGGAGCTGCCGCGCGACCGCGGGGATGCTCAGGAGGCTGTCCACCCGGGGGAACGCAGTCTCGGGCACCATGTACTCGCCGGGGGCGGCGCCCCCGGCGGCCCCGGATGCCTGTATCAGGCCGGCGAGGACACCGCCCGAGCCGTCCCCGGCCGCCGCAGCGCCCGTGTCGGCCGCCGACGTGTCGGCGCCGGCCGTGTCCTTCGCCGCCGTGTCCGCGGCAGCGCCCTTCCGATCGGCGCCTTTCGCCGCGCTGTCGGCGGTACGGGGCTTCGCGGTGGTGTCGCCGCCAAGCAGCTGCTCGACCGCCGAGGGCCGCCCGGCCGCACCCTCGCCGCGGATCCCGAGTCTGCGAAGCACCCGGTCCATTGCCGGAATCGCCTTCTCCAGCGCGCCGGTCTCGTTGGTGATGCGGAACTCCAGGAACGCGCTCCGCTGCACGATCGCCTTGGCGCGCGCGGGGTCGTCGATGCCGGGCAGCTCCACCACGATCCGCTCGTCGCCCACCTTCTGGATCACGGGCTCGGAGACCCCGAACTCGTCGATCCGCTTGCGCAGCACGGTGAGCGCGAGATCGAGGTCGCGCGCGGGGTCGGCGGACACCTGCTTGGACTGGTCCAGCTCCAGGGCGAGGTGCATGCCGCCCTGGAGGTCCAGACCGAGCTTGAGGGGTATGCGCGTGTCGGTGCGATCGGTCATCACCCCGGTCTCCAGATCGCGCTCCCGGACGGTGATGTCGCGGGGCACCAGATAGAAGACGCTGAGGGCGATGAGTCCCAGGATGACGAGCAGGCGGTTGCGAATAGACATCGTCGGTCGACGCTCAGGCGTGAGTCACGCGGTTAGGATCGGTCCGGGCGCCGGCGAGCACCGCGCGGGCACGAACGCGATCGCGTTCCATCTGGTCCTTCAACTGCTCCACCGAGCCGAAGCGCTCGATCTCGCGGAGCCGCTCCACCCAGGTGATCCTCACCCACTCCCCGTAGAGGTCCCCGTCGAAATCGAACAGGTGCGTCTCGATGGCGCGGCGGCCGTCGGCGAAGGTCGGGCGGGGACCCTGGCTCATCATCCCGCCGGCCCGCCCGCCCCGCCATTCCACTTCCACGACATAGACGCCGTCGGGCGGCAGCAGCTTCTGCGGCGGCACGTCCGTCAGGTTGATCGTCGGCACCCCCAGCAGCCGCCCCCGGCCCGCGCCGTGTCCTACCAGGCCGCTCACGGTGTACGGGCGGCCCAGCATGCGGGCGGCGCTCGCCAGGTCGCCGCCGGCCACGGCGCGCCGCACCCGGGAGCTGGACACGTGCTGGTCCCCGAAGTCCACCGGCGGCACCACGTCCACGTCGAAGTTGTAGACCGCGCCCAGGTGGCGGAGCGTCTCCACGTCGCCGCTCCGACCGCGGCCGAAGCCGTGGTCGTGCCCGATCACCAGCTCCCGCATGCCGCAGCGCTCCAGCAGCACGCTCCGCACGAACTCCTCCGGGCTCATCGCGGCCACCTGCCGGTCGAACCGCAGGAAGTACGCGAGATCGAGCGGCGTCTGGGCCAGGATCTCGCGCCGCTCCGGCCCGGTGGTGAGCAGGGGCGGCGCCGCCGGCGGATTCACCACCTCGAGCGGGTGCGGCTCGAACGTGACCAGCACACTGGCTCGGCCCGCGGCCTCGGCGCGGCGGGTGATCTCCCGCAGCACCGCCTGGTGGCCCAGGTGCACCCCGTCGAAGGAGCCGACGGTGACCACCGTGGCCGATCGGCCCGTCACGGCCGGGCCAGAACCACGGTTGGCCGGAGCCAGCCCTCTACGGGCCGGGCGACCGCCACCAGCTCGGCGCCCGACAGCAGCACTACCGGACCGCCCCCCTGCTCCGGTACGTCGCCCTCCGCCGGGCCGTCGATCGCCGCGGCCACGGGGCGCCCGTGGACTACCGCAAGCCTCGCCGCGGCGTCCAGCTCGACCGCGGGCAGATGGCGCAGCACGCAGGTCGGTGCCAGCAGCGCCTCGGGCCCGACCTCGTCGAGCGGAACGGCGTCTTCCACCCGCAGGTCCCCGATCGCCTCGCGCCGGAGCGCGGTGAGGTGCGCGCCCACGCCGAGCCGGGCGCCGAGGTCCCTGGCGATGGCGCGGAGATAGGTTCCCGCGCTCACCGTCGCCCGGAAGGTGAGCGACGGCGGTTCCCAGGCGACGGGCTCGATCCTGTGCACGGTGATCGAAGTCTCCGGCGGCTCCACCGCGGCGCCGCGGCGCGCCAGCCGGTGGCTCCGCTCGCCGCCCACGTGCTTGGCCGAGTAGACCGGCGGTCGCTGCCGGCTCTCCCCAGCGAACCGCGCCAGCGCCGCGCGCACCTGCTCCTCGCTCAGCCCCTGCAGCGGCGCCTCCTCGAGCACGGCGCCGGTGAGGTCGTCCGTATCGGTGCGCACCCCGAGCCGCGCGGTGGCGAGATACGTCTTGCGCTCCCCCTCGACGAAACGCGCCAGCCGGGTGGCGCGCCCCACCAGCACGATCAGCAGCCCGGTCGCGAAGGGATCCAGGGTGCCGGTGTGCCCCGCCTGCCTGGTCCGGAGCGCCCGACGAACCCGTTGGACGGCGGCGTGCGAGGTCAGCCCCGCGGGCTTGTCCACCAGCAGCGCACCGATCAGTCGCGCTCCTCCCGCCGGATGGACTCGAGCAGCTCCTCGATTCGCGCCGCGTGCTCGATGCCCTTGTCGAGCTCGAAGTGCAACTCGGGGACGGTCCGGGTGCTCAGGGCTCGCGCGGCCCGGGTCCGCAGGAAGCCGGCGGCGCTCTGGAGCCCCTGCATCGCCTTCGCCTTCTCCGCCTCGTCGCCGGGGACGCTGACCAGGACCCGCGCATGCGAGAGGTCGTTGGTCACCACGACGTTGGTGACGGTGACGAAGCCCACCCGCGGGTCGCGCACCTCCCGGGTGAGCGCGTCCGCGATCACCTGCCGGATGGTGCCGGCGACCTGCTCGGGCCGGCGGGAAGGTTGCCTCATCGGAACAGCGTCACCGTGTCCATGACCCGCACGCCATCGGCTTCCTCCACCGTGCGGTCGGCGGCCCGGAGGATCTCCTCCACCACCGGCCGCGCCGAGCCCACCACCGCGCAGGCGATCTCGGCGCGTTGCCAGAGGTCCTGGTGGCCGGTCTCGGCCACCGAGACGTTCAGCGTGCGCCGCAGCCCCGTGGTGAGCGGCTTCAGCACTCCCCGCTTCTCCTTGAGGGAGTGGCAATTGGGGAGGTGGAGATCCCAGGTCTGAATGGCGACCACCATGGCAGGCCGTCAGCTCCGCGCGATCAGCTCGTCGCCCCCCCGGCCGCGCTGGCTGAGAGGGTGCGCTTCACTTCTTCCATGCGGTAGGATTCGATCCGATCACCGACCTTGAGGTCGTTGAAGTTCTCGATCCCGATGCCGCACTCCAGCCCTTCCCGCACCTCGCGGACGTCGTCCTTGAACCGCTTGAGGCTCGAGAGCGTGCCGGTGTAGACCGTCACTCCGTCGCGGAGGACGCGCGCCTTGGCGGTGCGCTGAATGGTGCCGCTCCGGACCATGCAGCCGGCGATCGTGCCCACCTTGCTGACCTTGAAGAGCTGGAGCACCTCGGCCTCGCCCAGCACCGTCTCCCGCTCCTCCGGCTTCAACAGGCCCTCGAGCGCGTTCCGCACGTCCTCCACCGCCTCGTAGATGATGCGGTAGGTGCGCACGTCCACCTGCTCGCGCTCCGCGGCCGCGCGGGCGTTGGAGTCGGGCCGGACATGGAAGCCGAGCACGATCGCGCCCGACGCCTTGGCGAGGAGGATGTCGCTCTCGGTGATCGCGCCGACGCCCCGGTGGACGACGTCCACCCGGACCTCGCCGGTCCCGAGCTGGGCCAGCGCGTCGGCGAGCGCCTCGGCCGGGCCGCCCTGGTCCGCCTTGATGATGATGCGGAGGGTCGAGACCTCCCCCTCCTTGAGGGCACGGCTGAAGTCCTCCAGGGTGCCGCCGCGCGCGGTGCGCCGGTTCTGCGCCTCGCGCTCGAGCCGCTGGCGCTTCTGCGCGATGTCGCGAGCCTCCACGGCGTCGGTCACCACCGCGAAGGTGTCGCCGGCGGCGGGCACGCCCTCGAAGCCGAGGATCTGCACCGGGATCGACGGGCCGGCCTCCTTCACCGTCTTGCCGCGCTCGTCGTAGAGCGCGCGGACGCGGCCGGAGAACCTGCCGCAGATGAAGTTGTCGCCCACCCGCAGGGTGCCCTTCTGCACCAGGATCGTGGCCAGCGGGCCCTTGCCGGGGTCGAGCGTCGCCTCCAGGACGGTGCCCTGAACTTTGCCCTCGGGGTTCGCCTTGAGATCGAGGATCTCGGACTGCAGCAGGATCTGATCCAGCAGCGTGTCCACGCCGGTTCCCCGCTTGGCGGAGATCTCGGCGGCGAGCGTGTTCCCGCCGAACTCCTCCAGCACCACGTTGTGCTGCAGCAGGTCCTGCTTGACCTTCGGCACGTTGGCGCTGGGGAGGTCGATCTTGTTGATCGCGACGATCATCGGCACGCCAGCGTTCTTCGCGTGGCTGATCGCCTCCACGGTCTGCGGCATGACCTGGTCGTCGGCCGCGACCACCAGGACGACGATGTCGGTGACCTGGGCACCGCGGGCCCGCATGGCGGTGAACGCCTGGTGACCGGGCGTGTCGAGGAAGGTGATCTTCCGGTCGCTGGGGAGCGTCACGTGGTACGCGCCGATGTGCTGGGTGATGCCTCCCGCCTCGCCCGCTACCACGTTGGCCTTGCGGATGTAGTCGAGCAGCGAGGTCTTGCCGTGGTCC
>DATABZ010000044.1:0-4679 GCA_036259315.1 Gemmatimonadales bacterium | reverse complement strand
TGCCGTGGGTCCTCTGGCTCTTTCCTGCCTCGATACCCGAGGCGGGTGTGCTCCGTGCACTGCTGTGGCCAAGCCTTGGTTTGGGGATGGGTGGTCTCGCCTGGCTCGGGGGTAGCGCTGCGGCTCGGCTGCGTGCACGCCTCGGCGGCAAGGTGGCAGATGCTGAGTTGCGCCGCTTATCGCCGGTGGGGACCCTGGAACCTAAAACTGTGAGTGGGCAGAGGTGAAAGCCCGCAGGTCATGGGCATTCCGCCGGCCGAGGAGGACTCATGGTGAATGGCAAGCTGCCACTCTACCTCACGACGCTCGTCCTGGGTTTGCTGGTCGCCGCCTTGCTCCTGTTTCAGCCTTACTCCGCCGACTGGCCCGGGACTGCGTATGCAGAGCCGGCCCGCCAGTACATCCGAGCGGCTCTGCGGCAGGACTCCGCCCGGCTCATGCGCCTCTCGGTCTCGCCGGCACCGGTGGCCTGGGCGCTGAACGCTGCTCGGTCGCATCGTGACTCGCTCGCCCTCTGGGGAAGTCGCATCCAGGCCTACACTGGCGAAATGAGGGGAGACACGGCCGAAGTCTTCGTGTATCCCGTGGGCGACGCGTGCGGCGAAGTGCCGATCGTACTCCGCTTTGTGGGCACGGACCGAGGCGCTCGGGTGCTCGCGGCGAGCTCGACCTGCTGGGATCGCTAGGCGTACTCCGTCCGACCCGTCGCCTGACCCTCGTCCTACGGTCGCCGGCTGGAGCTCGTACCTCGTGATTGGTGGTAAAGGGTGCAAACGTCGAACAGTGGCAGAGGCGGCCC
Organism: Gemmatimonadales bacterium; assembly: GCA_036259315.1. Classification (GTDB taxonomy): domain Bacteria; phylum Gemmatimonadota; class Gemmatimonadetes; order Gemmatimonadales; family GWC2-71-9; genus CAVVWJ01. The sequence goes on along the minus strand of DATABZ010000044.1, from coordinate 3,880 downwards.
TTGAGAATGCCTGACCGGAACGCAAGGAGCGAGAGGCATGGCCTCCATTCATCGTGAGGTCCGGATCCGCGCTGATCCGGAGACCGTCTGGGACGCGCTTCGAGATGTCGGCGCGCTGCATCGGCGGCTCGCACCCGGCTTCGTCACCGACGTTCGTCTGGAAGAAGGCGCTCGAGTGGTGACGTTCGGGAGCGGTCTCGTCGTGCGCGAGCTGATTGTTGACCTCGACGACGAGGCGCGGCGGCTGGTGTGGTCCGCGATCGGCGGCCAAATGACACATCACAACGCGTCCGCCCAGGTGTTCCCGGACGGCGCGAGCCACAGCCGGCTCGTCTGGATTGCGGACCTGTTGCCGCACGAGCTCGCTTCCCCGGTCGGGGCGATGATGGAGGAGGGACTCGCGGTCATCAAGCGCACTCTGGAGAGTCCGCGTGACTAGGCAGTCCACCTCGCGGAGCGTAGGTTTGTGCGGGCGCAGGCTTCAAAATCTGCAGCCGATGCGCAGGTTAGCCGGGCCACGCGGGTTTCCACTACAACTCAGGTAGGAGGATCCGTGCTGGCACATCCCGAAGGAGGGTCCCGTGCCGAAGGTGAGAGCCAACAACCTGACCATGAACTATGACCAGCAAGGCAGCGGCGACCCTCTGATCCTCATTCCCTTCCTGACCGCCGACTGCGCCTGTTACGCCTTCCAAGTCGCGGAATACGCCAAGCACTTCACGTGTTTCTCGCTCGATCTGCGCGGAGCGGGCGAAACCGACAAACCGGACGGGGTCTATTCCACCGAGCTCTTCGCCGACGATGTCGCTGCATTCATGGAAGTCATGGGAATACAGCAGGCACACATCTCCGGCCTTTCTCTCGGCGCCGCCACCGGCATGTGGTTGGCAGCCAAGTACCCGGCAAGGGTCAAGTCTCTGTCGCTCCATAGTCCCTGGCCCAAGACGGACGCCTTCCTGAAGGTTGTGGTGGAAGCGTGGCAGGTCATGGCTCGCGCGTCGGAATCCATGACAGACGTGATCGTCACGGGCATCTTTCCCTGGTGCTTCACGCCGGAGCTCTATGCCGCCCGGCCGGATTACCTGCAATCGCTGGATGACTTTGTCCGGAGCCGGCCGGTGCAGCCCACGGAGGCATTCCTGAGGCATACGATTGCGGTGATCCGCCATGACGCGGAGTCGCAACTGGGGCGGATTCAGGCGCCGACGCAGATCACGTTCGGGCGCCGGGATGCGCTGACCTCCACGCGGTTCGCGGATCGGCTGAAGAACGCCATCCCCGGGTCAGAAGTGCTGGTATTCGAGGACTGCTCGCACGCGCCCATTTACGAGCGCGTGGACGAGTTCAACCAGAGAACGGTCGCGTTCCTGAGGCAGCACGCAGCCTGACCGATCGCGTGCGGGGGACAGGCAGGAGTGACTGCGGGCGCCGCTCGGGTGCCCCGGGCAAGTGAGGCCCATGGAGCCACCGGGACCTGTGCTGTTCTATGACGGCACCTGTGGGTTCTGTGCCGAGAGCGTGCAGCTCGTCCTCCGGCACGATCGCCGGGGGACGCTTCGATTCGCCGCCCTCGACAGCACCTTTGCCCGTACGGTTCTCGCGCGACATCCCGAAGTAGCCGTGGTGGACTCCGTCGTGTGGTTCGAGCCGGCGGATGACAGCACGGGTGAACGGCTTCTCACGCGCTCGGCGGCCGCTCGTCGAGTCGCCCGGTACCTCGGAGGTGCCTGGCGTCTCGCCGGGCTCGCAGGGCTCATCCCCCGGTTCTTCCGGGACTCACTCTACGACCTGGTGGCGCGCCATCGGCACGGGTTGGTGCGCGGCGGCCGGCAATGCCTGGTCCCGAGCCCGGACCAGAGAGCCAGGTTTCTCGGGTGACGTGGCCGCCACGCTGACATGTGCCGCGTATACGTGATCGAGCTCGACCGAGAGGTCCTGCGCGAGCGGAAGTTCGTGCGGGAGAATCCTCACCGAGACCGCACGAAGCCGTGCGTCTATGTGGGCTCGACCTGCCTCACGCCGGAGGAGCGGTTTCGCCACCACATGCAGGGTCACAAGGCAAACCCCTTCGTCTATCGGTACGGCGTGCGGCTGCGGCCCGACTTGTATGCGCAGTATCCGGACCTTACCCGCGACGAGGCGGAGTTGTCCGAGCGCGAGCTGGCCCTGACGCTCCGCCGGCAAGGCTATGGCGTCTGGTACAACGTCTAGCGCCGGCGCTGCGGGCAGTAGTCCGCGCGTGTGCGGCCGTCGGGTGGATTGGCAGGGGAGCCGCTCCGCGACCCCTCGCGGAGTGTCGCTCGGAAAGCGTAGCTTTGTGTAGCGAGGGCACGACGGCGGAAGGCTGACAGGTGTTGGCGGACGGTGCTAGCGTGCCTGGCCCGAACGAGGAAGGTCGCATGGACCCTGCTTTTCTTGGCCCACTCATACCGATCACCGCGATCATTGCCATCGCCGCGGTCAAGATAGCTCGTCTGCGTGCCACGCCAGGATCGGTGTCGTCCGACGTGACCGCCCGGCTCGAAGCGCTCGAACGCAGTGTTCAGGCTCTCCAGGTGGAGCAGGCAGAAACACAGGAGCGGCTCGACTTCGCCGAGCGTCTCCTCAGTACGGCGAGGGACCAGCGGCGCATTGATAGCTAGAACGCACAGGCTGAGCTTCGGTGCCATGTCACCATTCCTGGTACGGCTCGCGGCCAACTGGCGGGCGCTCCGTCAAGCCGTGAATGCAGTGGGAGCTGAGGTCGAACAGTGGTCCTATGAGACGCTGGATCGAGACGCCGAGGACCAGCCGCCCATCCGCCGGGTGCTCGGGGGAGACGAGCTCGAGTTCTGGATCGATCGCTGGAGGAAAGCGCCGAACGGTGACCTGACGATCTGTATCGACGCCAAAGGCTTGCCTACGTGGTTCGGGGTGAAGCCCTCGTACCAGTGCGCCAAGCGACCGGACGGGAGCGTCTACTATCCGTGATGTGCGGGGGTTACCCTCGGGTTGGCCGCTCGCAACCCGCCGCGTTGCGCCAAACCGCTGGTACGGGCTCAGGGTCCCCGCCACCTTTGCCGACCCCCGCGTCTGGTACGATGCGAACGCGCTCGCGGCCCGCGACCTCATGGCAGTGGGGCGTGATGCTGCTGGTCGTTGCCCTCGCTTTGCCTCTCATCGGCGCCTTGAGCACTGAGACGTACACCGCGCTTTGTGCGGTGATCCTCGGCCTGGCAGGTCTGGTCACGACCGTCCGAGGCTGGGGGGAAGCCAAACGGCTACTCGGAGATCCGGCTCAACGGGTAGCTCGTGGGGGCGGCTTTCGTCATACGCCGGACAGCGAGAAGTGATGCCACGGATTGCGGCAAGCACCGTGCAGCGAGCGCTCTCCAGAAGCAGCGATCCACTGGCGATCGACCTGCTCGCCCGGCTCCGGGCGCGCGGAGGCGAAACCACGCCGGCCAAAGCGACGCGGCCGTTCCCCCGGCGGGCGGCCTCGCGGATCTACCGGCAGAAGGCCGCGAAGGGTGATCGAGCGACGGTACGCACCGACGGTTATCCCGAGCTCCTGGCCTCGCTCGATGCGGCTCCGGAGGGTGAGGTCATCGTACACGGGGTCCCCTTCGCCGACGCGGTCTACCTTGTATTCACGGACTCCGACCGCACGGAATGTCTTGGAGTGCTCCGCAAGCTGCGCCTGGATCGTGGCGGTGCCTGAGGCGCACACCCGACGAGCGTAGCCGAGCACGTGCGCGATTATCGAGTTTGGTGGGCGCTGTTCGTGTTCTTTGCCGCCTTCTGTGTGATCGTGATACAATACCGGTATCGGCGGTGGCGACGGGCGAGTCGCTTGCTGGCTGACCTCACCGGCGCTCGGCGAGCCGAGCAGGTGCGGCTC
>DATABZ010000043.1:0-23384 GCA_036259315.1 Gemmatimonadales bacterium | reverse complement strand
TACAGCAGGCCCGGAAAGACCCGCAGCGCCATGCCCACGGGGTCTGCCTTCTCCTGCTGGATCTGGGCGATCCGCTGCCGCCTGAGGCGCTCGAAGTCGGTGCGGGGAAACGACGGGTTGAGCACCACATCGGCGAACACGGCGAGCGAGGGGTCGAGCTTGTCCTTCAGCGCTTCCAGGGTGACGGACGACATGTCGAGCCCCGACCCCGTCGACAGGTCGGCCCCCAGGGCAGCCAGCTCGTCGCTGATCTCGATCGCGCTGCGGGTCCGGGTGCCCTCGTCGAGCATCGCCATGGCCAGGCTGGCGGTCCCCGGAATGCCGAACTGGTCGGCCGCGTAGCCGGCGTCGAGCAGCAGGCTGAGCCGCACCTGGGGTATCGAGGTCCGGCGCGCGAACACGATGTCGAGTCCATTGGAGAGCGTGTCCCGCTCGAACTCGGGAAACTCCGGCTCGGGCGGAGTGCCGGTCTCCGGCAGCTTCGAGCGATCCACTCCGGCCTGGGCGACGTGGTGGTCGCCGTAGGGCTGCACCTCCAGAGTGTAGTCGCCGTCGGAGAGCCATCGGGTCGCGGCGCCTCGGACCTGCGCCGCGGTGGCGGCGGCCACCCGCTGGAGCCGGGTCTTGTAGAAGTCGGCCTTGCCTGCGAACACTTCCCCCTGGGCGAGCACGTCGGACTTGCCGCCGAAGCCCCCGATCCGCTCGATGCCGCGCACGAAGCCGGCCCGAAACCCCGTCTTCACTCGCTGGAGCTCAGCGGCGGTGGGGCCACCGGCCAGGAAGCGGGCGAGCTCCTCGTTCACGGCGCGCTCTACCCGTGCGAGATCGCCGCCCGGCTTGGCGGTCGCCTCGACGACGAAGACACCGCCGATCTCGCGCAGGTCGGCGTAGGCGTTGACGCTGGTGGCGATCTGCTCGTCGTATACCAGCCGCTTGTAGAGCCGCGACGACTTGCCGGTGGACAACAGCTCGCCCACCAGCGTCAGGTAGTCGCCGTCGGCCGTGCCCCAGCCAGGGATGTTCCACACCTTGTAGACCCGGGCCTGCGGGACCCGGTCGTACATCAGCCCGCGCTGGTGGCCGCTTCGCTTGGCGATCCACCCCTCCTGCCGGGCGACCGGCGGGCCCGCCGGGATGTGGCCGAAGTACTTCTCGACTCGCGCCTTCACGTCTTCCGGCTGCACGTCGCCGGCGACCACCAGCACCGCGTTGGCGGCACCGTAGTAGTTCCGGAACCACTCCTGGACGTCCTCCAGCTTGGCCGCGCTGAGGTCCTCCATCGAGCCGATCGTGCTCCAGGAGTACGGATGGTTCGCGGGGTACAGCTTCGGGTTGAGGAACTCCCACACCCGTCCGTAGGGCTGGTTCTCGCTCTGCCGCTTCTCGTTCTGGACCACACCGCGCTGCTCGTCCAGTCGCTCCTGCGTGACCGCGCCCAGCAGGTGGCCCATGCGGTCGGATTCCAGGAACAACACCAGATCGAGCGCGTTGACCGGCACGTTCTGGAAGTAGTTGGTCCGGTCACGGTTGGTGGTGCCGTTCAGGTCCGTCGCCCCGGCCGCCTGCAGCGGGCCGAAGAAGTCCTGGTTGAAGTTCTCGCTGCCGTTGAACATCAAGTGCTCGAACAGGTGCGCGAACCCGGTCCGACCGGGCCGCTCGTTCTTCGAGCCCACGTGGTACCAGACGTTCACGGCCACGATCGGAGCCTTGTGGTCCTCGTGGACGATGAGCGTGAGCCCGTTGGGGAGCACGTATCGGGTGAAGGGAATGTCGATCGTCGCACCGGGGGCGGGCGGCCTCGCCTGAGCCGCGAGCGGTGCTGGCCGGCTCGCGAGCGGTGCGGCGGTCGTGAGGGACAGGGCGAGGGGGACCAGGCGCGGAAGACGAAGCACGGGCGGTTCCTGTGATGGTGAAGTCGGCAGTTGTCGCAATCGGAAAGGTAGGACGGTGGGGCCGGGGAGAAAGTGTCACCCTCCCGGCGTGGCGCGGGTCGCGCGGGGCGGTGCGGCGGAAGCGGCGAGTCCCGCCGCGGTCACGTTCTGCCTCAGCCAGTAGCGACCGATCGCCTGGATCGTCTCGTAGTAGGCCTTGAACTGCACCGGCTTCAGCACGCAGCTGTTGGCGCCCACCTGATAGCACTGGGCCACTTCGCGCGGCTCGCTCGCCAGGATCAACATCACTACTGGGGTGGCGCTGGCGCGGGGACTGGCCCGGATGGCCCGCAGCACCTCGACACCGTCCACTCGGGGAAGCCTCAGGTCCAGCAGGACGAGCCGGGGGAGCGGCGCGCCCAGACGGTGCCGGAAGGCGCCCCGGCCGAGCAGATAATCGAGCGCCTCCTCTCCATCGCGGGCGACGGCGATCCGGCACTCGGCATCGAGATCGCGGAGCGGGCGCAGCATGAGCTCGACCTCCAGCGCGCTGTCCTGCACCAGGAGGACGTCGGCCTCGTCAGGCAGCATGCCGGAGATCGGGACCGCCGAAGGTGATGTAGAAGGTGGCACCCTCGTCCACCTCGGACTCGGCCCAGACCCGACCGCCGTGCCGCTGCGCGATGCGTTGGACGAAGGCGAGCCCGGCCCCCTCACCCTCGAACTCGTCCGAGCGATGGAGCCGCTGAAAGAGACCGAAGAGCTTGCCCGCGTACGCCATCTTGAATCCGACGCCGTTGTCCTGGACGGCGATCCCATCCTGGCCCTCGGCGCGCACCGGACCGATCCGGATGCTCGCCCGGCCGCGGGTGCGGGTGAACTTCACCGCGTTCGAGAGGAGGTTCACGAGCGCGAGCTTGGCCAGCGCGGGATCACACTCCAGCACCGGCAGGGGCTCGATGGCCCAGTCGATGACCCGGTCGCCGGCCTCGGACTGAAGCATGCTGACCACGTCCTCGACCATCAGGTTGAAGTCCACCGGCCGGCGCAGCATGTCCTGCCGGCCGAGGCGGCTGAGCTGCACGAGGTCGTCGAGCATGGCCCCGAGGCGAGCCGCGCCCTCGGCGATGCGCGAGGCGTAGTGCCGCACCGTCGGGTCGAGCGCCGGGCCGGCGTCCTGGAGCAGCAGCTCGGCGAAGCCGCCGATGTGCCGGACGGGCGTCCGCAAGTCGTGGGAGACGGAGTACAGCAGGGTCTCCAGCTCGGCCGACGTCGAGCGGAGCGCGGCGCCGCGCTCGGCGATCCGCCGCTCGAGCTCGGTGCTCTTCTGTGCCAGGTCGTCGCGGAGCCGCGCATGCTGGATCGCGATCGCGAGCGGGGCGGCGACTTCCAGCGCGATGTCCCGGTGCTCGGAGTCGAAGGCGGAGACCGCGTCGGCCGCGAGGTTCACCTCGCCGATCGCCTCCCCGTCCACCAGCAGCGGCACCGTCAGCACGCTCCGGATTCCGTCCTGGGCGAGCTGCCGGAACATCGGCGGCGGCGACTCCATTGCCGCGATGTCCTCGACGTAGCGCACCGTGCCCCGGCGGAGCGCCTCGGGTGGGGAGAAGGCATCCAGCGGGATAGGGTCGGTGGGCAGGGGCTGCCCGTCCCTGAAGCCGGCCAGGGGCAGCACCGTCCCCTTGGCGAAATTGAAGAGAACGATGGAGCACTGACGGCAGGGCACCATCCGGCGGATCCGCCCCAGGGCGGCGCGCCCGATCTCCGCCGGCGAGCGTGCCGCGAGGATCGCCTGTCCCATGTCGTGCAGGATGGCGAGCCGCTCGGCGGACCGACGCAGCCGCTCCTCGGCGCGCTTGCGCTCGGTGATATCGGTGACCATGCCGACCGTGCCGATCATGCCCCCGTCGCGGCTCACGATGGGGCTGGCGGATACCAGCCCCCAGAGCTCGCCCCCGTCCCGCCGCAGGAATCGCAGGTCCCGGCTCTCACCGCCGGTCGCCGACGGCCGCGCGAGCGTGCGCTGGGCGCTCACGCGTGAGCCCGCATCGATGAAGTCGTAGACCCGCCGGCCCAGCAGCGCGCCGTTCTGATAGCCGAGCAGCTCGGCCATGCGCTGGTTCACGTAGGTGATGACGCCGTGGTCGTCCGCGAGCCAGATACCCTCCTGGGCCACGTCCACCAGCTGCTTGAACCGCTGCTCGCTCTCTTGCAGCGCGCGGGTCCGCTCCTCCAGCCGCGACTGCCGGCTCTCGTACGCCGCGGCGTGCCCCAGCGCGGCCCCCATGAGCCCACCGAGGAGCCGGAGCGCCTTGGCGTCCCGATCGCTGAACGCGTTGGGGTTGGTGGAGACCACCTTGAGCACGCCCAGGGTGCGCTGCTCGTCGGTGAGCGGCACGGCCAGCAGCGAGCGGACCCCGATGGGTCGGTATGCGTCGTGGCCGACCCGCGGGTCGGTGCCGATGTCGTCGGACTGCTGGAGCTCGCCGGTGCGGACGCAGAGCCCGGAGAGGCTCCCGCCCAGCGGGAGCCTTGGAGCCTCGATGCCGATGTGCACCTGGGGCACCAGCTCGTCACCCTCGATGGCCTCGATCACCGCGCCGCTGGCGCCGGTGAGCCGCAGCCCGCTGTCGGCGATCACCCGCATTACGGTCCGGGACTCGAGCCCGGCGGTCGCCACCGCCTGCTGGACCTCGTTCAGCGCTTGGAACAGCTCGGCGTCGAGCCGCATGGCCTCCTCGGCCAGCTTGCGCTCGGTGATGTCGAACTCGGTACCGAGATAGCCGATCTGGCGGCCCGACTCGTCGCGAAGCGGCTCCCAGGTGCTGGAGGACCAGCGCACCTGCCCGCCGCGGGCAACGACGCGGTATTCCTGGTCGCGCAGCGAGCCGCCCTGGGCCAGGCGTTCCCATTCGGCGGCAAGCGCGGCGCGGTCGTCGGGGTGGACGTACTGAAGGAACTCCTGGTCGCGGAGGTCCTCCTCGGGGAAACCGGTGAGGCGCTCGAAGGCGGGGTTCACGAAGCTGACTTGCAGGTTCATGTCGTACGCGATGACACCCTCGCGCATCGTCGCCGTCACCGTGCGGAGATGGCCTCGCGCCTCGGCCGCGGCCCGCTCGGCGCGCCGCCGCTTCGACCGCTGGACCAGCACGGCCACCAGCAGCGCGAGCGCGAGTGCCCCCAGGCCGGCTGCCAGCGCCGCCAGGGTCTCGGGGCGGACGCCCTCGATCAGGCGAGCGAGCGCTGCACCCACGTGGCCTGGTCCTCGACGGAAGGTCTGGGCCCGAGGACCTGGCGCACCTTCGCCAGGAATCGGTCCAGGGAGAACGGCTTCTCCAGGAACTCGATCCCGGGCTCCAGCATCCGGTGCCTGTCGATGGCGCCGTCACTGGTGCCGGAGACGTACAGCACCTTGATCGCGGGGCGGTGGATCGCGAGCCGCGCCGCCAGCTCGCGTCCGCTGGCGCGCGGGAGCACCATGTCCGTCACCAGCAGGTGGATGTGCCCGGGGTGTCGGTCGGCCGCGGCTATGGCGGCTTCCGCATCGCTCGCCGGGAGGACGCTGTAGCCGGCGCATTCCAGGCCCCGGCGCACGACCTCGCGCACCTGCTCGTCGTCCTCCACCAGGAGAATGGTCTCGTCCCCGTCGTGCTCCGCGGCTTCGGTCGCGTCGGCCCTCTGGGTGGCGCCGAGCCGAGGAATGTACACGGTGAAAGTCGTTCCATGAGCCGGTGAGCTCTCTACCGTGACGTGGCTCCCGTTCTGCCTCGCCATGGCGGGGAACGAGGAGAGATCGGCGGTGTGCGGTTCCGACGGCACCTCGTAGATCCGCGCCAGCGCCGCCGTGTCGAGGACCTCCCCCTGGTACCAGATCTCCAGAGTGAGGTACGACCCCGGGTGCGAGCCGCCGTTCTCCTCCAGGAGCGCCTCGTCCACGCGCTGACGGCCGGTGCGGAGCCGGAGCAGGCCGCCGCCCGGCATGGCCTCGCGGGCGCGGGCGGCGAGCTGGAGCAGGACCCGCTCGAGGTGCGAAGGGTCCGCGAGCGCGGGTTCGAGCCCGTCCGCGAGCTCGCGCCGCACCTCGACGAGGGGTCCCACGATCTGGCGAATCGCACCCAGGGTTCCCGAGACGAGCTGATTGAGATCCAGCGTCCTGGGGGCGGGGTGCGTCCGGCGGCTGAAAGTCAGGAGATGGCGTGCGAGCGTGCCCGCGCGGTGCGCGGCCCGTTTGATCTGCACCAGGTCGTCCCGTCCCTCCGGCGTGAGCTCGCTCTCGCCCAGTAGCAGACCGACGTGTCCCAGGATGCCGGTGAGCAGGTCGTTGAAGTCGTGCGCGATCCCGCCGGCGAGCTGGGCGATCTCGCCGGCCCGGTCGAGCTGGACCAGTCGCTGCCGCAGGGCCCGGCGGTCGGTCACGTCGGTGGTGCAGCCGCTATAGCCGAGGAACTCGCCGCCGGGCCCGGGGCAGGGTTCACCGAGCCCGAGGAGCCAGCGATACTCGCCGTCCTGGTGCAGCATGCGGAACTCGAGCCGCACCGGACCGCGCGCGGTCACCTGGGCGGTGTACTCCGCCAGGAGCCGCTCGCGGTCGTCGGGGTGCACGGACTCGACCCACTTCCACCCCAGCATGTCCGCCACCGGTCGCCCGGTGAACTCGGTCCAGCGGTCATTCAGATAGTCGCACGCGCCGTCGGGGCCCGCGGTCCAGATGAGAACGGGGAGGATTCCGTGGGCGAGGCGGGGATCCGTCAGGGTCATGCCGATCAGTCCTGCCATCGCAAGTGGTGAGAGAGCCAATGTCGCTGCCGAATGCGGCGGGGGCAAGGGCGACCGGCGGGCCGTGCTGGCGGCGGAAGCCTTTGCGGCATACTCTTTTCGGATGCCATTACTGGATACCGATCGGCAGCGTGCCGCGTGGCTGATTCTGGCACTCGGACTTGCGCTGCTGTACGCCCTGTGGCCCTTCAGCACAGGGCTGGTCGGTGCCCCGGTGCTCTACGTGATCATGGCGCCGCTCCACCGGTGGCTCACCCGCTGGCTGCCGACCCGGGTCGCGGCCGGTGTGGTGGTGGTGCTGGGGATCCTGCTCGTGCTCGGACCCGGCGTTTCGGTCGTGGGGCTGGTCGCCAACGAGGCGCAGGACATGGCCACCGGCGTGATCCGCAGTCCGCTTCTCGCCCGGATCAGCCGGATTCGCGTCGGTCCTTACCAGGTCGGCGCCCAGCTGGAGCAGATCGGGTCGCAGATCGTCTCTTTCATCGGCACCAGCGCGCTCGGCCTGATCGGCACCGCGGCCCGCGCCGGCATCCAGCTCACGATCGCCTTCTTCGGGCTCTATTACCTGCTGATCGCCCCGCAGGCCACCTGGCGCGCGGTGCGTCCGTTCATCCCCTTCTCGGCGGCCAGCGCCGAGATTCTCCGCCGCAGGTTCGGTGACGTCACCGTCTCCACCCTGGTGGGCACCGGAGTGACCGCGGGCGTGCAGGGGGTCGCGGTCGGCATGGCCTTCTGGGTGGTGGGACTCTCCAATCCGTTCTTCTGGGGCGTGGTGACGGTGATCTTCGCCATCCTGCCAGTCGTCGGCAGCGGCCTGGTCTGGGGACCCGGTGCGGCCGCCCTGGTGATGGATGGGCGCTACGGGGCGGCGATCGGCCTCGCGCTCTGGGGGCTCATCGTGGTCGGCAACGTGGACAACGTGATCCGGCCACTCGTGTTCCGTCGCTGGGCCCAGATCCATCCCTTCGTCACCGTGATCGGCGCCTTCATGGGGCTCCGCTACTTCGGGCTGCTGGGGCTGCTGATCGGCCCGCTTGCGATCTCCTACTTCTTCGAGCTGATCCGGATGTATCGGGTGGAGTACCTGGAGGACGAGGACGTCGAGGTGTCGGCGGAGCAGCTGGCGGAGGTGCAGCGGAGGCTCACGCCCGGAGCGGGGACGCCGACTCCGTCAGGCTCGAGCGCGGGGTGAGGGGAGCGCGGCTGACGGGGAAGAGGTAGAGGGCGCAGATCTTCGAGGCGGCAGGGGGCGAGACGGGCAACGGGAAAGGCAAGGGATGGTGAACCCCTCCCCTTTCCCGTCACTACTGCGGCTGTGTCGCTGATCCCGTGCCTCTGGCCCAGACATGCAGTAGAGGTCTAGTTCAGCCGCTGCAGCTCCACTCGCCGGTTCTGTGCCCGGCCTTCGGCGGTCCGGTTGGACGCCACGGGCTGGTCGGGACCCATGCCGCGAGCGGTGAGCCTGTCCTCGGGCACGCCCTTCGAGATCAGGTACTGCCGCACCGCCTCCGCCCGGGCGAGCGACAGTCGGCGGTTCAGTGCCCGGCTCCCGGTATTGTCCGTGTGGCCGGTGACCTGGACCCGGATCGTGTCGTTGGCTATCAGCGACTCGGCCACGCCGTTCAGGATGGCCTCCGACTCCTGGGTGAGGGTCGACTGACCGGTCTCGAAGTTTACGCCCTCGAGAATCAGCGTCTTTTTGGTGGGCTCGAACAGCACTTGGCAGCCTTCCGCGTCCACCTCGACGCCCGAGGGCGTGCTCGGGCAGCGATCAGCGCCGTCCTGTACGCCGTCACCGTCGCCGTCACGCGGACAGCCTTTCTCGTCCACCTGCGTGCCGGCCGGCGTGTCCGCACAGGCGTCGACATCGTCGTTCACCCCGTCGCCGTCGGCGTCTTTCGGCAGAGGACAGCCCTTCTCGTCCACCTGCTCGCCTTTCGGCGTGTCGGCGCAGGCGTCCACGTCGTCGGTGACGCCGTCGCCGTCCGCATCCTTCGGCAGAGAGCAGCCTTTGGCGTCCACCCGGTCGCCGGCCGGCGTGTCGGCGCAGGCGTCCGCATCGTCGAACACGCCGTCGCCGTCCGCGTCCTGCACGGTGCAGCCTCTCGCGTCCACCCGGTCTCCCGCGGGGGTGTCGCGACACTCGTCCACGTCGTCCGGCACACCGTCGGCGTCGCGATCGCGCGGGCCGGTGTCGCGCCCGCCCAGCATGAAGCTGAGCCCGGGCTGGATGCCCCAGTGCCAGTTCTCGGCCGCGCCGTTGTCCGGCGAGGCGACGTAGTCCACGTAGACGTCCAGGCGAATCGAGGTCATCTCCCCGAGGCCGAGCCTTATGCCGGCATTGCCGCTGGGCCCATGATCGGAGAGATCGTACTCGTCGTCGAACCTGGTGTAGGAGTATCCGGCCCCGATCAGGAAGCCCACGTGCTCGCCCGCCGGGAAGTTGAACACCGCCCTGGCGTGAAGCGGGATGTACTTCACGTCGAGGCCGTCGTCCGACTCGGTCGGCACCCAGGACCCTTCGGCCTCGAGCGCGATCCGGTCGGTCAGGAAGAAGCCGACTCGCGCGCCGGGGCCGGCCCGCGCGTTGTCCAGGTCCAACGTTCGGTCCGGATACGCGATGGTGGGAAAGACCCCGACCTCGAACGTGCCTGCGCGTTGGGCGTGTGACACGGGGGGACCGGCCAGTATCGCGATGAGCGCGAGGGCGAGCTTGCGCATCCTGCCTCCCGGGAGGGGATCAGCGAGCACCAATATAGGAACGCGGCGGTTCAGATCGCCACAGTATCTTTGTTCATGCTTCCCTCACATCCGTCGCTCAAGCTCGTTGCCGCCGCGGGCCTGTTGCTGGTCTCCGATCCCGCGCCGGTGCTGCGGGTGCTGCGAGTCGTCCCTGCCGAAGAGGCATCCCCCACCACGGCGGTGACGGTCACGTTCGACCGTCCGGTCGCCGGTTCGCTGGACCGATCGGTGGACCCTCGGCGCCTCTTCACCATCGAGCCCGCCGTGTCCGGCACCGTGGACTGGCGCGATCCGGTGACGCTCCGGTTCCGGCCGGCCGCGCCGCTGCCGGCGGACCGGTCGTTCACCGTCACGATCTCGGATCGTTTCGAGGCGATGGACGGCAGCCGCCTGGCCGAGCCGCTCGTCCACCGCTTCCGCGTGCGCGGCGCCCGTGTACTGGCGGGCCATCCCGTGGGACCTTCGCAACCGGGCCGGTATCTGACGCCCGAGAGCCGGTTCGAGCTGGTCGTGGACGTGACGGTGGACTCGGCGGTGGTGAGCCGCTCAACCTACGTCGAGCTCGACCGGCTCTGTCGCGCCCCGGGCGTCGTGCGCCTCCGGGTGGAGGACCAGCGGCCGATCACGGGCGACGATCGGTGGGAGTTCCGGGAGGCCGGCGGGTGGGACCGCGACCGCGGCGCGGACTCCCTCCGCCGCGTGCTGCGGCTGGCTCCACGCACTCCGCTGCCGCTCGGGTGCAAGGGACACCTCGTCGTGCCCGCCTCGTTCGACCGGCGCGGGCTCGCCGAACCGCGCCGCTGGGAGCTCTCCACCTATGGGGCCTTCCGGCTGGCACGCGCGCGCTGTAGCTGGGGCGGAGCCGTCTGCCCGACGGGGCCGCTCACCCTCCACTTCACCACACCCGTCCGGGGCGCCGAGGTGCTCCGCGGCATCTCCCTGCGTCCGGCGGTGCGGTTCTCGGTGGCTGACACGGCCGACATCCGCGACGAATGGGTGCTCCAGGCGGAGCTGGAGCCGCGGAAGGGGTACGCCGTGGTGGCGAGCGCGCCGCTGACCGATGTCTTCGGCCAGCGGCTCACGGGAAATCCCGTGGTCACCATGGCCACGACGGGATATGCACCTGCGATCGACTACCCCTCGGGTCGCGCGCTGGTGGAGCGGCAAGGCGCTCGCACCTTCGGCCTCACCTTCGTGAACGTGGACACGCTGGAGGTGCTGGTCGCGCCGATCCCCGACTCGTTGGAGGGGGCCTTTCTCGCCCGCAGCGAGTGGAACTGGCGTGAGCTCTGGCCCGCCCTTCTGCCAGGCGCCGAGCGGCGTCGCATCCCGGTGCACGGCGAGCGGGACCGCGTGCGGGTGTACGGCGTTCCACTCGCGCCGCCGGCCCCCGCAGGAGAGGCACGCCCGACGCTGATGGCGGTGCAGGTCACCAGCCCACGGCTCGACTCGGTCAGTCGCGCCTTCCGCCCCATTGCGCTGGTGCAGGTCACCGACCTCGGCGTACACGCCAGGGTCGGCGCCGAGGACGCCGCGGTGTGGGTGACCGGTGCCGATGATGGCCGGCCGCGCGCGGGGGCGTCGGTCACCCTGCACGACGCCCAGGGGCGCGTGCTCGCGCGTGCCCGCACCGACTCGAGCGGCCTTGCGCGGATCTCTCGCTTCGCCTCGCTGCCGCCGGCCGCCGGTCAGGAGGCGGAAGAGCAGCGCTGGTCCGGGTTCCAGGGCTATGTCTCCGTCGCCCTCGGCGACGACCGTGCCGTGCTCGGCATCAGCGACTACGACCCCGATCTCAGCCCCTGGCGCTTCAACGTCGGCTCCGCCTGGGGCAGCGATCGCCTGCCTGCGGCCGCGGCGCTGTTCACCGAGCGCGGCATCTATCGTCCCGGCGAGCCGCTCTTCGCCAAGGCGATCGTGCGAACCGGCCGGCTCGGCGCGCTCGAGCGGCCGGCTGCAGGCGACTCGCTGCGGCTGCTGTTCCACGATCGCGTGGACCAGACCGGCGAGGCCGCCGTCCTTCGCGACACCACCGTCGCGCTCTCGCCGTTCGGGACCGCCGAGCAGCGGTTCGAGGTTCCGCCGGACGCGGGGCTCGGCGAGTATCGCATCGTGGCGCAGCTTCGCCGCGAAGGCCGCTGGACCGACCTGGCGGACGCCTGGTACCGGGTGGCGGAATATCGACCGCCGGAGTTCCTGGTGGACGTCGCCGCGGACAGTGGAGCCCGGTACGCGGGTGATTCGATTCACGCCTCGGTGGAGGCACGCTACCTGTTCGGCGCTCCCATGGGCCGGGCCGCGGTGCGCTGGAGCCTGAGGCAGGAGCCGCTCCTGTACGGCGGCGTAGAGATTCCGGGCACCGACGGGTTCTACATCGGCGACGGAGGCTGGTGGCACGAGGAGCTGGCCGAGCCGCCTCCGCCGGTGCGGATCCCTGCGAGTGGAGTCGACACGCTCGATCCCGGGGGCCGGCTCGGAATCCGGCTCCGACTCGGTGCCACCGACCGGGGCCGCCCCTCACGGGCGACCGTCGAGGCCACCGTCACCGACGTCAACCGGCAGACCGTCTCGGCCTCCTCCTCCCTCGTGGTGCACCCCGCCGCCTTCTACCTCGCCGTCAAACCCGGGGGCGAGCAGTCGTTCTGGACCGCGGGGAAGGCCGCGAGTCTCGGCGTCATGGCCGTCCGACCGGACGGCGGGCGGGTGACGGGCGCGACGGTGGACGGCGTCGTGGTACGGCGCGAGTGGCACCGGGTGAGGCGCGAGCGCGAGGGCTACGCGGAGTTGGTCGGAGAGTGGGTGTCGGACACGGTCGCGCGGTGTACCGTCACCAGCGCGCCAACCCCGCGACCATGCCGCTTCACGCCGCCTGCCGGAGGCTCCTACATCGCCACCTTCCGCGCGCGCGATGATGCCGGGCGGGAGGTGCACACCAGCGTGTACCGCTGGGCCGTGGGGAGTGACTGGGTGCCATGGAACGACGAGAGCCAGTTCAAGATGGACGTCGTGCCGGATCGGACCCGCTACACCGTGGGCGACACCGCCACCGTCCTGTTCGCCTCGCCCTTCACGGACGCCGAGGCCTGGATCACGCTGGAGCGGGAGGGGCTGATCGAGCAGCGGCGAATGCGGATCGAGAGCGGCACCACCACGATCTCACTGCCGATCACCGAAGCGCTCGCGCCGAACGTGTTCGTCTCGATCGTCGTGGTGCGGGGCCGGAGCGCGCGGCCAGGGCCGCTCGACGATCCCGGCCGACCCACGGTGCGCGTGGGCTACGCCGAGCTGCGGGTCACGCCCGAGCGGAAACGCCTGGCAGTGCACGTGGAGCCGCTCGCTCCCGAGTATCGCCCCGCAGACACGGCGCGGGTGGCCCTCACGGTGCGCGACGCGGACGGCGCGGGTCGGCGCGCCGAGGTGACGCTCTGGGCCGTGGACGAGGGTGTCCTCGCGCTCACTGGCTACCGCACGCCCGATCCCCTGGATCTGCTCTATCGTCCACGCGGACTGGGCATGCGCCTGGCCAGCACGCTGACGGCGGTGACGCCGCAGGTGCCCGAGGGAGAGAAGGGAAAGCGCGCGCCCGGCGGCGGTGGCGGGTCCGGCGCGGCCGACATCCTCCGGAGCCGGTTCCAGACGACCGCGTTCTTCCTGGGCTCCATGGTGACCAATGCCGACGGCCGGGGCGTGGTCTCGGCGCGTCTGCCGGACAATCTCACCACCTTCCGGGTGATGGCCGTGGCGGTGACTGCGGGCGACCGCTATGGGAGCGGACAGTCCTCGCTCCTCGTCACGCGCCCGCTGGTGGCGCGCCCCGCGCTCCCGCGCTTCCTCCGCGAGGGCGACCGGTTCGCGGCCGGGGTAGTGGTGAATCGCCGTGCGGATGGCACGGCGAAGGTGACCGTCGAAGCGAAGGCAACCGGTGCGAAGCTCGACGGCCGGCGCAAGCGCGACGCGACGCTCGAGCCGGGCCGCGGGCGCGAGGTGCGCTTCGATTTCGTGGCGCGGGAAAGCGACAGCGCGGGACAGGCCGGGTTCCGTTTCGACGCGAGGTCGGGGGACGACGCCGACGCGGTCGCGCTGGCTCTGCCGGTGCGGCCCGCGCACCACCCCCGGTCGTTCACGGTCGCCGGGGTCCTCCACGACTCCGCAACCGCCGAGCTGTTCCTGCCGGAGGATGTGGACCTGGCGCGCTCGACCCTCAGTCTGAGCCTTGGCACCTCACCGCTCGCCATGATCCGCGGCGCGCACGAGCGTTTCCGGGTCTATCCCTACTGGTGCAGCGAGCAGATCGCCAGCGCGGCGGAGCCTCTCCTCGCGCTTTACCGCGCCGGTCCGGGCCTGGGCGTGGACTCGGCGCTCGTGCATCGGGCACGCGGCGATCTAGAGCGGGTGGTGGCGACGCTGGTGCGGCGGCAGCGGCCCGATGGAGGGATCGGGCTCTGGAGCGCCGCGGACTGGAGCACGCCGTGGCTCAGCGCCTACACGGGCGCGGTGCTGCTGGAGGCGAAGGCGGCCGGGTTCGCGGTGGACGATTCCGTGCTCGCGCGGCTGGGCGGGTATCTCCAGCGGGCGGTCGCCGAGCAGGGGCCGGTCCTCTCACCCGTGGCGGCATGGTACGACAGCACCGAGGCCAGGCTGAGCGACCGCGTCATGGCGGTGGACTATCTCAGCCGGGCAGGCCTCCGCGACCGCGCCGCGGAGAACGAGCTGCTGCGCCTCGCGCCGCAGCTCGAGTGGGAGGACCGCGTGAGGCTCGCCCACGTGCTGGCGCGGGGCGGCGATCGCGACGCGGCACTGGGCCTCCTACGTCCCGCGTGGGCGGCGGTAAAGGTGGAGGGCCGTACCGCCACGCTCCCCGAGGCCTCCAGGCGGTCGTTCTACTTCTTCTCCCCGGTCCGGCCGCTCGCGTGGCTGCTCGGCGCCACCCTCGCGGTGGACCCGTCGCACCCGTTGGTCGGTCCCATGGTGGAGGCGCTGGTGCAGCAGGGTCGGGGCGCTCGCTGGACGTGGAACACGCAGGATCTCGGAACGGCGGTCTCCGCGCTCGCGGAGTTCCAGCGACAGCAGAAGGCCGGAGCGGCGCGCGGGGTTCGGGTGGCGGCAGGCGGCAGGACGATCTTCGAGGTCGGCGCGCTGGGCGTCGCCACCGAGCAGCGCGTCTCCCTCGAGCGGCTGGGCGGTGCGGCACGCGGAACGGCGCTGCGCCTGTCGCTCGACGCGGGCAGCGGGGCACGCGCTTCGACGCCGGTCTTCTACTTCCTGACCGCGACCGTGGTGCCGAGGCGAGCACCCGTACGGCCGGGAGACCGGGGCATCCAGGTCGAGCGTTGGTACGAGAGCTTCGAGACCGGAAAGCCCGTCACCGAGGTCGCCGAAGGCGAGTTGGTGCGCGTGAGGCTGCGGCTCACGGTTCCCGCGGAGCGCCACTTCGTCATCCTGGACGATGCCCTCCCGGCCGGCCTCGAGGCGATCGACCTGAGTCTTCGGACCGTCGGCGGAGTGCCGGGACCCGGTGCGGCGGACTCGGCGGCGGTCGAGCCGACGCCGGATGGTATTGCCGGCGGCGTGCAGTGGGTGTACGGGAGCTGGGACGCGGGCTGGTGGTCGCCCTTCGATCACCGCGAGATGCGGGACGACCGGGTGGTCTTCGCCGCCACCAGGCTTTGGCCGGGGAGCTACACGGCGACTTACCTCGCCAGAGCCACTACACCCGGCACGTTCGCGCGGCCACCGGCGCACGCCGAGGAGATGTACAACCCGGCCGTATTCGGCGAAAGCGACGGTGGGGTGTTCACCGTCAGGGCGGCGGAGCCGCAGGCGACCCAGCGATGAGCAGGAGCCGCACCCGTGCAGTCGCGCGCTGCGTCGCGATCCCGGCCACAGTGCTCGTCGCCGCGCTGGTGCTTGCAGCGGCTGGGTGCCTGGTGTGGCTTTCCCGTGCTCTTCCCCCAGGGATGCTCGATATCGGCCCGCCCACCGTCACACTGGAGGACCGCTTCGGCCGTGAGCTCCGGACGACGCGGACGCTGGACGGAAGTCGCGGCGGCTGGGTCGCGCTCGACCGGATGGATGCCGACCTGATCGCGGCGTTCCTCGCGGCCGAAGACCACCGGTTCCACCGCCACTCTGGCGTGGATTTGCGGGCGTTGGCGCGTGCCGGCTGGGCGAACCTGAAGAGCGGGCGCATCGTGTCGGGCGGCTCCACCATCACGATGCAGCTGGCTCGCATGCTGCGGCCGAGCCCGCGCACCCTGTCGGGGAAGAGCCGGCAGATGCTGTGGGCGCTTCGCCTGGAGCGCCACCTGACCAAGCCGGCGATCCTGGAGCAGTACCTGAATCGGGTCCCGCTGGGCCAGGGCGCGGTCGGTGTTCAGGCCGCCTCGGCGCTGTACTTCGGCGCGGCCGCGAGCGATCTGAGCCTGGGCCAGGCGGCGCTGCTCGCGGGGTTGGCGCGCGCACCCTCGGGCAACAACCCGCTGGTGTCCTCGTCGCGCGCGCGGCTCCGCAGGGCCCAGGCGCTCGAGCGACTGGTGCGGCTCGGCTTCGCCACGGCCGCGGCCGCCGAGCGAGCGGCGGCCGAGCCCTTGCTCCAGCGGCAGCGTGCGGCACCGTTCCTTGCACCCCACTTCACCACCCGGATTCTCAGCTGGGCGGAGCGCCAGGGCATGCGACCGGCGGGCGCCTGGCGCACGTCGCTCGACCTCTCCCTTCAGACGGAGCTCGAGCGGGAGGTCCGCCACGCGGTGGAGACGCTCGCCGATCGCGGCGCACGTCACGCCGCCGCGGTCGTACTCGACAACCGGAGCGGCGAAGTCCTGGCCTGGGTGGGATCGCCCGATTTCTGGGCGGACACCGCGGGGCAGGTGGACATGGTGGTGAGCGCGCGGCAGCCCGGCTCGGCGCTGAAGCCGTTTCTCTACGCGCTCGCCTTCGACCGCGGAGCCACTCCGGCATCGGTGCTGCCCGACGTCGCCCGGGTGTACCAGACGGGCACCGGTCCCTATCGCCCGCGCAACTACGACCGCCGGTTCCACGGTCCGGTCCGGGCGCGCGAGGCGCTGGGCAGCTCCTACAATGTCCCCGCCGTCGAGCTGGCGAGCCGTCTCGGTGTGGGGAGCCTGCTGCACGTGCTCCGTGGAGCCGGGTTCGCCTCGCTCGGCCGGAGCGCCGACCACTATGGCCTGGGGCTCGCCCTCGGAAACGGCGACATCACCCTGCTGGAGCTGGCGAACGGCTACCGGGGCCTGGTGAACCTTGGCCTCTGGCGACCGTACGCCTGGAACGGGGGAGCGACCCCGACACCGCCGGCGCCTGGCCGTCGTTTCGCGACCGAGCTCTCGGCGGCGCTGGTGCTCGACATTCTCGCGGATCCCGTGGCAAGGATCCCCGGCTTCGGTATCGAGAGCGCGCTGGACTTTCCCTTCCCGGTGGCGGCGAAGACCGGCACCAGCCGCCATTTCACGGACAACTGGGCAGTCGGTGCCACCGGCGGGTTCACCGTTGCGGTGTGGGTCGGGAACTTCAGCGGTCGTCCGATGGAGGGCGTGAGCGGTGTGAGCGGGGCGGGGCCGCTGCTGCATCGCGCCGTCCTCGCCACCGCGCGCCGGTATCCCGCCGGTGCACTGCCTGGCCCGGGAGCCCTCGGGGCGGTAGCGGCCCCGATCTGCCGACTCTCGGGGGCGACTCCGCACGCGTCTTGCCCCACCTCGACCGAGTGGTTCGCGGCGGGACACGTGCCGCGCGACACCTGCGCATGGCACGACCGCACCGGAGTGGTGGCGCTGCCCGTCGAGTACGCGGAGTGGGCGGAACGGTCGGAGCAGCCGCGCCCTCTCGCCCCAGGAGCGATCCGCACCTCACCGGCGGCTCCCGATTCTTCGCAGCGGTTCCACATCGTATCGCCCAGGGACCGGGACGTGTATCGGCTGCCGCCGGGTGTCGAAGCACGCTACGCCACCGTGGCGCTGCGGGCCGTCGGAGGAAGACCGGGGGCCGCGGTACGCTGGATCGTGGACGGCGTGCCCCATCGCGACAGGCGCTGGACGCTCCAGCCGGGGCGCCATAGGGTGAGGGCGGTGACTGCCGCCGGCGACTCCGCGGAGGTGACCGTCAGCGTCGAGTGATCCGACTACATTGCGACAGGCGGACCGCGACGCTACACGGACGGAGGCTCGATGCACACGACATTGGCGACCCGCCGGCTCGGCGCCACCGACATGGAGATCACCACCGTCGGGTTCGGCGCGTGGGCGATCGGCGGTGGAGGATGGGCATTCGGCTGGGGACCACAGGACGACGCGCAATCCATCGCCACGATCCGCCACGCGGCGGAGCGGGGCATCAACTGGATCGACACCGCCGCGGCGTACGGGCTCGGACATTCGGAGGAGGTGGTGCGCCGCGCGCTGGCCGACATGCCACCGGCGGAGCGGCCCTACGTCTTCACCAAGTGCGGACTGGTCTGGGACGACAGGGGCCCGATGGAATCGCCGCAGCAGGTGCTGCGCCCCGAGTCTATCCGCCGAGAATGTGAGGCCTCCCTCCGCCGGCTGGGCGTCGAGCGGATCGACCTGTACCAGTTCCACTGGCCCGACGAGACCGGCACGCCGGTCGAGGACTCCTGGGCCGAGATGGCGCGGCTCATCGACGAGGGCAAGGTGCGCGCGGGCGGGGTCTCCAACTTCGACGTCGACCTCCTGGAGCGCTGCGAGGCGATGCGGCACGTGGACTCGCTCCAGCCCCCGTTTTCCCTGATCCGGCGGCGGGCGGCGGAGCGTGAGATCCCATGGTGCGCGGCCCACGGCACCGGTGTCATCGTCTACAGCCCCATGCAATCCGGTCTGCTGACCGACCGCTTCACCGAGGAGCGCGTACGCGCGCTGCCGGAGGACGACTGGCGACGGCGCTCGTCGGACTTCACCCAGCCGAAGCTGGGTCGCAACCTCGCGCTCAGGGATGGTCTCCGCCCGATCGCCGCGCGGCACGGCACGAGCGTGTCCGCGGTCGCTATCGCGTGGACCCTGGCGTGGACCGGGGTGACGGGGGCCATCGTAGGCGGCCGGACGCCGGATCAGGTGGACGGCTGGATCGATGCAGGGTCCCTCGAGCTGACCGGAGAGGATCTCGACGGGATCGCCGAGCTGATCCGGAACACCGGCGCCGGGACCGGGCCCACCTCGCCGAGGTAGCGCATGCTCATCCACCACGTGACCGCCATCGCCCGGGAGCCTCAGCGCAATCTCGATTTCTACGCGGGCACGCTGGGCATGCGCCTGGTGAAGCTCACGGTGAACTACGACGACCCGGGTACGTACCACCTCTACTACGGTGACGAGCTGGGCCGGCCCGGCTCGCTCCTCACGTTCTTCCCCTGGACGGGTGGGCGACCCGGACGACAGGGAACGGGACAGGTCAACGGGATCGGGCTCGCGATTCCGCCCGCGTCGCTCGGCTACTGGGTGGAGCGGCTCCTCTCGCGCGGGGTGCGTTACGAGGGGCCTTCACGCCGCTTCGGCGAGCAGGTGCTGGCGTTCGCCGATCCGGACGGCCTGCTCCTCGAGCTGATCGCCACACCGCGCGTCGCCGGCCTCGAAGGCTGGCGTGAGGGGCCGGTGCCGGCGGAGCACGCGGTGCGCGGGGTGCACGGCGTGACGGTCTGGGAGGACGGCGATGCCGGCTCGGCCGACTTCCTCACCGGCAGGATGGGCTTCGAGAAGCGCGCGGAGGAGGAGAACCGGCTGCGCCTGGAGTCGGGAGCGGACGGCCTCGGCACGGTCGTGGAGCTCCGCCGGGCGCCGGGCTTCTGGCGCGGCACCGACGGCGCCGGTACCGTGCACCACGTGGCCTTCCGCGCGGCCGATGATGCCGAGCAGTCCGCCCGGCAGGAGGAGCTCCGGAGCGGTGGGGTGAGCGTGACCGACGTGAGGGATCGGACGTACTTCCGATCCATCTACTTCCGGGAGCCCGGCGGCGTGCTCTACGAGATCGCGACCGACGGGCCCGGATTCACGCTGGACGAGAGCCCGGCGGAGCTCGGGACCTCGCTCAAGCTGCCGCAGCGCTACGAGTCCATGCGGGAGCGGCTGACGGTGGCCCTGCCGCCGATTCGCCTGCCGCATGCCGAAGCGATGGGTGGCTGAATGACGACTTCCGACCTCGGATTCGTTCACCGGTTCCTGCCCGGGGCACCTGACCGGCCGGTCCTGCTGCTGCTCCACGGGACCGGTGGGGACGAGAGCGACCTCCTCCCGCTGGGCGAGGCGCTCGCCCCGGGTGCGGCGCGCCTGAGCCCGCGCGGAAAGGTACTGGAGAACGGCATGCCGCGGTTCTTCCGCCGTCTGGCCGAAGGGGTATTCGATCTGGACGATCTGCGGCGGCGGACCGACGAGCTGGCCGAGTTCGTTGCCGCGGCGAGGACGGAGTACAGCCTCGGCGGGCGCCGGCCCATCGCGGTGGGCTTCTCGAACGGCGCGAACATCGCGGCGGCGCTCCTCCTGCTCCGCCCGGGCGCTCTGGGGGGCGCGCTGCTCATTCGGCCGATGGTGCCGCTGGTGCCCGAGACGCTGCCGGACCTTGCCGGGATCCCGGTGCAGATCAACGCCGGTCAGGCCGATCCCCTGGTGCCGCCGCCGCAGAGCGAGGCGCTCGCCAAGTTGCTCGCCGATGCGGGCGCGAACGTGACGACCACCTGGATCGCGGGCGGTCACGCACTCACGCGGGAAGATCTCGAGGTGGGAAAGTCCTGGTTCGGGATTTCTTCTCTTTCGCGTCCCGTCGTGCGACCGCAACTGTAGGAATGCCACCGCCTGACACGCGGATTCCCGGGCGCTGGCGCCGCCCAAGCCAACCACTCGCCGGCCGCGCCAGTAGGGGCCGGCATGCGCAAACGAGGGGATATGTGATGCTTCCTGCCGCCCTTGAGCAGGAGCGCCTGCTGATCGCAGAGCGCCTCCTCAGCGAGATCGAGCGCCGCCACGGTCTTCCCCATCCCATCAGACGCGATATTCACCCCGTCATCATCGACCGCTTTCTTGCCGCCTACCTCCCCGAGGCCCGGGAGGGCGAACCAGCGCCGCTCGCGCTCGAGTACGCCTTCGCCCCCAGCCTCACGGAAGCCCTCCGGCTCCTGCAGGAGGTCGTGAGCGAGACAGCCGACGGCCGAGGGGCCGCGCTCTACATCCACGATCTCGACACCGGGGTCACAGCGGACACGCACCAGGTGCACTGAGGCCCGCGAGCTTCGGTCCTGCCCGGGGGGCGAGCGCATCGCGCTTCGCCCCCCGTTTTCGTTCGAAGCCGTTCCTCGACGAACCGCGGCCCTTGCCCTCCGGCGCCGCCGCCGCATATTCATGCATTATGCAACCACGCACCCTGGCCCTCGCCTTCTCCGGCGGGCTCGACACGTCGTACTGCGTGCCCCGACTCGCGGAGGACGGGTGGAGCGTGCAGACCGTCTACGTGGACACCGGCGGCGCCACCGCCGCGGACCGCGCGGCGATCCGGCGCCAGGCCGAGGCGGTCGGCGCCGCGGCTCACCACGAGGTGGACGCCCGCGGGCCGGTGTACGACCGGTTCGTCCGCTTCCTCATCCAGGGCAACGTGCTGCGGGGCGAGGTCTATCCGCTCAGCGTGGCGGCGGAGCGGACCCAGCAGGCGCTGTCGGTGGTCGAAACGGCCCGCGCCATCGGCGCGGCGGCCGTAGCCCACGGCTCCACCGGAGCGGGCAACGATCAGGTGCGCTTCGACGTGGCCCTCCGGGTCCTGGCCCCCGAGCTCGCGATCGTGACGCCCATCCGCGATGGCGGCATCCGGCGGGAACAGGCCATCGCGTACCTCGAGGCGCGTGGGCTCCCGGTCCCAGGCCGCTCGAGCAGCTACAGCATCAACCGCGGTCTCTGGGGCACCACCTGGGGCGGTGGATGGACCCACGACACCTGGGCCGGGCCGCCGCCCGAGCTGATCGAGCCACCCGCCGACGCGCCGAGCGCGTCCGAGGTGGTGCTGAGCTGGGAGCACGGGCTCCCGGTCTCGCTGGACGACGTTCCGCTCGGCGGCCCCGCACTGGTGGCCAGGCTGGGCGAGCTCGCGGACGCCTACGGCATCGGGCGCGGCATTCACATGGGTGAGACCGCCCTCGGCATCAAGGGCCGGATCGGTTTCGAGGCCGGCGCCGCCCTGATCCTCATCACGGCCCATCGGGAGCTGGAGAAGCTGGTGCTCACGAAGTGGCAGGCTTTCTGGAAGGACCAGCTGGGCCGGTTCTACGGCGACCGTCTGCACGAGGGACACTATTTCGATCCGGCGCTCCGCGACATCGAGGCGCTGATCACCAGCTCGCAGGGCAGAGTCACCGGAGACACCCGCATCCGCCTCTCCGCAGGCCGCTTTCAGGTCGTCGGCACCAGGAGCCCGCACTCCATGATGGACCCTTCCATCGCCACCTACGGCGAGGAGAACCGCCTCTGGACCGGCGACGAGGCCCGGGCCTTCGCCCGGGTATCCGCCGTCCCCTCGCTGCTCGCGGCACGCGCTGCGGATGAAAGGACCCTCTGATGGTCGTGACCACCCGAGTCCGCCTGGACCGCATCGCCTCCGCCACCCGGAACGCCGGCCTCTCCCCCGAGGTGATCGTGGGCGACCAGATCGTCGCCGCGGAGGGGTATGTCCTGGCCGTCCGCATCCTGGAGGACAAGTCCTCCTACAACACCGTGGAGGACGTGACCGGCCGCATGCTCTCGCTCCGGGCCGGGGACGTGCTCGCCGGGGTGCTCGGTACCCGTCGTGCCCTGCGGGGCTACGCGGGGGTGGTGCCGTCGCACCTCGCGGTGGGGGACACCATCGACGTGCTCAACCTGGGCGGGATCCTGGGGCGCTGCACCTCGGTCAATCCCGAGATCGGACCTCCGTTCCGCGCCGAGGTGCTCGGGGCCGTTCTCGCCTTTCCCGAGCTCGGCGACCGGGTCGGCCGCCCCGCCCACATCCGTGACCGCGCGGTCCCTCCCGCCGACGTGCTCGAGAGCAGGGTCCCGGTGGTCTACGTGGCCGGCACCTGCATGAATGCCGGCAAGACGGTCGCCGCGACCGAGCTGGTTCGCGGACTCACGCGCAGCGGGCTTCGCGTCGGGGCGGCGAAACTCACGGGTGTCTCGCTCATGCGGGACGCGCTCTCCATGCTCGACGCCGGGGCAGCCGCCGCGCTCACCTTCAACGACGTCGGCATCGCCAGCACCCACGCCGGTGTCACCGTCGCCACCGCCAAGGGCATCTTCAACCGACTGGCCGCCTCGCGCCCCGACGTGATCGTCGCCGAGCTGGGCGACGGCATCCTGGGCGAGTACGGGGTGCAGGACATCCTCCGGGACGGGGAGCTGACGTCGCTGGGAGCCGCGTACGTCATGGCGGCGCCCGACCCGGTCGCCTGCTGGGGTGCGGTCGAGCTCATGCGCCGAGAGTTCGGGCTGCCGATCACCGCGATCACCGGCCCCGCCACGGACAACGAGGTCGGGCAGAGCTACATCACCGCCGGGTTGGGCCTCCCGGCGCACAACGCGCGACGCGACGCCGCGGGGCTGGTGAACGTGGTGCGCGCGGCGATCGCCGAGTGGACGGAGCAGGCCGAAGGTCTCGCCGCGGTAGCCGCGTCATGAACGTCGCCGTCGTGGGCGCCGCCGGATACGCCGGCGGGGAGCTGCTGCGTCTCCTGCACCAGCATCCGCACGTAACGGAATGCGTCGCCACCAGCCGGAGCCGCGGCGGCGCGCCGATCGCCGAGTCGCATCCTGCGCTTGCTGCCGTGACCGACGCGCGGTTCGCGAGCGCCACGGCGGGCGACATCGCGCGGGGGCGCGACGTGGTGTTCCTGTGCCTGGAGCATGGCGAGTCCTCCCGGGTCGCGGCGGACGTTTTCGCCGCCGGGCCCGGTCTGGTGGTGGATCTGGCGGCCGACTTCCGGGTGCGGGACCGCGCCCTGTACCAGCGCTACTACGGCGCGCACGC
>DATABZ010000042.1:0-9948 GCA_036259315.1 Gemmatimonadales bacterium | reverse complement strand
GTGGTGCGATTCCGGCCGGAGGGCAACGGAACCCGGGTCGATCTCCGCCTCTGCTACAACCCGCCGGTGGGTGGCGCGGGACAAGCCGTGGCGGAGCTGCTGGGCGCGGACCCGCGAGCGAAGCTGAACGAGGACCTGGGGCGGCTCAAGTCGCTGCTCGAGGGAGCCAACAGGAGCGAGGCACATGGGCGAGAATCTGAGCCGTAGGTTCGCGACGATGAGCGAGGAGGAGCGCCGCCGCTTCGAGCTGGAGCAGGAGCAGGCCGCGGCCGCCGCCGATCCCGACGCGGAAGAAGCCAGCGAGGAGCTCGATTTCGGCGAGCCCCGGGACTATCCCGAGGGGACCAAGGCCAATCTCGAGGACCGGGACGGTACCGGTGCTCTGGTGGACGACGAAGCGCACGAGCGGCGGATCCAGGAGCAGGCGCGCGAGCGGGAGCGGAAGCCGCGCGACTCGGCGTGAACCGGCGACTCGGTCTTCTCGCCGCTGGGGCCGCGGCGGGTTGGGTGGGGCTGCGCCTCCTCGGGGGGCGCGAGCCCTATTCCTTCGCGGGACGGACCGTGCTCGTCACGGGCGGCTCGCGGGGTCTCGGCTTGGTGCTGGCTCGGGACCTCGTGAGCGACGGTGCCCGGGTCGCCATCTGCGGGCGCGATCCCGAGGCTCTGGAGCGCGCGCGCCTCGCGCTGGAGCGGATCGGTGCGGAGGGGACCCGGGAACCGGTGCTGGCGGTCAGGGCGGACGTCACCGACCGCGATTCCGTCCGCCGGCTGGTGGAGGAAGTGACCGAGAGCCTCGGGCCGATCGACGTCCTCGTCAACAACGCCGGCGTGATCGAGGTGGGTCCGGCCGAGACGATGACGCTCGGCGATTACGAGGAGGCCATGGCCACGAACTTCTGGGGCATGGTCCATCCCACGCTCCTCGTTCTGCCTTCGATGCGGGCGCGCCGTGCCGGTCGGATCGTCAACATCACCTCGATCGGCGGCAGGCTCGGAATTCCCCACCTCCTGCCGTACAGCGCGAGCAAATTCGCGGCGGTGGGCTTCTCCCAGGGGCTCCGCGCGGAGGCCGCGGCGGACGGCGTCGTGGTCACCACCGCGATCCCCGGGCTCATGCGCACCGGCAGTCCGCGGAACGCGACGTTCCGGGGGCGCCACCGCGCCGAGTACGCCTGGTTCAGTATCAGCGACGCCATGCCCGTCATCTCGGTGAGCGTCGAAGAGGCGGCACGCCGGATCCTCGCAGCCGCACGCCGGGGCGACCCCGAAGTGTCGTTCCCGGTGGTGACACGGCTGGCGGTGATCGCCACGGCGGTGGCGCCGAACCTCACGGCATCCGCCCTGGAGCTCGCGGTAGGGCTGTTGCCCGACGCCCCGGCGGAGCGCACGGGACGCCGACCCGGTCGGGAGAGCCAGTCCGCTCTTTCCCCGTCGGTGCTCACCCGGAGGGGAGACGAGGCCGCACGACGATACAACCAGATCGCGCCCGCGGAGGGCACGAACGCATGAGCCCGCATGGCGGGCAGAGAGGATGCGAGTGATGACGGCGGTACAGGACCGGATCGGCCGTGTCGAAACCTGGGAGAACCTCCGGCGCCCGGAATCGGGCGAGCCCGGCATCAACGTAGGGCGGCGGGAGCGCTGGCTCTCGGCCGCCGCCGCCGCCGCGGTCGCCGCCTACGGGCTCCGGCGGCGGCGGGGCAGGGCAGTCATCCTGCCGATTGCCGGCGCCCTCCTCGGAAGGGCACTGAGCGGACGCTGCGCGGTGAATCAGATGCTTGGCCGCAACAGCGCCCTGGACGACGAGCCCTCGAGCCCGGTCACCAGCGTGGGGCGGGGCGAGGGCGTGCGTGTGGAGGAGAGCATCGTCATCAACCGGCCCCGGAGCGAGGTCTACCGGTTCTGGCGGAACCTGGAGAACCTGCCGCGCTTCATGGACCACCTGGAGTCGGTCGAGATGCTGGACGCGGAGCGCTCGCACTGGACCGCGAAGGGCCCGGCGGGGACCCGCGTCGAGTGGGACGCCGTGGTCCACAACGAGATCCCGAACGAGCTGCTGGCCTGGCGTTCCCTCGAGGGGTCCGAGGTGGACAACGCGGGGTCGGTGCACTTCATGCCGACCGAAACCGGTGACACCGAGGTCCGCGTCGTGCTCCGCTACGACCCGCCGGCGGGTCGGCTGGGCGCGGCGGTCGCCTGGCTGTTCGGCGAGGAGCCCTCGCGGCAGGTCGCCGAAGACCTGCGGCGCCTCAAGCAGGTCCTGGAGGCGGGCGAGCCCGGGTGACCTGGGACTGCATCGTCGTCGGCGGTGGCCCGGCAGGGTTGAGCGCGGCGCTCATGCTCGGCCGGTGCCGCCGCCGCGTGCTGCTGTGCGACGTCGGTGCGCAGCGGAACATCCGCTCCCACGGGCTGCACGGGTATCTCACCCGTGACGGCACCGAGCCGTCCGAGTTCCTGCGGCTCGCGCGCGCCGAGCTCGGCCGGTACGAGACGGTCGAGTGCCGGGACATCGAGATCGTCGAGGCGGTCCGGGAGGGGAGCGGTTTCGCCCTCTGCGCCGCCGACGGCGCCCGGCTCACCACCCGCAAGCTGCTGCTGGCCACCGGCGTGGTGGACGAGCTCCCGGATATCGACGGCCTGGACCAACTCTACGGCACCAGCGTGCACCATTGTCCCTACTGCGACGCCTGGGAATGGCGGGATCGTCCCCTCGCTGTGTACGGACGAGGTGAAGAGGCTTCGGGACTCGCCCTGAGCCTGACGTTCTGGTCCCCGGACGTGCTGCTGTGCACCGGGGGCGACGAGTTGCCCGGAGAGGCGGCGGCGCGGCTCTACGCGGCGGGGGTGAAGATCCGCGAGGAGCCAGTCGTGCGGCTGGAAGGCAGGGACGGGAAGCTCGACCACATCGTGTTCGCGCGCGGGGAGCCGGTGGCTCGGAGCGCGCTCTTCGTGGCGAGCGGCCAGCGGCAGCGAAGCAATCTGGCGGAGCGGCTCGGCTGCCGATTCACCGAGAAAGGGACGGTGGACACCGGGACCTGCGAGGCGACCAA
The DNA here is from genome assembly GCA_036259315.1 of Gemmatimonadales bacterium. Taxonomy (GTDB): domain Bacteria; phylum Gemmatimonadota; class Gemmatimonadetes; order Gemmatimonadales; family GWC2-71-9; genus CAVVWJ01. Next base: position 6,898 of record DATABZ010000042.1, on the reverse strand, counting down.
CGTGCGGGGGCTCTTCGTCGCCGGCGACGCATCGAAGGAGGCCCAGTTCGTCGCGGTAGCCGCGGCCGAGGGCAGCGAGGCCGGCATGGCCATCCACAAGGCTCTGATGAAGGAAGACCTTCCCTAGAACAGCAGCTCCACTCCGAGGCGCGCGAGTCTCGGCGGCCCATAGGCGAAGATCGGCTGCGCGTAGTCCATGGCGGCCGCGAGATACATCGGAAAGAGCTCCTCCCGTCCCGCCACGAACCCGTCGCCATTCAGGTCAGCGTGCGGCCGGTAGCGCACCGATTCGAAGGGGATGGGCGAGGGGTTGTTCTCGTAGGCCGCCTCCGCCATTCGCTCGATGGCCGCGTGGTCGGCGCGCGGCTGGCCGGTGTCCCGGCGCACCGCCACCACGTTGCGCCGGTCGAGCAGGTTCCGGACGTCCAGGTAGATGCCGCCGGTCGTGCCGCCGAGCCGCAGTGAGCGCCGCAGCAACAGGTCGATCGAGAAGGTGCTGGGCAGTCGCGAGCCGTTGGGCAGCCCGACGAGTGAGTCACCGGTGCTGTCGCTCATGGAGAAGGGGAGTCCTGAGCCCAGCCGCAGGATCACCGCACCCTCGAGTCCGCCCAGCGGCTTCACCCCTGCCACCGACGGCCCCGCGGCCTCGGGAACCTTGCCCCTCGCGATGGCGGTGAGCGTGTGTCGCTGGTCGAAGTCGAGCGGAAACTCCGCGCGAGCCGGCCGGTTCGTATCGCCGGTCACCGGGTCCACCACGATGAGCCGGTTCAGCAGGAAGGGATCGGTAGCCGTGGCCTTCGCGTCCTGGAGTGTGTACGCCACCCGGAAGCCGAAGCCGCCGCGCAGCTCGCGCTCGAGGAGCAGCTCGGCGCCGCGCACGGTGCCCGCGTCGGAGTTGCCGAAGACGGTCGAGTCGGGGTCGAGCCCGAGCGGGACGCTGGCGACGAGGCCCGTGAGCCGCTTGGTGTAGACCCCGACCCGCACGAAGAGCTCTTCCCGCGGTCGCAGCCGCAGGCTCAGCTCGTACTGGGTCGCCTGCTCGAACCCGAGGTTCGGGTTGCCCCGCCGGAAGCGCCCCGTGCGGGTGGTGTCGTCGAAGGCCGCGTCGACCAGGAACTGGTAGTCCGGTGCCTGGCTGAATCGGCCGTAACTGGCCACCAGGGTCGCCTTGTTCAGCACGGTGCTCACCGCGAAGCGCGGACTCACCTTGCTGTGCGCACCTCGGGCCTCCCCCGGGAGGCTGCTGCCGGGATCGAAGCGGTCATAGCGCAGTCCCGCGGTCACCGCGACGTCGGCGATCCTCAGCTGCCCTTCTGCGTACGCCGCCGCGCTCTGCGGGGAGAAGGCGGACCGTGCGGGTGGCGGCACCGTGTCCTCCGCGGGGAGGTAGCCCAGGGCTCGCTGGAAGGTCCGCACCTGCTGCGCGACGTACTCCCCGCCGACGTAGAGGTCGAGCCCCGGTGCACCTCCCACCGTGCCGTCGAGCTGGAGCCTGGTCTCGCCGAAGCGGTTCCACGCCAGGTCACCGCGGGACGAGCCGCCGAGGAAGAAAGCGGGCACGCCCCACGGCGTGCGGACGCTGGGATCCGGCTCGCGCAGCCCCGGAATGGGCGCGGTCGAGCCGGTCAGCTCCCGAGCCAGATCCTCGCCCACGAAGTGGAAGCGCGAGCCGGTGAGGGCTCCCACCGCGTAGTCCGGCTGCTCCACCAGCTCGCCCCGGAGGAATTCGCGCAGGTAGCGTCCGGCCCTCAGGTCGACGACCAGCGGCAGACCGGAGCGCGGATGGCTGGTGTACTGCAGGTGCCCGCTGAACAGATCGCCGCGGAGCCGCTGCGCCGGGCCGTGCTCGGGGTCGTACTTGTAGGCCGGATCGTACAGCAGCCGCTGGTCTTCGGAGTGCAGCCCCAGGGCGCGGAAAGTCGCGCGGTCGGTGACCGGCACTACCAGCTTCGCGGCGCCGGTCCACTGCTCGCCGCTGTTGTGCGGGAGCGGATAAGGGGTCGAGGCGCGCGGGTCGCGCGGATCGCTCGGCGCGGGCGCGCCGACCGGGTCCGCATCCATCCTGCCCGACACGTCCACCGCCGCGACGAGACCGAGCCGGCCCGCCAGCGGACCGCCGGCGCGAAGCGCCAGCCGGTCCAGCCCCCGGTCGAGTCCGCCGCCGAACGGCCGGTCTCCCTCGTACGCCACCCGACCCTCCCACTCCTCACCGGGCTCGCGCGTCACGACGTTCACGAGACCGGAGAGCGCCTGACCGTAGCGAGCGGAGAACCCGTTCGTGACCAGCGATGCCTCGCTCAGGAGGTCGGGCGGGATCTGGAGGCCGAGACCACCGCTCGATGCGTCGAGCTGGTTCTTCACGCCGAGTCCGTCGAGGATGAACGACTCTTGGCCGATCCGCCCGCCCCGATAGCTGGTCCCGACGCTGCCGGCGGACAGCGCGATGGCCTCTTCCAGCGAGCTGACCGGCAGATCGCGCAGGTCCGCGGCGCTGATCTTCTGCTCGGTGCTCGTGGCAAGCGGGTCCAGACCCGCGTCGTAGGGCGCGGTGACCACCAGCGGCTGGAGCTCGAGGGGATTGGCCTCCAGATCGAAGTTGACGGCGATCGTCGCGCCTGCCGGAACGAAGACACTGTCGAGCACGACCCCACGGTAGCCGATGAGCCGCGCGGCCACTCGGTGCCAGCCGGTGCGGACCGCGCGCACCCGGTAGCGCCCTGCGGTGTCGGTCACCGCGCCGATGCGCTCGTCCACCAGGATCTCGACGCCGGGGAGCCCCGCGCGGGAGTCCGCGCGACGGGCCTGGCCGGCAATGGTGCCCTCCGCCTGCGCAGCGGCGCGGTCCGGGCTGCCAGGGATGAGCCCGGTCAGGAGGAGGAGAACCGCGAAGGGCCGCGGGCCGGACATCACTCGGCTCCAAAAAGGTAGAGGTCGCCGCTCCGGTTCACGGTCGTGTCGATCTCACCGGTGACGGGATTGACATTGATGATGAGGGGAAAGCCTTCGGCGACGAGCCTGCTCCCGTCAGGAGAAAGTGCCGGCCGGCGATAGAGGCGGCCGGGCGTGTCCAGGACGACCGGGTTCGCTCCGTCGAGCTCGAGCACGTGGACGATACCGCCGCTGTCCCACTCGGCGGGGCCGATCCGCGGATCCACCGCGAACCCGAGCCGGCCACCCACGACGGCCGCCATCCGGTCGCCGGCCGCGTGCACGTCGCGCGCGACGCCGGCGGCGCCGAAGTCGTGCACGACCGCGACCTGGCCGCTGCTGAGATCGCGACGGTAGATGCGGGTGTCCGCCCGGAGCGTATAGAGGATCGCTGTACCGTCGAGGATCGGAGCGACACCCGTCGCCTGGGTGGTCCCGGGTAGTGCGGAGCCGTTGACCGCCGATCCCGAGAGCTCGAGCAGGGTCACCTCGGTGCCCAGGAGCAGCGTGTCCAGCGGGCAGCCCCGATCAGGACACGCCGGCTGGGCACGGAACAGCTGCCCCACGTAGACCAGCGCGTCCTCCCGGAGCCAGCGGAGATGTCCGGCGTAGTCGTGGCTCGCTCCGCCGGCCGGGGCAAAGGGGAGCGTGCGAACCGTTTGGGCCTGGTGGACATCCAATGAGGGAGCCAGGGCGATGTCCAGGAACACGGGACTCTGGCCGCCCGACTCGCCGTTGCCTGCGCGCAGCACCGCGAGCCGGCCATCCGGAGACACGGCCGCCGACTGGCCGGCATCTCTGCTCGTCCGGTCGCCTGCGAGGTCGCACGCCAGCCACCGCTGGCGCCCGCCGGTCTCCGGCAGCTCGGTCAGGCACACGTCCGCGTCCGTCCGGTCGAGCTGCTGCGATGAATAGAGGATACCGGAGCCGTCGGGCAGCCAGGACGGATGGCCGTCGTGCCCCGGATTGAGCGTGAGCCTCGCGGGGGGTCCCGGGTCGAACGGCTCCTCGCTGCCCTGCGGATTGGAGAACGGCTCGCTGTGACTGCACCCCGCACCGGCGGCAGCCAACGAGAGCAGGCCCAGCGCACGCCACCCGGCGCGGATCACCGACGGACGATGTGTCATACGGAACCTGAAAAAGGGCGGGACCGTGTGGGGACGTGCAAGCTGCGTGTGCACACACACCGCAGTGTTCGATTCCGGGATTCGGTCATCCCGCGAGCGAACACCGCGAGCACGGTCGCCGCGCGGGGCGCTTCGAGCAAGTCACGCGAGCTCAAGTGCTTGGCCGTCGACCCGGGAGCGGCACGAACCTTTCCTAGGAGCGACGCGACGATCGCGCGCGCTGCGCCGCGATCGGCCGGACGGCACTCTCTACAAGGGATACAGCGTGGACATACCCCGGGCACCGGTCAACCGCGGCCGGAAGCGACTCCTCTACGGCGGCATCGCGCTGGCGTCGCTCGTAGCCATGACGGTCGGCCTTCGGAGTCTCAAGCCGGCGGCTCCCAGCGTCGACCGCGCGTCGGTCTGGATCGACTCGGTGCAGAAGGGCCCGCTGGTAATCGAGGTCAGGGGACCGGGCACCCTGGTGCCCGAGCGGATCCGGTACATCTCGGCGGTCACCGCCGGCCGGGTGGAGCGGCGGCTGGCCGAGCCAGGGCAGGAGGTGCAGCCCGAGACCGTGCTGCTCGAGCTCAGCAATCCCGACGTCCAGCTCGAGGCGCTGGAATCGGAGCGCCAGCTCACCGTGGCCCAGGCCGACCGGGTGAACCTGGAGACCGACCTGGAGACCCAGCGCCTGAACCAGGAGGCGGCGGTGGCGGCGGCAAAGGCGGCCTACCAGGACGCCAAGCGCAACGCGGAGGCGGCGGAGGAACTCGTGGCCAAGGAGCTCATCTCGACCATGGAGGCGAGCCGCGCCCGCGACCGGGTGGAGGAGCTGGAGACCCGCTACAAGGTCGAGGAGCAGCGGCTCGCCGTCATGGTGGGCGCGGCGGACTCCCAGCTCGCCCTGCAGAAGGCGCAGGTCGGTCGGCTGCGCGCGGTGACCGAGTTCCAGCGCGGCCGCATTCACTCGATGAAGGTGCTGGCGGGGGCCCACGGGATCCTCCAGGAGCTGCCGCTCGAGGTCGGGCAGTGGGCCCAGTCGGGCGCCACGCTGGCCCGGCTGGTGGAGCCGGGCAAGCTGAAGGCGGTGCTTCGGATACCGGAGACCCAGGCCAAGGACGTGGCGATCGGCCAGCCGGCCGCGATCGATACCCGGAACGGGATCGCGAGGGGCAAGGTGTATCGGATCGATCCCGCGGTCCAGAACGGCACGGTGACGGTAGACGTCTCGCTGGAAGGCGAGTTGCCGCGCGGCGCCCGGCCGGATCTGTCGGTGGACGGCACCATCGAGGTCGAGCGGCTGGACGACGTGCTCCACGTGGGTCGGCCCGCGTACGGCCAGGCCAACAGCGCCGTCGGGCTGTTCAAGCTCACCCCCGACGGCACGGAAGCGACCCGGGTGAACGTCAGGCTGGGCCGTACCTCCGTCAACACCGTCGAGATCGTCGCCGGCCTAGAGCCGGGCGACAAGGTCATCATCTCCGACATGTCGCGCTGGGACGGGTTCGACCGGGTGAGGATCGATTGAGCTGCGGGCATGTGCGGTGGGCTCGAAGCGCACGCAAACTCACGGACGTGACCACTCGTAGGACCGCTTTGGATCATTGCTCATGGCTCGCAGCATTCCCTCAACCCGAGAACGCCCAATGGCCGAACCCCTGATCCGACTCGAAGGCATCAAGAAGGTCTTCTACACCGACGAAGTCGAAACCCACGCGCTGTCGGATATCCACCTCGAGATCCGGCACGGGGAATACGTGGCGATCGCCGGACCGTCGGGCTGCGGCAAGACGACGCTGCTGTCGATTCTGGGGCTGCTCGACACGCCCACCGAGGGCACGTACACGCTGGACGACCAGCCGGTGGCGCGACTCTCCGCCTCCGAGCGGGCCAGGGTTCGCAACCGGCAGATCGGTTTCATCTTCCAGGCCTTCAACCTGATCGGCGACCTCACCGTCTACGAGAACGTCGAGCTCCCCCTCACCTACCGCGGCATGGCGGGCGACGAGCGCCGGAAGCGGGTGCAGTCGGCCCTCGAACGGGTCGGGATGTCCCACCGGATGAAGCACTTTCCGGCCCAGCTCTCGGGCGGCCAGCAGCAGCGGGTCGCGGTGGCCCGCGCGGTGGCCGGCGACCCGGCGATCCTGCTCGCCGACGAGCCCACCGGCAACCTCGACTCGACCAACGGCGAGGCCGTGATGGAGCTGCTGCGCGAGCTGCACCAGGGCGGCGCAACGATCTGCATGGTCACCCACGACCCGCGCTACGCGCGCCACGCCGACCGCTCGGTGCACCTCTTCGACGGCAAGGTCGTCGAGGAGCGGCAGCTCTCCGCGGTCAGCTGAGAGACCCGCATGCCACGAGACCTGCGCTTCGCCCTGCGGCGGCTGGCCCGCACGCCGGCCTTTACGGCCGCGGCGGTGACCTGCCTGGCGCTGGGGATCGGCGCCAACACCGCGATCTTCAGCGTCATCAATGCCGTCCTCCTCCGCGCGCTGCCGCACGAGGAGCCCGAGCGTCTCGTGGGAGTCTGGGAGGCGAGCCGGTTCCGCAAGAGCGAGCGCAACGTCGTGTCGCCCGCGAACTATCTCGACTGGCTCTCCGCCACCACGTCCTTCAGCGGAATGGCGGCCGTGTACGATCTGGGCGCGAACCTCACGGGAGCGGGGCAGCCGGAGGAAGTGCCGGTGCAGCACGCGACCGCCAACCTGTTCGACGTGCTGGGCCAGCGGGCCGCGATCGGCCGAACCTTTCTCGCCACAGACGACACTCCGGGCGGTCCGGACGTCGCCCTGCTGAGTCATGGCCTTTGGCAGCGCCGTTTCGCCGGCGATCCCTCGGTCGTGGGCGGCACCATC
>DATABZ010000041.1:0-14089 GCA_036259315.1 Gemmatimonadales bacterium | reverse complement strand
GTGTACGAGGACCCCGCGCGCGCCGATCGGCTGCTGGCCCGTCTGAGCGAGATGCTGCGGCTCACGCTGCGGAGCGGCGCCCGGGTAGAGACGACGCTCGCGGAGGAGGTCGCGCTGCTTCGCCGCTACGCCGAGATCCAGGAGACGCGTTATGGCGACCGGCTCCGCGTCGCGTTCGACGTGGAGCCCCGGGTGCAGCACGCGATGGTGCCCCGGCTCATCCTCCAGCCGCTCGTGGAGAACGCCATCCGCCACGGGATCACCCGCCGCATCACCCCGGGTCGGGTGGACGTGCGCGCGTGGGAGGGCGGCGGCCGGCTCCACCTCTCGGTCTGCGACGACGGTGTCGGCCTTCGCTCGAGCAGTCCGGTACGCGAAGGGGTGGGGCTCGCGATCACCCGCGCGCGGCTCCGGCAGCTCTATGGGCCCGAGCAGCGGGTGGAGCTCGCCCCCGCTCCCACCGGCGGCGCGGTCTGCGCCCTCTCCATACCGCTCCGGATGGCGGAGCCCGCGGTGCCATGACCGCTCCCATCCGTGCCGTCATCGTGGACGACGAGCCGCTCGCTCGCGCACGGCTCCGGACGCTCCTCGCGCGGCAGGGCGACATGCAGGTGGTCGCGGAGTGTGCCGAGGGCACGGAGGCGATCGGCGCGATCGCGCGCACCCGGCCGGAGGTGGTGTTCCTCGACATCGAGATGACGGAGACCGGCGGCATCGAGGTGGCGGCCCGGCTCGCGGGCGACCCGCCGCCGGCGGTGGTGTTCGTGACCGCGCACGAGCGGTACGCGCTGGAGGCCTTCGACGTGCGCGCGCTCGACTACCTGCTCAAGCCGTTCGAGGAGGAGCGCTTCCGGGCGACGCTCGACCGGGTCCGCGCCTGGACCGCCGCGGTTCGGAGCCGTCGCTCGCACGAGCATCTCGTCGCGATCCTGCGCGAGCTGTCGGACACGCCGGTCGAGGAGCTGGAGCGGCTCCGCGCGCCCGCGATGCCGCTCCGCTTCGCCGACCTGGAGCTCGACCCGGCGACGCGCGACGTGCGCCGCGCCGGGCGGCTCGTGGCGCTCCGGCCCAAGGAGTACGAGCTGCTTCGCGCGCTGGTCGCGCGCGGCGGAGCCGTGGCGAGCCGGCGGGAGCTGCTGGCGGAGGTGTGGGACTACCGGGAGGACGTCACCAGCCGCACGGTGGACACCCACGTCGCGGTGCTGCGCCGGAAGCTCGGCCACCGGGAGGAGGAGCCGGGCTACATCCTCACGGTGGCGAAAGCGGGGTATCGGCTGCGGGAGTGAGTGATCGCCTTGAGAACCGCCGACCAGGGGGAGACGTTTCCTCGGTATGACCCCCTCGGAGCGACGTCCCATGCCTGCTGCACGCCATCTGCTCGTCCCGGCCCTCGCAGGGGCCATCCTGGTCACCGCCGCTGTGTCTTCGTCGTCCACCGGATCGGACGCATCTCGCGCCGGGCATGTTCCCGCGGCGATGGCCGCGGAGCCCGCGCCGGCCGGCGTGGCCGCCGCGAGCGACACCGCGGTTTTTGCGGGGGGCTGCTTCTGGGGAGTCGAGGCGGTGTTCGAGCACCTCGAGGGCGTCACGGATGCCGTCTCGGGCTACGCGGGCGGGTCCGACCCCGCCCCCACCTATGAGGAAGTGAGCTCGGGCACGACGGGGCACGCGGAGGCGGTGCGGGTGGTCTACGACCCCGCGCGGATCTCCTACGATCAGCTGCTCCAGGTCTTCTTCACCGTGGCCCACGATCCCACCCAGCTGAACCGGCAGGGCCCCGACGTGGGGACGCAGTACCGGTCGGCCGTGTTCTACCGCGATGCCGCGCAGCGGGAGGCGACCGCGCGGTACATCGCGAAGCTCGCCGCGGCCGGCGTCTGGCGCGACTCGATCGTCACCGAGGTGAGCGCGCTGGAGACGTTCCACCCCGCGGAGGGCTATCACCAGGACTACCTGGTGCGGCACCCCACCCAGCCGTACATCGTTATCCACGACATGCCCAAGCTGGAGGAGCTGAAGCGGCGGTATCCGTCGCTCTACCGCCAGCAGGGCTGACCGGCCGCGGCATTCGGCCGGCGATCAGGGCCGCGAAGCCACCGGCCTCGACGCGAACGGCCGCACTCCGATCGCCTGGTGAATCTCGTCGGGGTAGAACACGACGCCGTTCTTCATCACCAGCCGCGCCTGCCGGAGCAGGCCGACGTCGCGCGTCGGGTCGCCCGGCACCAGCAGCAGGTCGGCACGCTTCCCCCGCGCGATGGTGCCGACCTCGTGCTCGAGCCCCAGGTGCTCCGCGGCCCTGACTGTGGCGAGGCGAAGCACCTCGCTCGGCGGAATGCCCGCGCGCTGCCACTCCTCCAGCTCGCTGTGGAGCATCACGCCCGAGATGTCGTCGGTCCCGGGCACCAGTTGGATGCCGCGGTCGAAGAGCCGCTTGAGTACGGCGCGGAGCTTCTCCGAGGAGGCGCGGTAGACGGAATCCTCGCCCGGCTTGACGTCGAGCCAGGCGATCTTGCGAGTGCGCTGCACCGGCCCGGGCATGTGCGCGATCCAGGGGGCGTCCACCGAGGTCACGCGGCCAGGCCGGGCGAGCAGCAGGGACTGGAAGGTCGCGATCGTCGGGTCGTGCGCCACTCCCCGCTCGCGCATCTCGGCGAGGAGCTGCTGGAACCGCGGGTCCTCGAGATCCAGGCCTGCCGTGCGCAGGCCGAGCGCGGTGAAGCGGAACGGCGTGCGCGTGTCCTCCCGGTCGGTGTCGATCAGGAAGCTGAGCACCAGCTGGTTGATGTGAGTGACTTCGTCGTAGCCGTCCCGCACCACCCGTGACGTGCTCGAGAAAGCGGGCACGTGCCCCGCGACCGGCAGGCCGAGGCGGTGCGCCTCCACGGCGATCGGGGCGACCCAGTCGGGTGGCAGGGAGTTGTACAGCTTCACCTGGTGATAGCCGAGCGCGGCGTAGCGCCGAACCGCGGCGAGCGCCTGTGGCAGGCTGTCCGCCACCAGCCCGTCCCGGGCGGAGAACTGGCTCCGCCCCTCGATGAACCCCGAGCGCACCACGCTCGGTCCCATCAGCGCGCCCGACTCTACCCCGCGCAAGGTCACGTCGAGCATGGCGTCGGTGTTCCCCATGTCGCGCACGGTCGTGACGCCGGCGGCGAGATGGAGCGGCCCGTCCCAGGTGCCGTAGTGGACGTGCATGTCGAAGAGCCCAGGCACGAGTGTCCCGCCTTCGCCCTCGATCACGACGCCGCTGTCGGGTGCCGGCAGGTCGGGCGCGATGGCGGTGATCCGTCCGCCGTAGGTCACCACCGTCGTCGGGGGCGACAGCCTGCCGGAGGCCGGATCGAGCACCAGCACGTCTCGCAGCTGGACCGGCTGGTTCCAGCGGTGCGCCAGGCGCTTCGTGAGTCCGGCGAGCAGCTCGGACTCCAGGGACACGACCAGCTGGCCGAGCGCCTCCGCCTGGCCCGTCATGGCCTCCGGCACCACCACATACCAGCTGTTGAGCGCGCCGGTCCAGCGACCCGCGGAGTCGGTGAGGACGAACGTCGGGAAGAGGTCGATTCCCCAGAGCGCCCACACCGTCCCCGAGCTCCCGCCATGGCCCAGCGGCACGTCGCGCACGCGCTCCGCGCGCAGGGAGCCGCCGGGCCAGGCCGGCAGCGTGCGCTCGGGCGCGGCGAGCAGCGCCGGCAGGTAGAGCGCCATGTAGTAGGGGCTGCCGTCGATCGGGAGGTAGGCCGCCGGCCCCGCGGCCCGAGCGGACCCGCGATCGTTGAGAGTCCGCCACTCGACCCGATCGTCCCGCCAGCGGAACGACTCCCTGGCCGGGCTCCCGAACGTCGTGCTGCCCGAGAGGCTGAGCTGCCGGGGCACTCCGTCCGGGCCGAGCTGCCAGGTCTCACGAATCTTGGGACCCCGACCGTTGTTGTCGATCCGGAAGTCGGTCTCGACCCGCGTTCCCTTGCGGGTGACGTGCAGATGGCCGATCCGCTCGCCGTTGGCCATGACGGCGTATCGCTCGCGGGGGGCCTGCGCGGCGGCAGTGGAGGCAGCGATGGTCAGGACGAGGAACGTGGCTCGGATACGCATGGGCAGCTGGGAGAGGGAGTAGGGCAAGATAGCCGGGGGACGGCGACCGAGCGGCTCTGCCTGCTTGACGACCGCTTGATCACCCCGGGCCACCGTTCGCTCCAGTTTCCGTTCCTGAGGTAGTCCGCCCCCTGACCCGAGCCCTCGTATGTCCCGGCCCCGTGCGTTTCCCAGTCTCGCACTTCTGATCAGTGTCTCACTCACATTGGCCCTCCTCCACGCCTGCCAGGACACGACCGAGATGACCGAGGTGGACCGCGCGTCCGCCGTCGTGACCAAGACGCTGACGATCCTCGGCAGCGGGACGGGCGACGGAACCGTGAAGTCCAGCCCGGCCGGCATCGACTGCACCGTGACCAATGGGGCGGTGGCGGCCACCGGATGCAGGGCGCAGTTCAACCAGGGCGTCACCGTGACCCTCACGGCCACCCCGAAGACCGGTCACTCTCTCAAGGGCTGGTTCCGTGCCTGCACCGGCACCGGCACCTGCACCACGACGATGTCGGTCAACCGGACCGTGGAAGCCCGGTTCCTCGAGGGCCCGTTCCGCATCCGCATCGAAGGCGGCGTCGGCACCGGGAGCGGGAGGGTCACGAGCCAGTCTGGCCTCACTCCGGCCATCAACTGCCTCATCACCAACGGCACTCCGGCCTCGACGGGCTGCTCCGCCAGGTACCCGGCCTACACGGCGCTGGTGCTCATCGCCACGCCGGCCGCCGGCAACAGCTTCACCTGGGCCCCGCCGTGCAGCGGCACCGGCACCTGCCAGCACACCGTCATCCAGAACGGCGCCATCAGCGCGGTGTTCTCGCCGTCGGGCACGAGCTCCGCGGCCACCCGCGGCCAGTGGGGCCCGACGTTCCAGACGCCGGTCGTGGGCATCCACCTCCACGTGCTGCCCACCGGCAAGGTGATGTTCTGGGGCGACCGCGGCGCCGCCCATCTCTGGGACCCGGCGAATCAAGGGGCCGGCTTCACCGCGCTCAACAAGACCTATCCGATCTTCTGCAGCGGTCACACCTTCCTCCCCGACGGCCGGCTGTTGATCGCCGGGGGATCGATCAGCGGCACCAGTGGCGAGCCCAGGGCGGTGATCTATGACGCGTTCAGCAATAGCTGGAGCGCCACCAGCTCGATGGCCCAGGGTCGCTACTACCCCACGCTCACCGTCCTGGCGAGCGGCCGGTTCCTGGCCATCTCGGGCTCCGACGAGAGCCGCACGGTCGTCACCGTCCCCGAGGTCGGAAACGGCACTTCGTGGCGACGGCTGACCGGCGCCAGCCTCTCGATCCCCAGCCCCTACTATCCGGCGATGTTCGTCGCGCCGAACGGGAAGGTGTTCCTCGCCGGCTTCCAGGCGACCACCCGCTATCTGAGCACGGCCGGCGAGGGCCAGTGGACCACGGTGGGCGACCGCGTCGTGGCCGACCGCAGGCTCGGGTCCGCGGTGATGTACGCGCCCGGCAAGATTCTCTACGCGGGTGGCGGCGATCCCCCGACCAGCTCGGCCGAGGTCATCGATCTCAACCAGGCGGCTCCCGCGTGGCGGAGCGTCCCCTCGATGCAGTTCGCCCGGCGGCAGATGAACGCCACGATCCTCGCGGACGGGCAGGTGCTGGTCACCAACGGTACCAGCGGGCCTGGGTTCAACGACGTGAGCGCCGCGGTGCGCGAGGCCGAGCTGTGGAACCCGGCGACCGAGTCGTGGACCACCATGGCCCGCGAGGTGGTGGGGCGCACGTACCACTCGGCGGCGCTGCTGCTGCCGGACGGGCGCGTGCTCTCCAGCGGCAGCGGCGAAGGTGGAGGGGTATCGTACGAGAACAGCCAGTTCACGGGGCAGATCTTCAGCCCGCCCTACCTCTTCAATGCCGACGGCACCCTGGCCCGGCGTCCCGCCATCGCCTCGGCGCCGGCGAGGATCTCCTACGGCACGTCGTTCGACGTCGAGTCGCCCGACGCCGGGTCGGTCACCCGCGGCACCCTGATCCGGCTCTCGTCGGTCACCCACGCGTTCAACCAGAGCCAGCTCATCTATCCGCTCACCTTCACGGCGACGGGCGCGACCACGCTTCGCGCCGCGGGGCCGGCCAGCGCCAGCCTGGCGACTCCGGGCCCCTACATGCTCTTCCTGCTCAACTCGAAGGGCGTGCCTTCCGTGGCGCGGATGGTCACCGTCGGCCCCTGACACCAATGCGACACCCGCCCCCGGCGCTTCCGCGCGTGCCACACGTATCGCGGGGGCGGCTCGGGCGTGGCCTGACCCATCCCGGCCGGCTCTGCACCGAGCGATGCGGGCACGGCCGTCCCATGGGATTCGGATCACCCGGACGTTGCGTCCCGGGACCGGGGGCGTCAAGCGAAGCCGCTAGAGCATTCCCGAGGCCAGTGTGGCGAACCCGAGGAACGTGAGGAAGCCCATCACGTCAGTCACCGTGGTGAGAATGATGGACGACGCCGCGGCCGGATCCTGCCCCATGAGCGTGAGGGCCATCGGCACGGATGCGCCGGCCAGTCCCGCCACGATCATCGAGCACACCATGGACACGCCCATCACCCCGGCGAGCCCGGCCGAGTCGCTCCAGATGTAAACCCCGAGCGCCGTGACCGCCGCGACCGCGACCCCGTTGACCGCACCGACGATCAGCTCCTTCCCGCCGACCCGCGCCCAGTGGCGCACCCGGATCTCCCGCAACGCGAGCCCTCGCATGGTGACGGCGAGCGCCTGCGCGCCGGTGTTGCCCGACTGACCGGCCACCACGGGGAGCAGCACCGCGAGCGCGGTGAACTGCGCGATGGTGTCCTCGAACAGGCCCACTACCGCGGCCGCGAGGAACGCCGTCACCAGATTGATCTGGAGCCACGGCAGCCGCTTCCGCACCGCGAACGACGCGCGCGACAGGGCGCGCTCGTCCGGACTGACGCCCACCATCGTCTGGATGTCCGCGGAGGCCGCCTCCTGCGTGGCGGCCACCAGGTCGCCCGGATGAATCACGCCAAGCAGGCGGTCTTCCAGGTCCACGACCGGAATGCTGGCCACCCGCCCGGACTCGGCGATCGCCACGACGTCCTCCCGCGGGGCCATCGCCTGTACGCTGATCGGGCGGCCGGCGGCCAGCGACTCCAGGCGGGTCCCGGGCTCCGCCAGCGCGAGATCGTGAAGACCGACGGCGCCGGTGAGCCGACCTTCCTCGTCCACCACGAAGACGTCCTGGATCCGCCGCCCCTTCGCCGCCCGAATCTTCGTCAGCGCCTCGCGCGCCGTGGCACGCGGGCGGAAGCTCGCGGCCCGCGGATCCATGAAGCCGCCCGCGACGTCGGGAGGGTACGTCAGCAGATCGGCCACCTCCCGCGCGAGCGCCGGATCGAGCCGCGTGACCAGCTGCTTCCGCCGCTCCTCGTCCAGTCGCGACAGGAGCGCCGCGGCGGTGACCGGCTCGATGGCCGCGACGATCGGCGCCGCCGCCGCCTCGCTGACCTCCCCGAGCGCGGCGGCCGCCGCCTCCCCCGGCAGCCGACGCAGCACTTCGGCCGCGAGGGTCGGGTCCTGCCGCTCGAGCAGGGCCGCGGCTTCGTCGGGCGGGAGCCGCTCCACCATCTGGGCGGCCTCCTCGGGGTAGAGCCGGATGAAATCCTGCACCAGCGACCGGAGCATGCGGGGATCAGGGGGCATCGGAGACCTCACCGGACGGGCCGGATGCGGCAGGTGGAGGGGAGGGCAGGACCGCCGACGCGACCCGGGGGAACATCCCGGCGAGCCCTGCCCAGTAGAGCTCCGACAGGCCGACCAGGGTCGCCACCACCGACTCGCTCCGCGCGCGAAGGCCCAGCTCCGCCTCCAGCCTGCGCACCGCCATGTGACGGATGGCGCCGACCAGCCGGCCATGAGCGTCCACCACCGGCAGTGCGTCCAGGTTCTGCCAGGCGGGATGCGCCGCGAGCGTGGCGAACGCGGTGTCGGCCTCGAGGCGGATCGGGTTCCGGCGCATGGCCGCGGCGAGCGCCTCCTTCGGCCGAGCGGACATGAGCTCCGGCAGGTCGAGCACGCCGACCAGCGTCCCGTCGCGTGCCACGACATAGAGATAGTAGAGGAGATGCCCGCTGCGTCCGCGGAGACGGGTCTGTGCCTCCGCGACCGTGAGGTCTTCCGGCAGCGCCGTCGCGAGCGGGTCGGCCAGCGCGCCGGCGGTGTACGCGCCGTACGCGAGGAGGCGCCGAAGCGGCGCCTCCGCCGTAGCCGGCAGGCGGGTGAGCACCGCGTCGCGCCGCTCCGAGTCGAGCCGGTGCATCACCGCCGCGGCCGCGTCGAGCGGCAGCTCGGCCACGGTGGCCGCCAGCCGCTCCACCGGCATCGCGGCGGCGCAGGTGGCCACCGCGCCGGGCGCCATGAGTCGGAGAACCTCCGCCGCAACCCTGGCCGGCGCCTCCTCGAGGAGCGCCGCCGCTTCGTTCGGGGCCGCGCGCTCCAGCAGCCGTGCCGCAGCGTCGGGGTGCGCCTCCATGAAGCCGAGTGCGAGCCGCTCGTCGGGCTGCACGGCTAGCGCTCCGTCACCAGGACGGAGACTTCCTCGTTGAACTGCTTCGCCGGGACGAGGACCCGGCCCTGCGGCGTATCGAGGAAGACGGCGGTGGGGGTGGTCTGGACGATCTTGCCCTCGATCCCGCCGATCCGCACCAGCTGGCCGATCCGATACGCCTGCGCGACGTAGTACGAGGCGATGATGCTGCTGACCGCCGTCCGCGCACCCAACCCGAAGGCCAGTCCCGCGCCCGCGAGCGTGGTGCCGAGGACGATGGCGACGATGACGATGAGCACCTGCGCCTCGATGCCCACCTGCTCCAGCGCCACCACGACCGCGATGAGCACGACGGTCCACTGGGCCACGCTGCCCACGGCGGTCCCGAAGTCCACGCCCGCCGACACCGCGGTGCGGGCCACGACGCTCCGCACCAGAGTACCGAGGATGATGCCGCCGAAGATCACCACCAGCGCGGCGAGGACGTTCGGCAGGTAGTAGGCGACCCGGTTGAGCGCGCCGGTCACGACCGGCAGTCCCAGCGTCTCCAGCGCCGCGGCCACGAAGAAGAGGAAGACCAGCCAGTAGGCGAACCCGCCGATCACCGCCGGCACGTGGCTGGCGACCCCGCTGCTGACGATGGCGCCGCGGAGCGACGGCTGGGCGCCGAGCCTGGTGAGCACCGCGGCCACTCCGCGGGTCGCGAGATAGCGCGCCAGCCTGCCGAGCAGCCAGCCCGCGAGCGCGAGCAGCGCCGCGCTCGCGATCACGGGAGCGAACGCCAGCAGCGTGCGGGCGACCTGGGGGAAGCCGGAGAACCATTCCTGGGTGGGCGTCATACCAGCTCCGAAGGCGGGAGGGACGCGGGCCGCGATCTGCCCCACGATGTAAGCGGCGGCGATGGTGACGCGTCAAGCCGCGGCGCGACGGGTGGCACTTCACCGGTGTAGGTTTCTGGCCTGCCGCGCACTCTCCGGTGCGCCGCCGGTCGGGCTGCTCTCCACGGTCGTGGTACCGCCGGACCTCACGTTCTGACAGTGGACGTGGATGTGATCACCATCGAGCAGGGCGGCTCCTCGTCGGAGAGCGCCGCCGACATCTTCCTGCGCGGCGCCGGCGAAATGGCGGCGCTCACCCGCGCCCACAACTGGGCGACGACGGCGGTGGGGCCGGTCGAGACCTGGTCGGCGAGCCTCCGCGCGACCGTCAGCACCCTGCTCGCCTCGCGTCACGCGATGTTCCTCTGGTGGGGCCCAGACCTGATCCAGTTCTACAACGACGCGTACCGGCCCAGCATGGGCCCGGACCGCCATCCCTCCGCGCTCGGCGCGCGTGGGCGCGAGTGCTGGGCGGAGATCTGGCCCATCATCGGCCCTGAGGTGGAGGCCATCATGGCGGGCGGTGAGGCGACGTGGCACGAGGACCACCTGGTGCCGATCACCCGAGGCGACCGCGTGCACGACGTCTACTGGAGCTACAGCTACAGCCCGGTGCGGGACGACGGCGGCAACGTGGGCGGCGTGCTGGTGACCGTGCAGGAGACCACCCGGCGGGTGGTGAGCGAGCGCCGCGTTCGCCTTCTCCAGGAGCTCGCCGCCGGGATGCTGCAGGCCCGCTCGGTGGGCGACGTGTGCGACGCGGCGGTGGCGTCGCTCGGCACGGCGCGCGACGACGCTGCATTCGCGCTGCTCTACCTGCTCGACGAGCAGGCGGCCACCCTGCAGCTCCGCGTCAGCACGGGCATAGTGCCGGGATCGCCGGCGGCTCCGGCTGCCCTTCCAATCGAGGACGGCGTGTGGCCCGCCTCGCGTGCGCTGGCGCGGAGCGGCCAGGTGGCGGAGCGCGAGTGGGCGCCCCCGCGCGTGTCCGTAGTGTGCGACCGCTGGCCAGAGCCGGTGCGCGACACCCTGTGCCTTCCGCTGTCCGTCGGCAGCACGGGAAAGCCCCACGGTATGCTGGTCGTCGGCCTCAACCCGCGCCTGCCGGCCGACGCTGACGCGACGCGACTCGTCGCACAGGTGGCGCGGGAGATCGGGACTGCACTCGAGGGCGTACTGCGGCTAGCGCAGGAGCGGGCGTCCGCTCGAGCGGTCGCGGCCGCCGAGCGCGAGCTGCTGGCCGGGGTCTTCGAGCTCGCGCCCTCGTTCATGGCGGTCCTTCGCGGTCCGGAGCATGTCTTCGAGCTGGCGAATCCCGCCTACTATCAGCTCGTCGGCCATCGCGCGGTCCTGGGTCGGACGGCACGCGAGGCTATCCCGGAAGTCGAGGGCCAGGGGTTCTTCGAGCTGCTGGACCGGGTCTACTCGACCGGCGAGCCGTTCGTTGGCAACGAGGTGCTGGTGCATCTCCAGCCCGCCCCCGGCGCGCCGCTCGAGCCCCGCCATCTCAACTTCGTGTATCAGGCGATGCGGGGAGCGGACGGGGAAGTGACCGGCATCCTCGCCACCGGCATCGATGTGACGGCCGTCGTGCAGGCGCGTCGGATCGTGGAGCGCGCGCTCGCCGAGACCGAGCGGATCGCGGCCGAGCGTGACGCCGAGCGCCGGCAGCTCCGCACGGTGCTCGAGCAGGCGCCGATCGCCATCGCCATTACCGGCCCCTCGGGCGAGATCCTGTTCGCGAACCCCACGTTCGAGCGGCTCTGGGGCCGGCCGGTGGAGGAGACCCGCGCCGAGGACTACAGCACGGCCTACACCGGGTACCATCTCGACGGCCGGCCGATCGCCTCCGAGGAGTGGGCCGGGGCGCGGGCCGTGCAGCGCGGCGAGATCGTGGAAGGCGAGGTCATCGAGATCGTGCAGGCGGCGCGACGGGGCGCGAGCGGTCGGCGGCTGACGGTCTGGATCAGCGCCGCCCCGGTGCGCGACGCCGCGGGCCGCATCGCCGGTGGGGTGGTCATGTTCCGCGACATCACGGCCGAGCGGCGCACCGAGCAGCAGCTGCGTGACGCCCAGCGGCTCCAGGCGGTCGGCACCCTCGCCGGGGGCGTCGCGCACGAGGTGAACAACGCGCTGCAAGGGGTACTGGGCTTCGGAACGTTCGTGCTGCGCGCGCTCGGTCCCGAGCACCCGCAGTCACCCGACATGCGCCTCGTGCTGCAATCCGCCGAGCGCGCCGCCCGCGTCTCCCAACAGCTGCTGGCCTACACCAGGCAGCAGGTCACCCAGCCCCCAGCCGGTGGATCTCCATGCCCTGACCGAGCATCTCCTCCCGGTGCTGCAGCAGCTCCTCGGAGCCGACAAGTCGCTCGTCCTCTCGCCGCCCCCGTCCGCTATCCCGCTGGTCCAGGCGGACCCCGCCCAGGTGGAACGGGTCCTCATCAACCTGGTGGCCAATGCGCGGGACGCGACCGATACCGGCGGCAGGGTGACGATCGGCCTGGAGCGCACCGAGATCGCCTCGCCGGACAGCGTCTCCACGGCCGACATGGGGTTTCGTCTCGCGCCGGGGGCTTACGTCCGGCTCCGCGTCACCGACACAGGACACGGCATGGCGCCGGAGATCCTCTCCAGGATCTTCGATCCGTTCTTCACCACCAAGCCCGTGGGCGAAGGCACGGGGCTCGGCCTGAGCATGGTCTACGGCACGGTGAAGCAGCACGGCGGCTACATCGGCGCCCGCAGCGAGGCGGGGGTGGGCACCACGATGGAGCTCTACTGGCCGGTGACGGGCCCGGCGGTTCCGATCGGAGAAGGGGAGCCGGGGAGTGTGCGCCCCACCCACCATGACGGTCTCGGGCGCGTGGTAGTGGTCGCTGACGACGACCTGCTGGTGCGCACTCTGGCCGTGCGCGCGCTCGAGGAGGAGGGCTACACCGTTCTTGCCGCGGAAGACGGCGCGGCCGCGCTCCAGGTAATCGAACAGCGGCGGATCCGCCCCGACCTCGTGGTCACCGACGTCATCATGCCGCAGCGCAACGGGCGTCAGCTCCATGACGCCCTCCTGGCCCGCTGGCCCGACCTGCCGGTGCTGTTCATCTCCGGCCATACGGGCAGCGAGGCCGTGCTCCAGCGCCTGGTGCCACGGGAGGCTCCCTTCCTGCAGAAGCCGTTCAGTCCCGAGGCACTGGCGCGCGCCGTAACCGAGCTCCTGCTGCAGCATCGGTCTCAGTAGCCGGGTCCTATCTGGATGCCTGGAGCTTCTGGCCGATCCTCTTCGCGTATGCCAGATGGGCGGCGATCGCGGGCCGGACCTCGACCAGCAGCTGCTTCAGCTCGCCGTTCTCGGTCGTTGGAATGAGCAGGTCGTCCAGGGCGTCGAGCACCGCCTGGTGGAAGGCGATCTCCCGCTCGATGTAGGCCTGGTCGAACGCGGAGCCCTCGAGCGGCTTCAGCTTCGCCGTCGCCTGGTCCGCGCCGCTCATGAGCGACTGGCTTACCGGGTTGTCCTTCGGCGTGACACCGAGCTTCCCGGCCAGTGCGGCGGCCCGCTCGTTCACGGCCGTGTGGTCCCGGACCATCGAGCTCGCGAACCGCTTCACATCGGAACTTCCGGCGCGGTCCTGGGCCACCTTGCCGAGCTCGACATCGATGGTATTGGCGGTGACGGCGACGTGGGCGACCTCAGGATCCGACAGATCCGGCGCCTCGGCCTGGGCCACGCCGAAGGTAGGGAGAGAGAGGGCGAGGAGAAGCGAGAGAGCGGGTCCCGATCGAGACATGGGGCACTCCGAAGGTTAAGGGGTGGCATAACATTGCCGGCATAGTCACCTTTGTCAATAGATTTCTGGGATAAGTTGACTATGTTGCGCCCTGGCACTAAGATTGGGGAACGAACAAGGCCACTCATGACCAACTGGCTCCTAAGGCTGACGGGCGAC
Source organism: Gemmatimonadales bacterium (assembly GCA_036259315.1). Taxonomy (GTDB): domain Bacteria; phylum Gemmatimonadota; class Gemmatimonadetes; order Gemmatimonadales; family GWC2-71-9; genus CAVVWJ01. Next base: position 661 of record DATABZ010000041.1, on the reverse strand, counting down.
ACCCGGGCGGAGATGCTCCGCCTCCTGCGCCGCTCCCGGCAGACCATCACCTCGCTCGCGGATGCGCTGCGCCTCACCGACAACGCCGTTCGCACCCACGTCGCGGCGCTGGAGCGCGACGGGATCGTCGAGCACGTCGGCACCCAGCGGGACACCGGCGGAAAACCGGCCCGGGTCTACGACCTGACCGGCGCCGGAGAGGAGTTGTTCCCCAAGGCCTACGCGCTCGTGCTGGGCGGCTTGGTGGAGGAGATCACCCGCACCGAGGGTCGGGACCGCGCGATCGAGCTGCTGCGAGGGGTCGGCCGACGGATCGCGGCGGGCGTCTCGGGAACCGGCGGCGATGAGGCCCGGGTTCAGGCCGCGGCCGCCGTGCTCCGCGAGCTCGGCGGCGACCTCGAAGTGGTGCGCGCGGGGGACGGGTGGCACCTCAAGGGATACGGCTGCCCGCTGTCCGCGGTGACGGGGAGTCACCCCGAAGTCTGCGCGCTGGCCCAGGTCCTGGTAGAGGAGATCACCGGCAGCCCGGTGACCGAGTGCTGCGACCGGGAGGGCCGACCGCGCTGCGGGTTCCGGGTCGAAGTGCCGACGGCTCCAGCCGCGACCTGAGCGGACCCGGCGGCGATCGCCGAACAACGCGGAGGGGGTGGGGGGGGGGGGG
>DATABZ010000040.1:0-3691 GCA_036259315.1 Gemmatimonadales bacterium | reverse complement strand
GCAGGGCGGGAGGCAACATGTCCAAGGCGGCCCGGCTCGCGAGCATCGACCGGACCACGCTCTACCGCCTGATGGACAAGCATGAGTTCCACCGAGACGAGACCGCCGGATCGATCGATTGACGCCCGAGACCGCAATCTCGAAGCCGACCAGCGGTGAGCGCCGCCGGCCGGCACAGGGGTATTCCCCACCGGCCCCGAGCCTCTGGGACCATGAGGCCGCGCGCCCGGCGGCAATCGGCCCGGGGCTCTGGAACGCGCTTCACGAGGCCGTCATGGCCACGCAGGCCCAGTGGCAGCGGGCGGTCGAGCATGCGTTCGGCGCGGAGGAGATCACCGGTCAGCTGGCGCAGCTCTCGACGGCGGTGCGGCAGCAGCTCATGGGGCCCGTGGCGGACCACGTCGAGGTCCCCAGGACTCCGCTGGCCCGGCGGCTGCTGGGAATGGTGCGCGCCGCCTTTCTCGAGCGGGCCCAGGCGCTCCCGTCCCAACCGGACGCCGCCCAGCTGCTCCGGGTCCTCGGCGCGCTCGAGCAGGTAAGCGAGCGCCTGGAGGCCGATTGGTCCCAGCACTTCACCGACCGGCTCTCCGCCCCCGACGGCCTGGAGCTGGTGGTGGAAGTAGCCCACGATCTTCGCTCGCCGCTCACGTCCATCCTGTTTCTTGCCGAGACCCTCCAGCGAGGGCGAAGCGGGCCGGTGAATCCGGTCCAGGAGCGGCAGCTCGGCCTCATCTACAGCGCCGCCTTCGGACTCAGCTCGGTGGCGAGCGACGTGATCGAGCTGGCCCGGGGGGGCGACCGGCTGGTGGACCTGGATCCGATTCCGTTCTCGGTCACCGACATCCTCGAGTCGGTCCGGGACATCGTCCAGCCCATCGCCGAGGAGAAGAGCCTCGCGGTGCGCCTCGCGACACCCGAGGCGGACTTCCGGGTCGGCCATCCGGTGGCGCTGAGCCGCGTGCTGCTCAACCTGACGACCAACGCCCTCAAGTTCACTGCCGAAGGGTTCGTGGAAGTCATCGCCCAGCAGACGGGGCCGCGCCGGATCGAGTTCTCCGTGCGCGACACGGGCCGCGGGATCCCTCCCCAGTCCATGGCTACCCTGTTCGAGCCGTTCCGCCGCCGGCAGAAGCCCGGCGAGTACGCGTTCTCCGGCTCTGGCCTGGGCCTGTCGATCTGCCGGAAGCTGGTCGAGGCGATGGGCTCGACGCTCCAGGTGGAGACCCAACAGGGGCAGGGCACTCGATTCCACTTCGAGCTCGAGTTGCCCCTCGCGGGCCAGCCCCCCCTGGGCTAGTCGCCGGGCCACCCCGCTCGGCCCTACCTTCTCCCGCAGGCCTCCGCTAAATTCTTGAGGCTGGCCATCCTGTGAGGGCGAGTGCTGTTGCGCGACCCGGCGACCCGGCCGGCCCCCGCGCAGCCGAAGCCCGGCACCCCCACGGCAGGACGGCGACAGTCCGGACCCCATGCGGGTCTCCGCCCCCGAGCATCGCTTCACCGACCTGCCGAAGACCGGGTCCGGCGAGGTGTCGCAAGCGATGGAGAGACGGCGCGAGGCCCGGAACGAGAGAGACGTGAACCGACCGCTGATACGGCCCGGCCGGCACCTGAGCCAGGCCCCCGTGCACGCCCCGAACGCCGCCCTGCTGATCGACTTCGACAATGTCACCCTCGGTGTCCAGAAGGACCTGACGAAGGAGCTTCGCACCCTCCTCAACAGCGACATCATCAAGGGGAAGGTGGCCGTCCAGCGGGCTTATGCGGATTGGCGGCGCTATCCGCAGTACATCGTCTCGCTCTCCGAGTCCTCGATCGACCTGATCTTCGCGCCCGCCTTCGGATCCACCAAGAAGAACGCCACCGACATCCGCCTCGCCATCGACGCCATCGAGCTGGTCTTTACCCGGCCCGAGATCGGGACCTTCATCCTCCTCTCGGGTGACAGCGACTTCTCCACGATGGTGATCAAGCTGAAGGAGTACGGGAAGTACGTCATCGGGGTGGGCATTCGCGAGTCGGCGAGCGACCTGCTGATCCAGAACTGCGACGAGTACTACTCGTACAACGATCTCGCCGGGCTCACCAAGGAGGTGGACACTCCCTCGATCCAGCGAGATCCGTGGGAGCTCGCCGGCCACGCGGTGGCGCAGATGGCGCGCAACGGCGACGTGATGCGCTCCGACCGGCTCAAGCAGGTGATGCAGCAGATCGACCCGAACTTCGACGAGCGCAACGCGGGCTTCAACCGGTTCAGCAAGTTCGTTCTCGAGGCGGGTCAGCGCGGCGTCGTGACGGTGACCAAGCTGGACAACGGGCAGTTCGAGGTCGCCCCCGGCCCTGCGACAGTGGGGCCGCCCGCGACCGCTCCCGCGGCTCCTGCCGCCCGCCCGCGTGATGCCGAGGTCCGGGACGGCCGCGACGGTCGCGACGTCCGCGAGGGTCGCGAGGGTCGCGAGGATGGAGCCCGCGGACGCCGCGGACGCGGGGGCCGCGGGCGAGGCGAGCGGCAGCCGGACGCGGCGGGACGCGAGTCGCCGGGACGCGAGGCGCCGGGACGTGAGACGCCGAGCCGTGAGGCTCCGAGCCGCCCGACACCTTCCGAGGGCACGCTCTCGCTGGCGCGAGCGTTCCAGCTCATGACCCAGGCACTGGTCGAGCTGCGCGGTCCGGTGGGCCAGGAGGCGCTGCGGCTCCGGATGGCGGCGCTTCACGGCCGGGAAGACCCGCTGCTCGATCCTTCGCGCTTCCCCAGGCTCCTGCGCCAGGCGAACGACGCCGAGATCGCGGACGTGCGGAAGGTTGGCGAGGACGACTACGAGATCTCCGCGCGCCGCACCGCCGGGATGACCCCGCCCGCCCCCAGCGCTGCGTCCGCGGCACCCGCGGCGCCCTCCGAGCCGGAGACGCCCCCACCCGCCGACACAGCGGAGTACGAAGCCGAGCCGGCGGCCGCCGAGGTCACGGCCTCCGGCCGCGAGAACGGTATGCGCTACGGCGTACGCTTCCGCCGCGGGTCCCGAGGGGGGCTCCGCACCGGCGAGATTCCGCTCGTGGGCGTCGTCCGGATCGAGGAGCCGGTCGAGACCGTGCCCGCTCCTGCCGCGAGCGACGCGGTCGAGCAGGCGCCCGAGGTCGAGGCCAAGCCGGCTCGGCCGAGGCGCGCGCCGAGAAAGAAGGCTTCCACGACTCGAGCCAAGAGCGAGGCGGCGACTGCGAAGGGCACGAAGGTCGAGCCACCCGTCGAGGAGTCGGCCGAGGCGGCTCCGCCACCGGCCAAGCGACCGCGAAGCCGGGCGAGGAAGAAGGCGGAGTGACGCCGCACCGACGGGCAGCCACGCTGCCCGTCTCCTTTTTCGACCGCCCAGCCGACGTGGTCGCCCGTGAGCTGCTGGGCGCGCTGGTGGTGTCCCGCGCCGGGGGCGTCCTCACCAGCGGCCGGATCGTGGAGACCGAGGCCTATCTCGGCTACCGGGACCCGGCCTCGCACGGGTATCTCCACCGCCGCAACGATCGTAACGCCGCTCTCTTCGGCCCGCCCGGGTCGTGGTACGTGTACCTGTCCTACGGCGTCCACTGGTGCGCGAACCTGGTGTGCGAAGCGGAAGGCACGGCCAGCGCCGTCCTGCTGCGGGCGCTGGAGCCGGTGGAGGGGATCCGGATCATGCGCGAGCGCCGGGGCAGAGTGGACGAC
>DATABZ010000039.1:0-5392 GCA_036259315.1 Gemmatimonadales bacterium | reverse complement strand
GGCCAGTGGGGCCGCGCCAAAGGCTTCGACACGTTCTGCCCGACCGGGCCTCGGGTCGCGCAGGGCCTGGACTGGCGGAATCTCGAAATCATCTGCCGTCTGAACGGGGAGGAGCGCCAGCGCGCGCGAGCCACGGACATGCATTTTCCGATTCCGGACCTCGTGTCGTTCCTGAGCGGCATCATGACGCTGGAGCCCGGCGATCTCATCGCCACCGGGACCCCCGCCGGCACCGGCCCGCTGAAGGACGGCGACCGGGTCGAGATCGAGATTCCTGGTGTGGGCGTGCTCTCCAATCCAGTGAAGGACGATCACCGATGATCGAGATCAGCGCTCGCGTCACGTCGCTGCCGGGGTACCCCCTCGCCGAGATTCCCGCGCTCAAGCGCCGGCTCCTCGAATCCGGCGTGGACGTGATCGATCTCGGCGCGGGAGACAACGACACCCCGCCGCCCGCCATCGCCGTCAGCGCGCTGACCGAGGCGCTCGCGGATCCGGTCTACAGCAAGTACGGCTTTCAACAGGGCCTGCCGGCCTTCCGCCAGGCGGCAAGCCGCTGGGTGGAAGCGCGCTTCGGACGCCGGTTCGATCCCCACGCCGAGCTGCTCCCGCTCATCGGCTCAAAGGACGGCCTCGCGCATCTTCCGTTCGCGGTCGTCAATCCGGGTGACGCCACGGTCGTCCCCGAGCCCGGCTATCAGGCTTACCTCGGGGGCTCGATCCTCGCGGGTGCGGAGCCGTACGTGGCTCCGCTGCTGAAGGAGAACGACTTCCTGCTGGACCTCGAGCGAGTCCCGCAGGACGTGCTGCGGCGGGCCAAGCTCGTCTTCGTCAATTACCCGAACAACCCGACGGCGGCCGTGGCGACGCCGGAGTACCTCGAGCGGACGGTCGCGATCTGCCGCCGGCACGGAATCCTGCTGGCCTACGACAACGCCTATTGCGATCTCACGTTCGACGGGTATCGCGCACCCAGCATCTTCGAAGTTCCGGGCGCCGACGAGGTGGCGCTGGAGTTCTTCTCCCTCTCGAAGAGCTTCTCGATGACCGGCTGGCGGCTCGGCTTCGTCGTGGGCCGGGCGGAGCTGGTCGGCGCGCTCACTCGGGTCAAGTCGTACGTGGACACCGGGCCCTTCCTCGCCGTGCAGAAGGCCGGTGCGGCCGTGCTCGATCGGGCGGAGGAGGTCGTCGCTCCGATTCGGGAGGAGCTACGCCGCCGCCGTGACGCCGCCGTGCCTGCCCTGCGCGAGTCGGGCTTCGTGCTCGAGCCGCCCAAAGCGGCGATGTACCTGTGGGTGGCGCTCCCCGCCGGGCTCCCGTCGGCGGCGTTCGCGCGGCGCGCTTTGGAGGACACCGGCGCGGTCGTGCTTCCGGGCAGCGCCTTCGGTCCCGCCGGGGAGGGGTTCTTCCGCATCGCGCTCACGGTCGGCTCCGACCGGCTGCGGGAAGCGGCCGGTCGCCTCGGGCGCGTTCTGCAGGCCACTCGGAGTGGGGAGCTTGCGACCACCGCCTGACCTGGGCAGGCTCCGCAGGCGGAGTCGCGCGCCATGGCTCGCCATCGGGGTGAGCCTCGGGGCTCACCTCGCGCTGCTCGTGTTCGGAAGCATCATGGGGCGGCTGCCGGTGGTCCCCAGCCGCCCCGGACACGTGATCGTGCTGGCGCCACCGGCGGAGGGGCCTCGCGAGGTGCCGATGGTGCTCCAACGCGGGAGCGAGGAGACGGGGCAGCGGGGCAGGGGCGCCGCACCGACGCCGGCGCCGCGGAGGCCGGAGCCGGAGAGCCCGACGGTAGTGCAGGAGCGCCCGGTCGCGCCGTCCGCCGAGCCGGTGGACACGGGCTCCGCGCCCGCGGCCCGACCGCCCAGGCCGGTGATCGGACGGATCGGCCCCGGGCTCGCCCAGGGAAGGCTCTGGGTGCGGCCGCTCCCGCTGCCGCCCAAGGACCTGGCCGAGCGCCTCTCGCAGGAGAAGCACGTCGAGCTGGTGGACAGCGCGGTGAACGCCATCGTGCAGGCCTACCTCGACTCGATCGCGGCCGATCCCGCGGCGAAGAAGGCGGGCCTGCCGAGCTGGACCACGAACGTCGCGGGCAAGAAGTTCGGGCTCGACTCGTCCAACATCTACATCGCGGGCCTCAAGATCCCGGCAGCGGTGCTCGCCCTGCTGCCGATCCCCGCGGGCAACATCGACCAGAACCGGGCTTACAACCATCTGATGGCGATGCGCGCGGATCTGCAGCACGCCGCGCAACGGTCGCAGAATCTTCAGGAGTTCAAGGACATGATACGCGACATGCGGCTGCGGAAGGAGCGGGAGGAGGAGTTCGAGCGCAACCAGCGCACCGCGCCGCCGCCCGAGGAGCCGCCCACCCCGTGAAGTCATGAAGCTGGTGGACACCGAGGAGACCGTCGTCCTGGTGACCGGCGCGTCCCTCACGGCGGAGGAGCGCGACCGGCCGTTGGCCTACCTGCTGAAGGCCGAGATCGACCGGCGTGGGTCGGGGCACGCCTATCGCCGCGCAGTCGTGGTGGCGGATCTCTGGTATCTGGAGAACCGCATCTTCCACCTCAATCCGACGGTCGCGATCGGTGGACCGGGCGCCAACGGCGTGGCCCAGGAGTTCGCGGGCATGCTGCCGACGGTGTACAACGCCGACGACCGCGTGTTCATCCAGGCGGATTTCGAGAACGACCTGAAGCGGGCGGCGCTGTGGGGCGCCGACGCGGGCGCGACGGCTCAGGCCGTCGAGGTGTTCGCGACCCGGGGCCTGCTGGACGACCTGCTCGGGAAAATCTGGAGATTTCGCAGCGGCGTGATGGTCTGACCCGGCGGGGCCTCCCGCCGTCAGAGGCCCAACAGGTCCGCGAGCGCCCGGTCCACCACCTCGGACGTCTTCCCGTCGATCACCTTCCGGAGAAGATCCACCGCTTCCAGGGGCAGGCTCTGGGGGTGTACTCGGTCGCGCTCGTAGCGGACGATATGACCCAGCGGGATCGGCGCCACCCTGGGCTCGTCCTCGTCCTCGTCCTCGTCTTCCGGCTCCTCCAGCGACGCCTCATAGGACGAGCCCGGCACGCTCGCCGCCCAGGGCTCCTCCGGCTCCTCGTCCTCCTCGTCGGGCAGCGGCACCATCGCATACAGCTGGCACTGCACGCCCGGTGGTGCGGCGCGCGCCACCAGCACCACCTGGACTGGCTCGTCGAAGATCCCGTACTCGTCGATCTGCTCCCAGGCTTCCGGGGGCATCACCGAACGCGCCACCAGCCGACCGTTCCGGAAGCTGCCCATGCACACCATGCCCTCCGGGACCCGCTGGTCCTCCACCAGCGCGACCGTCAGCTGCACCGGGCTCTCGGTGGCTGCGATGGCCGCGGGCACCGGCGCCGCCTCGCTCGGATCCGGCTCGATCGGTTCGCCGGGCTCGATGGGATCGTTGGTCATGGAGAATCAGTAGGCCCATTCCCGGCACGTGGCAAGTAAGTGGCGGCGGCTCTCCTCACTCGGGCGGCAGTATCCTGCCGTCGACCTCGATCCGCGCCGCCGAGCTGCCGAAGTCCTCGCGCGAGAGGGTTCGCATCAGCTCCAGTGCCGCCCTGGAGGAATCCGGCTCGGGCCCGCGCCGAGGGAGCTGCGCCATCGGGATGAAGCGCGCGCCGCGCCATCGGAGGTCCGGTCCCGCCTCGAGCCGGAGCACGCCCGTGAGACCCAGGGGCCCCGCGAGGTTGAATCCCCTGTACGTCAGAAAGTTGCCCAGAGAATAGACGATGGGCCGCCCCCGGTAGAACTCGATCCCGCGAAGCACGTGCGGCCCGTGGCCCACGACCGCGTCGGCACCAGCGTCGATCACGGCACGCGCCCACGCGCGCAGATCACCCCGGGGCTCGCGTCCCAGCGACTCCGCCGCCTCGGGCACGTGGAGTGCCCGCGCGCCTTCGGCGCCGCCGTGAAAGGTGACGACGAGGAGGTCCACCAGCGGCCGAACCGAGTCCACCACCGCCGCACTGCGATCGATGTCCAGCAGATCATACGAGTGGGGGTAGGTGGCGAAGCCCACCAGGCCGACGGCCGTGAGACTGTCGCCGCGGCGGACGGTGTCCACGGCGATGCTGCCCAGCGGACCGTAGGTGCGGACGCCGAGGGAATCGAACAGCCGCACGGTCGTCGCCCGTCCGTCCGGACCGAAGTCGTTGGCGTGGTTGTTGGCGAGGTTCAGATGGGTAAAGCCCGCCTCCACGAGCCGGGGCGCGAGCGCGGTGGGCGTGAGGAAGGCATAGCAGAGCCGCCGGGCGGTCTCTCGCCGTGGAGAGGAAGACGCGGGTGCGCTGTCGCGCTCGGGCACATGCCGCCCTTCGGGACCGCACTTGTACGTCGTACCGCTGTCGCCGAGCACGCCCTCGAAGTTGCCGATCACCAGGTCGGCCGCCAGCCAGGGGCGGGCGGCGTCCAGGAGCCCACGACCATCCTCGGGGGGTACCCCGTCGGGCAGCGTGAGGGTGCCGAGGTTGATGTCGCCCACGAACGAGAGCGTCACCGACGCCGGCGTGCGCGGCGGGGGCTCCGGTTCCCGCGCCGCCGGGGGAGGCGCTGGAGGTGGAGGTGCGGGTGGCGGTGTCGTGTCCGGCGCGGGACGCGGAGCAGGTGGAGGCGTCGTCGCCCTGGCGCATGCGCCGAGCACCGCCAGAGCCACGACGAGAGCGACTCGCGGCGTCACGCAGCAGGCGGCACGCCGCCGGCGCCGCGAGCCACTTCGCGCAGGCGTGCCAGGCTCCGCTCGGGTCCCACGACCTCGAGCAGCTCGTTTACCGGCTCCGACACCGTCGAGCCCGTGAGGGCCACGCGGATCGGCTGCATCGCATCGCCCAGCTTGAGCCCGTTCGCCTCCGCGACTCCCTTCAGGCAGGCGAGCAACTGGTCCGCGGTCCACGCGCCGTCCCGAAGGCCCTCCAGTGCGTCTGCGGCGCGGAGAAGATTCGCGGAGAACGCCGGCCCCATCTTCCGGATCAGCGCTGTGCCCTTCTCGTCGAGTGTGGAGCGGGAGGGGTCGAGCCGGACCGCCACCCGGTCGGCGGCCTCGAGGATGGTGCGGGAACGCGATTTCACCGCGTCGATCAGCGGGCGGAGGTCGCGACCGCCGTCGGGGACGCCCAGCTGCGCGAGCCTACGCCGCACCGGGGCGAGCAGCTCGTCGGCGGCGAGGGCGCTCAGGTATTGGCCGTTCATCCACTCCAGCTTCGCCATGTCGAACACGGCAGCCTTCTTCTGGATGCCTTCGAGGGTGAACAGACGGATCATCTCGTCCCCGGAGAGGATCTCCCGGTCACCCCCGGGCGACCAGCCGAGCAGCGCGAGGAAGTTCCGCATCGCCGGCGCCAGGATCCCCCGGTCCTGATAG
>DATABZ010000038.1:0-2982 GCA_036259315.1 Gemmatimonadales bacterium | reverse complement strand
TCAACGAGTACGGCTACGACAAGGGCGAGGTCGTGGTGGCCGCCATCGTCGACGATATCTGCGCGGTGGTGCGGAACTACTTCCGGCGCCCCGACGAGTTAGAGCCCGGCCAGCTCACCTACCTGTGCCCTGCCGCCGACGAGCGCGCCACCAAGGGCAAGACGATGGCCGACACCCGGCTCGTGCCCGTTCGGTTGACCGTGGTGGCCGAGGAGGATATCGAAGCCATCCGCGCCGGTGTCGGGGCGCTCGGTCGCCGGGACATCCGGATCCGCCGCCTGACCCACGAGGCCTTTGCCCAGGGCGGTGTGCTGTCCCAGCTCGACCTCACGCTGGTCACCGGCTACACCGACGGCGGCGTCGCCGCGGCGGTGATCCGCCTGCGCAAGAGCGGCGAGATCCTGCCCATCCGGGGCTACGTCGCCGACATGGGGGCGTGGCCGACGCACAAGGCAGCCATCATCCGGCTCTACCTCGAGGGCCTGACGACGCCGGACATCGCCTCCCGCACCTACCACTCCAAGCGATCCGTCGACCGATACATCGAAGGGTTCGAGCGGGTGCGGCTGCTGGCGGCCAAGCACCCGCGCGAGGAGCTCCCGCTCCTGTGCGCGATGGCGCCCAACGTGGTCGCCCAGTACTTGGCCATCCTGGACGAGCACCAGCTCGGTCGGCCCGTCTACCGACGTCGGAGGGTGAGCCGCCATGGCTAGGCCAGCATGGTCTCATCCGCAGGGCGAGGGGCAGTCAAGGGCGGCCCGCAGGGGCGTCCGCAGGACCGGAGCGGAGCGGAGGCCCTTGACAGCACCGGGCATGATGAGAGCCACCATCGACCCTGCCCCGCCTTCAGGCGGGGCTTGCCCAGCAAACTGGCCGCACGGAGTGCGGCTCATTCGAAACTATCTGGGACGCGCGTTCTACAAGACCTTCGCAGGATTTGCGCGTCGCGAGAGACAGTGGGTCGGTTGTTCAGGCCGCGGTGTTGTAGTGGTCCGGGAACTGACGGTCGTGGACGGCCAGCGCGGCCGTCATCACCCGGTGGCCATAAGTGGTGACGCGGTAGCGGCGGGCGCGAGGAACCTTGGCGATCAGACGGTGTCCCCGGAGCTTGACGATGAGGCGCGAAGTGCGTTCGCATCGGCGCCGGCGTTCGTCGGGATCGCTCGCAGGACGGCTGTAGAGCCGTTTGGTGATGTCGGTGTTGCGGAAGCCGTGGATGGTGTGCTCGCCGGCGAGCACGGCGCGGAACAGCGCGAGGTCGTTCTCGCTAAGCGGGTTGAAGCGGGCGTGTCGGCGCCCGCGGTTGGTGCTGGGCCGGCACAAGGCGTCGAGCGCGGCGACGCCTTCGCCTTGTAGTGGAGCCGCGGCCAACGCATTGAGGTAGCGCCGGTTCGAGGCCATGCCCACCTGGTAGAAGCGCCAGAGGTCGCAGACGCCCTTTCTCATCGGGCACCACCGCCGCGAGCGCCGACCGTCGGGGTCGGTGACGACTCGGAGGATCTTGAACTCGCGCGGATTGCTGATGGTGGTCTCCACCCGCAGGACGGAGGCCTTGTCGTAGACCTTCACCCAGTTGCCGGCCATTCGATGGCGAATCCGCCATCCCTGGGGTCGGCGCTTGGCGTCGGTCACCACCTGGGCTCGCAGCGACGGGTGCAGCTTGCGCCTCAAGAAGCCCAGGACATCTTCGGAGGACATGTTCAACGCCGCGTGGCGCACCAGATCGGGCCAGATCTGCAACAGCTTGGGGCGGGTCGTGAACATCACGTCGGTGGCGACCTCGGCCTGGCTCAGCACCCAGTAGTAGCCGCCGTAGCCGGCCGACCGGATCGTCGACATGAGCGGGTTCAGTCGGCGGGCGAAGGCGTTCAGCACCCGGGGCCAGCTCTTGTGGGCGAAGCGCTCGCACAGCGCTCCCGCCTTCTCGAGGTCGTTCACCGCGAGCAGCGAGTTGTCCCAGCGCACGTAGCCGATGCCGGCGCGGTCGAGCTGGCGGGAGAGCCACTCGCGGCCGTTGATGTAGATCTGGCACTCATAGGGGATCCACCCTTGGATGCGGATGTGCATGAAGCCGAACTCGGGGTCGATCAGATACAGGTAGTGGTGAAGGCACTTGCGCTCCCGGCGCACCAATTCGAGCCGGCCGGTGTCGTGGCGCTTGCGCACCTCAAAGCTGAAGCAGGACTCCACGGCGCTGATGAGGCACACGACACCCTCGGTCACCCCGTCACGCTCGGCGATCGACCTGGCTAGTTCGTCCTTGTGCTGGGTGCGGTTGCGGACCTTCACCTGATCGAACGAGATCACCGGGCGGCCCGCGTCCCGGGCGATCTTCCGGGCGTTCTCCGCCACCCGTTCGGTGGTGGCCTTAACCCACGGTGCGAAGTCCTTCAACGCCACACCCTGCGACCACAAGAAGCAGCGGGCGCCGTCCCTCTTGTAGAGCGCGCTGATGTGGCCCTTGAAGATCATCCGGTCGAACATGGCCAAGCTGCCCGTGATTCGATCGCGATGAAAGTGCCCGAAATTACTAATGGTCACCCCCAGAGCCCGGTCACTTCAGCAGCGCGAGTGTGCCGTCCTTCGCCTCGTTCGGCACCGTCGAATTCGAACAGGGCCGGCTCTGCCGGCGCGGGCACTGACGGTCACGTCACGGGCAGCTTTTCAACCCGCAGCGTTCGGCCGCCCCCGACTTCGCACCGCCGTGTTCGTCCGCCAGGCGTTTGGTTGCGGCCGAAGGCTGCGGTGGGGGACACGGCAGGTGCCCGCTTCCACCGAGTAGATCGCCGAGTGTGCGCTCGGCCCCGAACGGCTTGCGCGGACACGTGGGCGTCCCGACTGGTTTCTATGCTCGCCCGACCCGCACTCGAGCCTCATCTACATGGGCGGGATCAGCCGATGCGGTCCTTCAACTTGACCGCCAATTCGATGGCCTTGCGCTTGTTGGCGCTGCTGTCCGGGGAGACCACCTTGACGGAGTTG
>DATABZ010000037.1:0-17582 GCA_036259315.1 Gemmatimonadales bacterium | reverse complement strand
CTACCTCCGGGGGAGGGTCATCGTGGCGTGAAGCTATCATGCTACCGATAGCACCGTCTTTGCCCGGAGATGACAATTCGGTGACAAGGGGATTAGCCCTTGCGGGAGACGAGCAATGACCGCCTGAACGCTCAGGCGTGGGCGGACACTTCCTCGGCTCGTGCCGTGGCTCCGCTGCTCCGGTGCCCGGGCTCTCGGGGCAGCCGAACGGTGAACAGCGATCCCCTCCCGGGCCGGCTCTGCACGGTGATGGACCCGCCATGGGCCTCCGCAATCCATTTGGTGATCGCGAGCCCCAGACCGGTGCCCGGCCGGGCGCCCGTGCGGGAGCGGGCGGGGTCCGCACGCCAGAAGCGCTCGAAAATGTGAGGTAGATCACCGGGCGCGATGCCGATGCCGGTGTCGGCGACGGTGAACACGACGGCCGAGTCCTCTTCCGCCAGTCGCAGCCCCACGGTGCCGCCCTGGGGCGTGTACTTGATCGCGTTGGTCACCAGGTTGAGCAGCATCTCCCGGATCCGGTGACGATCCACCGCCACCAGGACCGGGGTGTCCGGGATCCTGCTGGTGACCGTGATGCCCGCCGACTCCCCCAGCATGCCCGCCGTCTCCGCCACGTCCCCGATCAGGTCGCGCAGGTCGCCCTCCTCCACGGCGAGCGGCGCACGGCCTTCATCGGCCCGGGCGAGCGTCAGCAGGTTCTCCACCATCTCGGACATCTGGTTGATCTGCGCCAGGGTCTCATCCAGCGACTGCAGGATCTCGGCGGGAACGCCCGGATGAATCAGCGCGCGCTCGACCCCGGCGCGGAGCACCATGAGCGGCGTCTTCAGCTCGTGCGAGGCGTCGGCCGTGAAGCGGTGGAGACTCGCGAAGCTCTGCTCCAGCCGCGCGAGCATCCCGTTGACGGTGAGCGCCAGGCGCGCCATCTCGTCGCCCGACAGGGGAACCGCGAGCCGGCGGTGGAGGCTCCGCCCGTCGCTGATCGCATCCACCTCGTCCATGATGCCCTCGACCGGCTTGAGGCTGGTCCCCGCGAGCCAGTAGCCCACGACGGCCGCGCCGGCGAGGATCACGGGCGCGATGAGGAGCATGGAGCGCAGGAGGGAGGCCGGGCCGAAGGCGACCTGGCTGAGCGAGGTGGCCACGAGAACGGCGCCGACCTCGGGCCCGGCGCGCTCGACGCGCACGGCGAGGTAGCGAACCGTGCCGAGCGGAGGGCCGAGATCCAGGTTGCCGGAGCGCTTCGCCGTCCGCAGCGTGTCCAGCTCCGCGGTGAGCGCCTGCAGGTCGGCCGCGTCCAGCTCGCGGGTCAGGTCGGAGAGCGCCAGCACCTGGCCGGCCGTGTCGGCCACGATCAGGTAATCGCGGACGGCATCGAGGTAGGCGCTGATTCCGGGGTCGAGCGCGGGCCCCGAGCCCGCGGTGGTGACGATACGGCCCAGCACGCTGTACGATTCGCTGAGCCATCGGTCGGCCAGATCGGCCTCGAGCAGCAGCCGCTGGTCCAGCTCCCGCAGACTGGACGCCCGCCGCTCGAGGTAGAGGAGGGTGCCGAAGGCCAGCACGGTCACGCCGAGGGCGACGGTATACCAGACGGTGAGCCGCCGGCGAATGGTGGTCATCTCACGCCTTCACGACGTAGCCCACGCCCCGCACGGTGTGCACCAGCTTCTGCTGGTGTCCGGAATCCACCTTCTTGCGGAGCCGGTTGATCACGACGTCCACGATGTTGGTGCCGGGGTCGAAGTGATAGTCCCAGGCGTACTCGGTGATGAGCGTGCGCGACATCACCCGCCCCGCGTGGCGCATCAGGTACTCGAGCACGGTGTACTCCTTGGGCGTCAGCTCGATCCGCTCGCCCGCGCGCCGCACCTCGCGGGTGGCGATGTCGAGCTCCAGATCGCCCACGCGGAGCACCGGGTCGCGGATCTCCTTGGGGCGGCGGCCGAGCGCCTCGACCCGGGCCAGCAGCTCCTCGAACGCGAACGGCTTGGTCACGTAGTCGTCGGCGCCGGCGCGGAGCGCCTGCACCTTGAAGTCCACCGAGTCCTGTGCGGTGAGCACCAGCACCGGTGTCGTGTTCCCCCGGTCGCGCAGCGTGCGGAGCATCTCGTAGCCGCTCATGCCCGGCAGCCGCAGATCCAGCACGATGATGTCGTACCGCCCTCCCGATGCGAGGCGCAGCCCCTCCATCCCGTCGTCCACCAGGTCGGCCTGGTAGCGCTGCTCCTCGAGGCCGCGCTTCACGTATTGACCGACCGTGCGATCGTCCTCCACCACCAGGATCTTCATTCGGCCATCGGCAGGTAGACCCGGAACGTGGAGCCGTGTCCCGGCGTGCTCTCCACCTCGATGCGGCCCCTGTGCTCCTCCACGATGCCGTAGCAGATGGAGAGCCCGAGCCCGGTACCGCGGCCGGGCTGCTTGGTGGTGTAGAACGGCTCGAAGATCTTCGCCTGCTCCTCGCGCGGGATGCCCACGCCGGTATCCTCCACGTCCAGCACGACCTCGTCTCCCCGCGGGGCCCGCGTGCCCCGAACCGTCAGCCTGCCGCTCTGGTCCATCGCGTCGACCGCGTTGAGCAGCAGCGCCATGAGCGCCTGGATCAGCTGTTCCTTGTTCCCCACGATCCGCGGGAGATCGGGCGCGAGATCGCGCTCCACCGTCACTCGCTTGAAGCGCTGGTGATGCTTGAGCAGGAACAGGGTCTCGTCCACCAGCGCCGCCACCGCCAGCGGAGCCTTGCTCTGCCCCTTGGGACGGCTGAAGTCCAGCAGCCCGTCCACGATCCTGCCGCAGCGCTCGACTTCACGATCGATGATGTTCAGGTACTCGCCCAGAGCGCCCGCGGTCACCTGACCGTCCTCCAGCCTGCCCTGAATGGCCGCCACGCAGGCGCCGATGGTGGCGAGGGGGTTGTTGATCTCGTGCATGACGCCCGCGGCGAGCTGGCCGATGGCCGCCAGCTTCTCCGCCTGCATCATCCGACCCTGGGCCGACCGAGTGTCGGTGACGTCCTCGCCGATGGTGATCACATGCGTGATCGCATCGCGATCGAGCCGCATGGGAATCTTGCTCAGCCTGAAAGTGCGAACCTGACCGCCCAGCGTGACCTCCTGCTCGGTCTGCTGGATCTCCCCGGTGCGGAACACCCGATCGAACTCCTCGCGGAGCTGCTCCGCGGGCTGCCGGGTGAGCACCTCGAATACCGGCCGTCCCACCACCTCGTCGCGACGCAAGCCCTGCGTGCCGGTCTCGCGCTTGCGGTTCCAGACCTGGATCCGGTACTCGCGGTCGATCACGTAGAGCCCGAGCGGCAGGCTGTCGATGATGAGGCTGGTGAAGCGCCGGTGCTCCTCGATCTCCCGGGACTGCGCGATCACTTCGCCGGCCAGATCCTCGGAGAGCTCCAGGGAGGCCAGGTATGGCGCCAGGATGTGGGCCACCACGGCCAGGGTCTCCCGCTCGCGCTCGCCCGGCTCGAGGCGGGCCTCCAACAGCCCCACGCCGACGCCCGCATGCTCCAGCACGAGCCGGGCGTCGCCCGGCTCGACCCGCACGGCCTCGATCGAGCTCACCCGCGCCGGCACCGGAGCCGCGGGCGAGCAGATGGCGCCGAACGACGCGGCTCCCGTCGCCCGCACCCAGAGCCGAATGCGTTCGGCACCCAGTCCGGTGCGCAGGACGTCGGTCACCGCGAGGAGCGTGGACTCCGCATCGTGCGCCCCGCCGATCAGCTCGGCGACCGAGCGGGCCAGCGTGAGCGCGGACCGCTCATCGGGGATCACGGCGACTTCCTCTCGCCACCGACGAGCCCGCCACGCTCAGGATCCGCCAGCTCGAGCCGATGCGGCGGAGTACCAGGTGCTCCACCCAGTCGCGCTCGACCGGCTCCCCCCCGGCGATCGGCGCGGTCCGCCGGAGGGTCAGCCAGGCCGTGGCGAGATCTCCCTCCTGGCGGAGGTCCGTGCGCAGCGAGCGCACCTGAAACGTACTCGGATCGGAGCTGCCGAGGGTGCGTCCGATGACGCGAAGGGCGGAGTCTATGGGCACGGCGTGGCCGGTCGATCGGGGGACGAGCGGACCGGAGTAGGTTCCGTTGCGCCAGAAGAGGGCGCGCACCTGATCCCAGTCCTGTCGGTCCATGCCGCGGGTGTAGCGGGCCAGTACTTCCTGGACCGCCACCTCGTCCCGGCGGGTGCCCGTCGGGGTATGGTCCTCGATCCGGCACCCCGCGGCCGCGCCGAGGCACAGCGCCGCGAGAAGGAGACCACGCATCGAGCTCCCTAGTGTGGTGGGACTGCTGGGCGGCCGCTACGTGAGCGGCCGGATCCTCTCGAGCAGCTCGGCACTCTCCCGACGGGTCCCGGTGGTCTCTTCCGCGAACGTCCAGCGGACGATGGTGCGCTGGTCGATCCGCACGTACGCGCGAGCGGAGTGGAAGCGGAACGCGCCCTCGTCCTCGCTGCACGCGGACATCTCTGTGGTGCGGACGCGGGGAAAGGCGAGGGGGAAGAACGCCAGCGGCACGTTCTTCCCCCGAGGCCGGGAGAGCGTCACGTCGCTCCCCGAGGCAGCGTGGGCTCGGTCGCCGCGTCCGTCACTTCCTGGCGGCCTGGTCGTAGCGCCGGGCGACGTCGGTCCAGTTGACCACGTTCCACCAGGCGGCCACGTAGTCGGGCCGGCGATTCTGGTACTTCAGATAGTAGGCGTGCTCCCAGACGTCGCAGCCGAGGATAGGCTGCTTCCTCTGCATGAGCGGAGTGTCCTGGTTGGGGGTGCTGTCGATGGTGAGCCCGCCGTTCTGGTCGGCGATCAGCCACGCCCACCCGCTGCCGAACCGCCCTGCGCACGCCTTGGCGAACTGCTCCTTGAACTTGTCGAAGCCGCCGAAGGCCTTGTCGAGCGCCGTGGCGAGCGCGCCGGTCGGCTCCTTCGCGCCGCCCGGCGCCATCATCTCCCAGAACGCGGTGTGATTGGCATGGCCGCCGCCGTTGTTGCGCACGGCGGTCCGGATCGCCTCCGGCAGCGTGTCCAGTCCGGCGAGCAGCTCCTCGATCGACTTCTTCTGGAGGTCGGCATGCTGCTCCAACGCGGCGTTGAGGTTGTTCACGTACGCGCCGTGGTGCTTGTCGTGATGGATCCGCATCGTCTGCTCGTCGATGTGCGGTTCCAGGGCCTTGTAGTCGTACGGCAAGGGGGGAAGGGAAAATGCCATGACCGACTCCTAAGGTTGAAGCTGCAATGCTCCGAATGACTTAAGTCTCTCTCGACCGGCAATATGGACCCGCTCGGGGGCGGAATCAACGAGCGGGAGACGCGCTCGAGTCCCGTCGCGCGGCGACGATCAGCGCGAGTCCGAGCGTGCCCAGCGCCATGTAGACGACCTCCCCGCGCAGTCCTCCTTCGAGCACGCGCAGTCCGCCCCACGACGCGGCGAGCCACGCCCCGGCACGCATCGATGTCGACGTCACCAGCCCCCGCGGCGGCCGCAGTGCCGCGAGCTCGAGCGCCAGGCCGGTCGGGAGGAGCCATGCGGCGCCGCTCGCGCCCGCCTCCGTCGCTGCCGCGAACCCGAGAACTCCGGCCCCGCCCGCCAGCAGCGCCCAGCGTGCGTGCGCGGCGGCGTGCCACAGCCCGAGCACCAGGAGCGGCACAGCCAGCGGGCGCCAGTGTTCGAGCCCGTCAGGCGTGAGCGGCAGACCGATCCTGGCCAGCAGCAGCGCGCCGAGCGGTGCCGCGAGGGCGCCGGGGAGCTGGCGGTGCAGCGGCCACAGAGCGGCGGTGGCCCAGGCAGCGAGCAGGAGCGAAGGCGCGATGATCAGCTCGGCGGCGGGGCTCACCGGGATCTCGCCTAGCGCACTCCGCCCGAGGCCGACCGGGCCGGCGATCATTGCCAGCAGCCAGTAGGCCGGCGCCAGCGCCAGCGTGAGCAGCGGGGCGAGCGGGACAGGGCGAGCGGCGGGCCGCCGAGCGACGAGATACCCCGCCCAGGTGCCGCCGATCACGCCGAGGAACACGACGGCCACGTGCGGCCCGAGTGCCACGGCCGCCAGCGATCCCACCAGCACCAGAACGGGAATGACCGATCCGAGAGGCGGCCGCAGGGGTTCGACCGGCGGAGGGAAGAGTCGCCGGCCCGGCGTGAGCATCCGGCTGCTGGACGCGAGCGCTCGCGCCCCCGCAAGCAGTCCGGCGCCGGCGACGCCGAGCGCGACGGCGGCACCGGTGGCGCGCAGCGGACCAGCCGCCGCCACGAATCCGGCGCACGCCCACCAGAGGAGCGCCACGCCCAGCCCGACCACGAGCCTCGCCGCGGGCCGCAGGCGGCCAGGCCCTGCCAGTGCCGCGCCGAGGGTCAGGAGGATCGGCCCCAGCACCAGGAGGCCGCCGTTCACGACCAGAAAGCCCTCGCCGAGCTGGTCCGGAGCGGCGAGCGTCAGGCCCGGTGGAGAGCCGGCCCGCCAGGCGGCGAGCCCCAGACCGAGCGTCAGCAGACCCGCAGCCGAGAGCCGCCGCTCCCGATCGCCGGGGAGCAGCGCCGCACCGAGGGCCAGAGCGAGCCACGCGGCGGCCAATGCGCCAGGATCGTTCACCGTCAGACGCGTGGCTGGAGTCTTGCACCTGCGCCGGGGCGTGCACGGCTCGCGGCCGCGCGCGACACCCCCTGGCCCTCTACAGCGACCGAGGGTCCGGCGAGAAGGCAGGCGGCGCGAGAGTCAGGCCTGCCGGGTGAAACGCAAGCGGCGCGGGACATCTGCAAGGCGCGACTCATCTCTTCTCGGGGTACCAGCACGTGACAGCCACGGTCGATCTCATCACCAACTCCCCCGACATCGTCGCCCAGGAGGGAGCCGAGCGCCGCCGGGCCCTGCCGCGCCGCAGCACCTGGCGCCCGGCCAGCGAGCTGGCCGTGGACCTCGGCACCGCGAACACCCTGGTGCTGGTGAAGGGCGAGGGCGTGGTCCTGAACGAGCCCTCGGTGGCCGCCGTGGATCAGGCCACCGGGAACATCATGGGGATCGGCCTCGAGGCCAAGCGGATGCTGGGCCGCACGCCCGACGGCATCCTCGCGGTCCGGCCCATGAAGGACGGCGTGATCGCGAACTTCGAGGTCGCGGAGAAGATGCTCCGCCACTTCCTGCGGCTCGTGATCGACCGGACCATCCTCAAGGTGAAGCCCAGCGTGATCGTCTGCGTCCCGTCGGGGATCACCGAGGTGGAGCGCCGCGCGGTGCGCGACTCCGCCCGGTCCGCCGGAGTGAAGCGACTCCTGATGGTGGCGGAGCCGATGGCCGCGGCAATCGGTGTCGGCCTCCCGGTCGAGACGCCCGTGGGCTGCATGGTCATCGACATCGGCGGCGGCACGACCAACGTCGCCGTCATCGCCCTCTCCGGCATCGTGTGCGACGCCTCGATCCGTACCGGAGGTGACGAGCTCGACCAGGCGATCGTCCAGTACATGCGAAAGACCTACAGCCTGCTGATCGGTGAGCCCACGGCCGAGCGCATCAAGATCCGCCTCGGCTCGGCCGTGCCGCTCGTTCCGGAGGAGGAGCTGGACGTGAAGGGCCGCGACCTGGTCTCCGGCCTTCCCAAGATCGTGCGAATCGATTCGGTGGGCGTGCGCGACGCCATGCAGGAGCCGGTCTCCCGCATCGTGAACGCGGTGCGTCGCGCGCTCGAGATGACTCCCCCCGAGCTGGCCAGCGACATCCTCGAGCGCGGCATCGTGCTCACCGGCGGCGGCGCACTCATCCGTGGCCTCGATCAGCTGCTGATCGACGAGACCGGCCTCCCGGTCAAGGTGGACGCGGATCCGCTGACATCGGTCGTCCGCGGCACCGGCAAGATCCTCGACGACTACCCGCGCTACGGCAGCGTCCTGACGACCTGAGCGTGCCGGGGGAGTACCCCCCGGTCCCCAGCCCCACACGCCGGCATTCGCGCCCACGGGCGAGAGTGGCCGGCGTGTGGTCTTTGTGGGCCCCCGGCAACAGGTGGGAACCACAGGGCTGCCCGGGCCGGGCAGCCAAGCTCCTCGGCCGGCACCGCGCCCTCCGCCGAATTCTCCACGCAAGTCCTTGGTGCCATAGGACTTGGACGGAGGCTCCCGACCCGAGTCCAGCCGATTCAGGGGGTGGCATGCCTCTGGCCTCCTCGGTCCCACACGGACGGCGGGCGTGGGGCCCGGGCGGCCGCGGACTCTCAGGAGGTCGTCGATGCAGGCTCAGGCCCTGTTCTCGGTCACGCTGAACGCGCTCGCACTCTCGAGCCGCACGTCCCTGTCGGCCACGGGTCGCTGAAGATGCCCAATCCCTGGGAGGTCCTCGTGATCGAGGACGACGAGCTCGACCGCGCCCTGGTGGCCGAGCTGCTGACCGTGCGGGGGCGGGGTCGCGTGCGGGTCACCGAGGCCCACAATCTCAGGGCCGGGCTCGCCGAGCTGGATGCCCGCCGCTTCGACCTGATCATGTTGGACACCAAGCTGCCCGAGGCCACTGCGCTGCACGCGCTCCGGGCCGTCGGGGAGAAGGCGCCGCTCACGCCGATCCTTCCCCACCCCGCCTACTTCACTGCCCAGACGCGTCACACCGCGCGCCAGCGCGGCGCGTTCGACGTCGTGGTCCGGGGCGACCTGAACCCGATGTGGGCGGCGGTGAACAAGCTCCTGACGCTGAGCACGTTCGGAGACGTCCAGACGTCGGCGCGGGCGGCGGGACAATGAACGGGTGGGCGGCGGCCTACGCCACCTCGGACCGGGTCGGCTCGTGGACGACGCGGTGGAACTGGTTGCGAGGGACCTGGGAGCCGGATAGCCTTGTGGCGACCGCTACCGATTCTTGGTCGCACCGGCACTCCACCTGGAGGAGGTCCCGCGTGAGCTCGCGCCAGTCACCCCAGCCCACGCCGGCCCCGGCGCGGGGCCGCGAGGCCAGGCTCAAGTCCGATTTCGCCTACCTCTACCCCGGCTTGGAGGCCGGCGTGTGGACGCCGGTCGAGCTGCTCATCAATCGGGTCGTCACGCTGCTCTACGGTGATCCCGGCGGCTCCGGCCGCATCACCGGCGCGCGGCTGCTCCGCGAGGATCACTTCGAGTTCCGGGGGTCCTCGCCAAGGCCGGAGGGGTGGCCCGAGGGACTCACTCGGATGAGCGACGCCGCGGCGCCCCCAGAGCGAGGCTGAGGGGCGGACCCTTGCGCGCCGGCGCTCCCGGCGCTCTGTTTTCCGAAGCAGACAACTCGACCACCCCCTCGTCGTGGAGAGGGTTCCCGGCCGCGCACCCGGTCCCGGAGCCTGTATGCTCTCTCCCGACCCCCTCCCGCTGGCGCTCTACCGTCCCCCGATCGTGCTCGTGGTCGAGAGCCGCACGAGTGTCCGGTCATCCACCTGCCGCCTGCTGCGTGCGCTGGGATACGACGGACGTCCCGCGCGCGACGGGCAACATGCGCTCCGGATGCTGCGGCAGCACCCGACGCTCTACCAGCTCGTCCTCACCAACGTGCTGCTCCCCGACATGGACAGCGGGGAGCTGATCCAGCGGGTGGCCGAGGCATGGCCCGGGACACGGGTGATGGTCACCGCGGAGTACGCGCCCATCGGGCGCCCCGCAGCGGTCCTTGCGGCATACCCCGACGTGCCCGTGCTCAGAAAGCCGTTCGGATTCCGGGAGCTCTACGAAGCGGTGTGCCGGCTGGTAGGACCGCCTCGGGCCGCCGTCCCCTTGATGAGCAACATCGGGGTGCGCAGCCGGCGTCGCACCAGAATCACCGTGCCCTGATCACTCCACGACCACCCGCCCCGTCATGAACGGGTGCGGGTCGCAGTGATAGCCGAACTCGCCCGCGACCTCGAACACCTGCGTGAACGCATCGCCCGGCGCGAGGAGCGGCGACGCCCACGCCTCGCCGTCGGCCGTGCTGGTGTGCCCTACCTCGTCGCAGTTCACCCAGGTGACCCGCTCGCCCAGTCCGATGCGCAGCTCCGCCGGCTCGAAGGCGAACCTGCGGATCAGCACCACCGTTGACCCCGGCACGTCCGCGCCTCCAGGGAGCCGGCAATCGCCGTCCTCGACGGCGGCCACGCTGCGATCCGAGAAGCAGGCCGCCGCCCCGGTTGCGAACAGGATCCCCCCGGCACACGCGGCGAGGAGGCCGAGTCTATGCGCGCGCATACTCACCGCACCACGATCTCGCCCCGCATGAACGGGTGAGGCGTGCAGTGGAAAGGGAACCGGCCGGGAGTGGAGAACACCATCGTCCGGCGCTCCCCGGACTCGATCGGCCCGGAGTCGAAGCTGCCGTCGTCGGCGGTCACCGTGTGAGTCACCTGGCCACCGTTGGTCCACACGACGGCCGTGCCGGGAGCGATCACCAGCCGCGCCGGACGGAACATGAAGTCCCGCACCTCCGCCTCCACGGTGTCGCCGCTCGCCGGCTCGCCGGGCGTCGGCGAGTCGGGAGCCGGCGAGTCGGGCGCCGGGGACTCGGGCGCCGGGGACTCGGGCGTCGGCGAGTCGGGAGATGGACCGTCGGCGGAGGGGCCGGGCCGGCCGCCGCCGAAGTACCGGCTCAGCGTGACGGGGATCGTGAACTCGAAGCCGTAACGGGTCTCGCCGGTGCCGCGCGACGAGCTCTGGAGGGTGGCGTTGTTGGTGTTCGTGGCGTGCAGCGACAGGGTGTGCGGGGTGTGCGGAATCGCCAGGTTCACGCCGGCCGACCAGGCCACCCGCTCGCCGGCGGCGCGATCCGTCGGTGCGGCGATGTCGGCCGAGAGGCCGATGCCGCGGGCCAGGCGGACCGCAGCGCCGGCGGCCAGGGCGAGGTCGGCGCCGTCGTCCTCTCGAGGCTCGGACAGCACTCGCAGGGCCGCCAGGACGCGGACCGGCCCCTCGCGCCGGGCCACCGCGAGCTCGCCATCGAACCCCCGGGCCGCCAGGTTATAGCCCACCTGGGCGGAAGCGTCCACCGGGGCGCCGAGCTCCTGGTCCAGGGGCGCGAACCGGCCGAAGAGCTCCCACTCGTTGGGATACCTTGGCGACAGCTCGGAGTTGGTGGCGTAGTGGACGCCGACCAGCGTCCGCTCCGGCAGACCGGCGGCCAGCAGGAAGGTCGGGGTGCTGGTGACTTTGCGCTCGGGAGCCGAGCTGACCGAGAAGCGATGCAGGAAATTGAAGTGCAGCACCCCGGCGGCGCCGACCCAGGCGCCGGCGAGATTCGGCGTCCGGTCGAGCACCGTCTGAGCCCCGACGGAGAGAGCCGGGAGCACGCCGAGGGTCACGACGAGAAGGCAGCTTCGACACGGCATGTCCGGTAGATACGAGCGGAGGGCCGCACGGTCTTGGACGCGAGTAGCGGCTTGTATCGCCCTAGCGGCTCGCTCCCCTCGGAACCCTCTCCCTGGCGATCCGCTCCGAAGCGTGCGTAACCACCCGGGACAGCCCTGGTGAGCGGAGTCACTGAGTTGAACCGGCGCTCCCCGAGATTGGTTCGAATCGCAGTCACGCCTGTTCGCTCCGAGTCGGCCTGACCGCGCCAACCAAGGACATCCACTGAGCGATCCCGTTATTCCAGCAGCCGCCCCGCGTGCCAGCCGCCCATCGCGCGTCGCCGCGTCCCCGCCCAGGCGGCGGTTCCGCTTCCGCGTGCGTCGGGGCCGGCCCACCCCCATCTGGATCTCGCGGCGCGCCAGAACGCTGCTCGTGCTGGGCGGAGTCGTGGCGCTGCTGCTGCTCCTCAGGGCCGCGCCCACCGTCCTGGTGGTGGTCCTCGGCGGTCTCGCGCTCGCCCTCGTCATGTTGTTTCCGGTGCGACTGCTGGCGCAGCGGCTGCCATGGGGATGGGCTATCGCGGTGTCGTTCCTCCTGGTGGTCGGGCTCATCGGGCTGGGGATCGCCTGGCTCGTGCCGATCCTGGTCGAGCAGCTCGGGGCGCTGGTCGAGACCGCGCCGGAACTCCTGCGCCGGGGAGAGCAGGTGCTGCACCGATTCCTCGAGCCGCTGACCCGGCGCGGCTTCCTGCCCGGCACCCCCGAGCAATTCCTGGCACGGCTCGGAGCGGATCTCGTCGCGGCGGCCCAGAGCGCACTCGGCGGGCTGTTGGGAAAGGCTGGCAAGCTCGTCGCGGGGACGTTCAACACCTTCATCACGCTGTTCGGCATGGTGTTCGTCGCGGTGTACCTGCTGATCGACGAGCGGACGATCAAGGCGGCGTACCTGCGCATGGCACCGGCGCGGTATCGGCACGACGCGCGCGAGCTCTGGGATTCGTTCGGCTACTCCTTCTCACGCTACCTGAGCGGGCTCGGGCTCTCGCTCGCCATCCAGGGCGGTCTCTCGGCCCTCGCCCTCTACCTGCTGGGAGTGCCATTCGCACTCCTGCTCGGCTTCTGGGTCGCGATCACGGCCCTGATCCCATACCTGGGCTCCATCATCGGGGCCGTTCCCGCGGTGGCGCTGGCGCTCACGATCTCACCGAGGACCGCGCTGTTCACGGCACTCGTCTTCTTCGGGATTCAGCAGCTGGAGGGCAATATCCTGACCCCGAAGATCCAGGGCGACGCGCTGCGGGTTCATCCGATCTTCGTCTTTCTGGCCGTGATCGCGGGCGGGGAGGTGGCGGGGTTGCTCGGCGTGGTGTTCGCGGTGCCGGCGCTCGCAGCCGTCCGGGTGCTGTTCGACTTCCTGCGTACACGACTGCGGGTGGTGGATCGAAGGGGGGCCTCGGCTCCGGCGGCGGTGGCCGTCGATGCCGTGCCCGTGCCGATCCCCACCCCGCTGCCACGTGCCACCCAGATTTCGGGGAGATCGAACCCGCCAAGCGGGGGCTAGGCTCCGCTGAGCGGGGTTCGAGGGCCGATCTCACTGGCGGCTCTGGTGACGGGGATCATCGCGGTGGGTCCAGGGGAGGCGTAGTCTCCGCCCGAGACCATAACCAGACCTCAACCAGGACGATCCCATGCTCCGTATGCTTGCTGCCAGTTGGCTCACCGGCCGCCTTGCCCGACCCCTCAGCAGGGCCATACCGAATCCCTTCCTGCGAACCGCGGCGATCGCCGGGGCGGGCATGTTCGCGACCCGCCTGCTGCAAAAGCGGTCGCACGGAGGGGACCGAAGGCTGAAGAGAAGGGGCTGAGCGGGAACCATTCTCGCCGCCGGGCGTCGGTATAGTATGGAGTCGCAGGTTCCTCGGCTCCATACTCAGCCGCCCGGAGGCATCCATGCGCTACCTGCTCATTGCCGCGTTCACCCTGGGTACCGGCACCGCCGCTGCCCAGGACACCCCACACACCGACGTCTCCCACGCCATCATCGCGCCGCCCGACCAGATCACCTGGGCGCCTGCGCCATCCATGCTCCCGGAAGGGGCGAAGCTCGCGGTTCTGGAAGGGGATCCGAGCCGGACCGGCCCGTTCACGATGCGCCTCCTCATGCCCGACCGCTACCGGATCCCGCCGCACTATCACCCCATCGTCGAGCACGTCACCGTCGTGAAGGGCACGCTCCGGGTGGGCATGGGAGAGAAGTTCGATGCGTCGAAATTGTCGCCACTCCCGACCGGGACCTTCGCGGCGCTCGAGCCCGGCACCCGGCACTTCGTCGAAGCGGAGGGCGAGACCATTCTGCAGCTCCATGGCGTGGGGCCCTGGGGACTGACCTACGTCAGCCCCGCGGACGATCCACGGCGGGGGACGCCGTAGACATGGGCGAGGGGACGCCCCAGGCATGAGCGAGTCGGACGCCGTCCACGCGCACGAGCCGGCGATGGATCGCGCCTGGTTCGAGCAGGCTGTGCTCCGCGTGCTTCCGGAGCTGCTCGGGACCGCGCGCCGGCTCGCGCGGAACCGGGAGGATGCCGAGGATCTCGCGGCGGAGGCGATCACCCGGGCCTGGCTCCACCGCGCGTCGCTGAGGGAGCGCGATCGGTTCGCGGGCTGGGTGCTCAGGATCCTCACCAATCTTTACCTCAGCCGGAGGCGGAGCGAGGCGACCCGGCCGGACGAGACCAGCCTCGACGAGGGAGGGGAGTTCTCCCTGTTCGAGCGTCTGCACCAGCCTTTCCTGCTGTGGTGGGGTACGCCGGAACAGGAGTTCCTCGACCGTCTGCTGCGGGAGGACCTCAGCCGCGCGATCGAGGCCCTGCCCGAGGCATACCGCGTTGCCGTCGTCCTGGCGGATGTGCGCGGGTACTCCTACGGCGAGATCGCCGGCACGCTCGGGATCCCGGTAGGCACCGTCCGCTCCCGGCTGGCGCGGGGGCGCGCGCTGCTGCAGAAGGCGCTGTGGGACCACGCCTGCGATGCAGGCCTTCGATCCGGAGCCGTCCAGCCATCCGGAGCACTCAAGCAGAACCCGGAGCACGCATGACCGAGCCGACCCCCATCACCTGCGAGGAGGCGCTGCGACAGCTGGCCGCCTTCCTCGACGACGAGCTCCACTCCGGCGGGCGCGAGAGCGTGGAGCGTCACCTGAAGGCGTGCAGGAGCTGCTTTTCCCGCGCGGAATTCGAGCGGAGACTCAAGACCGAGATCGGCGACCTGCGCCGCGAGGAGGTCACGCCCGACTTCGAGGCGCGCGTCCGCCGTCTGCTCGAATCCTTCGCCACCTGATCGGCCGCCGTTCCGCAACGGCCGCCCCAGCATAGGGGAGGACCGATGGTCGCCATTCTGTCGAACCAGCGAGAAGTCATCTTCGACGCCGTGCGTCGGATGTACACCGACGTCGCAACCATGCCCGAGCGGGAGTTCCACTTTCCGACCGGCCGACGGGCGTGCTCGTTCGTCGGCTATCCGGCCGAGCAACTCGACCGCCTCCCCGCGAGTGCGGTGGAATCGTTCGCCGGGGTGGGCTACCCGTTCGCCGCCGGCGTGATTCGAGCCGAAGACACCGTGCTGGACATCGGCTCCGGCTCCGGAACCGACGCGCTCATCGCCGCGGACCTCGTCGGACCAGCCGGCCGGGTGATCGGACTGGACATGACCGCGGCCATGCGGGAGAAGCTCCGGGCGAACGCCACGGCCATCGGCGCCGGGAACCTGGATGTGCTCGAAGGGAACGCGGAAGCCATCCCGCTCCCTGACGCGTCGGTGGACGTCGTCACGAGCAACGGGGTCCTGAACCTGGTTCCGGACAAGCCGCGGGCCATCCGGGAAATCGCCCGGGTGCTGAAACCCGGCGGGCGGCTGCAGCTGGCCGATATCGTGGTGGAGACGCTCCCCTCCGAGGCCTGCCGAGCGCACCCCGAGCTGTGGGCGGAGTGCATCGTGGGCGCGACGACCGCGGAGCGGTACATCGCGGAGTTCGGAGGCGCGGGCCTGTGCGAGGTGGAGGTGCTGGACCGGAGGGACTACTTCAGCGGCAGCGGCAGCGCGGAGACCCAAAAGGTTGCCGGCTCGTTCGGCGCGCACAGCGTGGTGATCCGTGCCCGAAAGCCATGACAGCGGTTCAAGAGACCTTCTGGAGCATTGGAATCGATTGTACCGGACCGGGAGCACAGCCCGGCTCTCGTGGTATGAGCCCCGGGCGCGACGCTCCCTTCAGCTGATCCAGGAAACCTGCCTTCCCTCCGATGCTCCGATCCTGGATGTCGGCGGCGGAGCTTCCGTGCTGGTGGACGACCTGCTGCGGCTGGGCTACACGGACGTGACGGTGCTCGACCTCGCGCCCGAGGCGCTTGCCCGTTCCCGAGAGCGCCTCGGCAGCGCGGCCGACCGGGTCCGGTGGATTGCAGCCGATGTCAGGAGCTTCGTTCCACCCCGCCGCTACGCCCTCTGGCACGATCGTGCGGTCCTCCATTTCCTCGTGAACCGTCGAGATCGGGAACGGTATGCCGGGGTGCTGCGCACCGCTCTCCTTCCACGGGGGCATGTAGTGGTGGCGACCTTCGGCCCCGAAGGGCCGACACGATGCAGCGGGCTTCCGGTGCGACGCTACTCGGCAGAAGAGGTCGCCACCGTGATCGGCGAGGGATTCGAGTTGGTAGACGCCATGGTTGAGGATCATCACACACCCGAGGGCGCGGCCCAGCAGTTCCTCTACACGCGCTGGCAGGCGTTCGAATGAGTTCCAGGTAGTTCCTCCAGACCGCGAGGCTCGGCCGAGGCCTCATGCGCGCGGAGGTATTGCGCGTGAACCTAGGAGGGCGCTTTCCCGGTTCTTCGTGGGGGCAGGTTCGCAGCGCTCGCGCTCTCCGGCGAGCCCTAGATCACGCGGGAGTAACGCTCGCTCGATAGCATGGCGTCTCACTCCTCTTGGAGAGCCGTCATGCAACCGCGCTCCGCCCTAACTACGCTCTGCCTATTCCTGATCCTGCCCACCTTGGGCAGCGCGCAAGCTCCCGGTGGTCCCCGCCTGGACAGCGACCGCCAGGAGATGTTCCAGTCGCTGAAGGACAACCAATGGGTACGTCTTGCCGGGGCCGGCCTCGACCGCCCGGTGGGCAGAGTGCTCGAGATCACCGCGAACGAGATCGTTTTCTCTCCTGGGCCGCAGCCCATCCGAGTCTCCGCGACAAGCATCGACACGGTGTGGACCCGTGGAAATTCCGCCCTCCAAGGCGGGATCGTCGGAGGTCTCCTTCTGGGAGCGCTCGGAGCAGTGGTGGGCGCAAGTATCGGTGAGCCGAGTGGCGATGATTATAACCCCGGTTTTCAGGCGCTCGTGCTCGGTGGAGGGGGGCTCCTGGGAGGCGGGATCCTTGGTGCTCTCGTCGGGTCGCGCTTCCCCAGATGGTCCCGTCGCTACCCCTGAGCTTGATCTGTCTGCAGCTGCGGTCGCCCTGGCCGCACCGTCTGGGGAGGCATGAGGGCCCCCTGCTGGCATTCCCGACACGGCTACTGCATCTTATCGAACGCTGTCGGACTCGGCACCAACAGAGGTGGGAGCATGGCTACACCGGCATGGCAGGTCACCGGTCAATACTACGAGACCTGCAGTTGCGATTTCGTCTGTCCATGCGTTCCGGGGCAGCTGGCAGTCATGCCGACCAAAGGGTTCTGTACGGTTGCCATGGCGTTTCAGATCGAGCATGGGAACTACGGCACGGTTCCCCTCGACGGACTCGGCTTCATCGTTCTCTTATGGACGCCGGAGGAAATGGGTAAGGGGAACTTGTCGGTCGGTGTCATCGCCGACGCGCGCGCGAACGCCGAGCAGCGCGACGCGATCGCATCGATCGCGAGCGGGTCCGCAGGCGGCCCCATGGCCGCCCTATCGGCCCTGGTCGAAACGTTCCTGGGCGTGGAATCGGCGCCGATCCAGTTCGATCGCACCGGCGCCAAATGGTCGGTGACGGCAGGGAAGTTCGTCGACATGGCCGCCGAAGGTGCCATGGGGATCGACCCCAGCGTCACCGAGCCGATCTACCTGGACAATACAGGCCATCCTGCTGCGAGCCGCTTCGGGCTCGCCCGCGCCGTGAAGAGCCACGTTGACGCCCTGGGATTGAATTGGAGTGACACAAGCGGAAAGAATCACGGCCAGTACGCTCCCTTCTCCTGGCGAAGCGCGTAGCTCCTCATGGGTCGCGGCCCCTCCCCGCCGCGCCCGCTGCCTCATCGCGCTGCATTGTTGCCGCCGCCGC
>DATABZ010000036.1:0-12003 GCA_036259315.1 Gemmatimonadales bacterium | reverse complement strand
CGCGTGGACGTGGCCGGCGCGACCAGGGCCGTTGGACCGGGTCTCGTGTCCGTACCCGTGGTGCTCCAAGGGCGGGGAGACATCTACGGCGTCGTGGACTTCCTGCGCCACATCCAGCAGGGCCCGCGGCTCCTCGCGATCGACGAGATCTCGGTGAACACCCGGTCGTCGTACCTGGATGAGGATCGGCTGCTGACCTGGTCGCTCCGCGCACACGGGCTTTACCCTGCGAAGACCTCGCCGTGATCGGGCCCCGAACGTTCTATGTCGCCTCCGGGCTGTTCATCGTTGCCGGCGCGGCACTGCGACTCGCGCCGGTGCGCGTTCCGACCACGCCGGCGCGTGCGGTGGTTGCCACCTCGGCGGCAACTCCGCCGCTTCAGCCGGCGAGGGCCGACACAAAGCGATACGCCGACATCGTCGCCTCGAACCCATTCTCGGCAGACCGGGTCGCGCCCCGGGCTCGCTTCGTTCCCGAGGGATTGCGCCGGGACACCGTGCCCGTCGCTCGCGCGCCACGGAAGCCGCGGGAGGTCGCCCCGCGGCTCTTCGGCATCACGCGAGGTCCCGGGGGAGCCGTCGCCCTGATCGATGCCGATCCCGCGGTGCCCGGCGCGGAGGTCTACGAGATCGGTGACCCGGTGCGGGACGGCAAGGTGGCCGCGATCGGGGACTCGACCGTCACGTTGAGCCTGCCGTCGGGCCGGGTCGTGCTTCGCCTGCCCGACGCCGGGGAGCGGCGGTGAGGCGGACTCTCATGGCACTGATGCTTCTCGCCTCCGCCACCGCGCCTCGTCTCGGGGCCCAGGAGCAGCCCGCGACGGTGCGGATCAACTACGTCAACGCGAATCTGGCGGACGTCATCCGGTCCCTCGCGGCCTCCCTCGACGTGAACGTGGTCCTCACCGACGTCCCGGCGAGGCGCATCACCTTCCAGACTCCCCAGCCCGTCCGCCTGTCGGAGGTCGGCGCCGTGCTGGAGGCGATCCTGGAGAGCGAGGAGCTGGTGCTGGTGCGGGCCGGCCCCGTCGCGCAGGTCATGCCCGAAGCCAAGCGCCCGGCGACCGGTCCGGTGCAGGTAGGGAAGGAGATCTCCAGTCCGCCGCCCCTCGGCCTGATCACCCAGATCGTGCCACTCGACTTCATCCGGGCCGACGAGGCGGTGACGCTGCTCCAGCAGATCGCCACGCGGACGGCCCGGATCGAGGTGGTGCCCCGATCGAACGCGGTCCTCATCACCGATCGCGGGGTGAAGATCGAGCGCTACCTCGAGCTGCTCAGACAGCTCGACGTGCGGACCGGCGGCGAGTCGGGCCTGCGCACCTACGTGTACCCGCTCAGGCACGCGAGCGCGAGCGAGCTGGCGGCGACCCTCAGCGAGCTGTTCGGCGTCACGGTGCCGAGCACGCCGGAGCGCACCCGGGTGAAGGCGCTGGAGGACCGGAGCCTCTCCTCGGAGCTGGAGACGTTCCGGCGACGCGAGCAGGAGGCGTTGGAGGAGCGCCGGACCACGCCGATTCCGGTAATTCCCGCTCCCGAGACGGCTCCCACGGAGCGCCGCGACACGGCGGACCGGCAGGGCACCGGGGGTGGGCTCGTGGGGCAGACCACGATCGTCCCCGATCTCGCCACCAACTCCCTCGTGATCAGGACGGCGCCGCCGAATTTCCCGGTGCTCCAGGAGACCATCGACCGGCTGGACGTCCGGCCGGCGCAGGTGCTCCTGGAGGTGCTGATCGCGGAGATCTCCCTCACCCGGGCGACGCAGTACGGGGTCAACTGGCGCCTGTTCACCCGCGAGCTGGTGAGCGACGGCGGCATCACCGGCGCGCTGGGTCCGGCCGTTCCGGATACCGCGCTCGGCGCCGACGGCGGGCTGGGCCTCAGCGTGGTGAGCCTCGGGTCGGTGGACGTGAGGGCGGTGCTCCGGGCCCTGGCGAGCCGGACGAACGTGCGGATCCTGTCGACCCCCCGAGTGCTTGCGCTGAACAACGAGGAGGCGCGAATCCTGGTCGGGAGCCAGGTGCCGTTCACCCAGAGCACGCGCACCGGGCTGGACGTCGTGGTGGACGAGACGGTCCAGTACCGGAACGTGGGAACACAGCTCACGGTGGTTCCGACCGTCAACACGGACGGCTACGTCACCTTCCGGATTCTCCAGGAGGTGAGCGCGCTGAGCGCCCAGACCATCGAGGCGGCGCTCAATGCGCCGGTGATCACGACCCGGGAGGCCGAGACCAGCGCGCTGGTGCGGAGCGGACGGACGATCATCATCGGCGGATTAATCGACGAAACCGAGCAGCGGATCCGGAGCGGCGTTCCGGTCCTGCAGGACCTGCCGATCATCGGCGGCATCTTCCGCAGTGAGAGCCGCGGCCGGTCCCGCACCGAGCTCGCCATCTTCGTGACGCCGCGCGTCGTGTTCGACGACGAGGCGGCGGACTCCCTGGTCCGGAACCAGCGCGCCAAGTTCCGCAACTCCCGGCCCACGCTGGACAGCCTGCTCGCGCCGACCGGGGATCGGCCCGGGCTCCGTGAGGCGGACGGAGAGGAGGCGCTGACCAACCCATGACGCCGACCTCGCCGGCGCAGCGGGAGCTGCCCGAGACCCGCGGTCAGGCAGAGCCGGTCCGCACGTCGGCCGACCTCCGGGCCGCGGCGGCCGGGCCGCTCGCGCAGCGTCTCTCGCTTCGGTACTGGGAAGAGCACGGCCTGCTCCCGCTCGAGCAGACCGATGCCGAGCTGATCGTCGCGGCCGGCGGCGAGGTGGATCCCACCGTGGTGGACGAGCTCTGCTGGGCGTACGACCGGCGGGTGCGCCTGGTCCCCGCCGAAGCGGCGGAGATCCACGCGGCCATCCTCTCGGCCCAGAGCGCGGGGAGCGCGGAGACCGATGTGGCCGATGCCCGCGGCGCCGACCTGGTGCTGCTGGCGCCGGAAGACGAGGCGCTCGACGACCTCCGCGCGCTCGCCAACCAGGCGCCGGTCATCAAGCTGGTGAACCTCATGATCCTGGAGGCGCTCCGCGCGCGGGCCAGCGACATCCACCTGGAGACCGTTTCCGACGGGCTCCGGGTCCGCTACCGGGTGGACGGCGTGCTCCAGGACATCTCCCATCCCCCGCGGCAGTACCAGGCGGCGGTCGTGAGCCGGATCAAGATCATGGCCGGGCTCAACATCGCGGAGCGCCGACTGGCGCAGGACGGCCGGATCCGCCTGCGACTCTCGGATCGCGAGCTCGATCTCAGGGTGTCCATTACGCCCGCCCTCCACGGCGAAGGCGTCGTACTGCGGATCCTGGACCGCGGCACGGGCGTGCGCGACCTCGGCGAGCTGGGGTTGTCGCCCGGCGTGCTCGAGGGCTTCGAGCACCTGGTCCGGCAGCCCCACGGCATGATTCTCGTCACGGGCCCCACCGGGAGCGGGAAGACCACCACCCTGTACGGCGCGCTCGGTCGACTCAACCGGCCCGGCGTAAAGATCGTGACCGTGGAAGACCCGATCGAGTACCAGATCGACGGCGTCACCCAGATCCCGGTGAACCCCAAGGTCGGGCTCACCTTCGCCAGCGCCCTCCGTTCCATCCTCCGCCACGACCCTGACATCATCATGGTCGGCGAGATGCGGGACCGGGAGACGGCAGAGATCGCGATCCAGGCGGCGCTCACCGGCCATGTGGTGTTCTCGACCTTGCACACCAACGACGCGGCGAGCGGCGTCGCCCGCATGGTGGACATGGGCGTGGAGCCCTACCTGGTCTCGGCGACAGTGCTCGGCATCCTCGCGCAGCGGCTGGTTCGGGTAGTGTGCGAAGGGTGCGCGGTGGAAGCGCCCCCGGAGCCAGAGGCCGTGGCGGAGTTCGGGCGTCCGCCGACCGACGTGCCGCGCCCGCGGTTCCGCCGGGGCGCCGGCTGCGCCGCCTGCGGCGGGTCCGGCTACCGGGGCCGGACCGGCATCTACGAGCTGATGCACCTGAACGACGAGCTCCGCGCCCGCGTGCTGGCCGGCGCGCCGGTGGCGGAGCTCCGCGCGCTCGCCGAGCGGCACGGACTGGTCTCCCTCCGCTCCGCGGGCTGGGCCAAGGCCTGCGCCGGCGTCACGACCATCGACGAGGTCCTGCGGGTGACCCGGGACGAGCTGCTGTGACGGGGAGCTTCCGGTACCGCGCCGCTGCGGCGTCGGGCCAGATCGTGGAGGGTGTTCTCCAGGCACCGTCGCGCCAGCTCGTGCTGGCGGAGCTGCAGCGGCAGCACCTGTATCCGGTCGCGGTGGACGAAATGCCAGGCGCGGCGCCGGAACGGCGGAGCCGCCGCCTCGGCCGCCGCGCGGCGGTGGCACTCTGGACCAGGAGCACCGCCACCCTGCTCGGCGCCGGCGTGCCGCTCGACCGCGCGCTGGGCTTCGGCGGCGCCCATCTGGGGCATGGCGGCCTGGAGGCGGTGCTGCGCGAGGTGCGGCGGGACGTGCGGAACGGGCGCGCGCTCGCCGAGGCGCTCGGCCGGCACCGGCAGTACTTCGAGCCCCTCTACGTCGCCACCGTTTCGGCTGGGGAGTCCACGGGTGCCCTCGACGCCGTCTTCGAGCGCCTCGCCGATCACCTGGAGGAGACCGGTGAGCTGCGCTCCCAGGTCCGATCCGCCCTGATCTATCCAGTGCTGATGGCGTGCGTCACCGTCCTCGGCACTGCCGTCCTGCTCGGCTTCGTCGTGCCGCGCTTCGCCGACATCATGGCCGACGTGGGGGGCGAGCTGCCGTTCACCGTCCGGCTGCTGATGGGCGCGAGCGCCGTCGTCACCAAAGGCTGGTGGGCGTGGCTCGCGCTCACCGCCTTCACGGTGCTGGCGCTCCGGCGTGCGCTCGCGCGCCAGGAGATTCTGCGGCCTTGGCACCGGCGACGGCTGGAGCTTCCCTGGATCGGAGAGCTCGAGCGCAAGTACCTGACGGCGCGCTTTGCTCGGACGCTGGGCCTGCTGCTCCGGAGCGGACTGCCGATGCTCCAGGCGCTCCGGATCGCGCGGGCCTCGGCCTCCAATCTGGCGTTTCGGGACGGGGTGGATCGGGCCACCGCGGCGGTGACCGAGGGCGGCAGCGTCGCGGCCTCGCTGGCGGGTACCCTGCCGCCGCTGGCCTCACAGATGCTCGCAGTGGGTGAGGAGAGCGGCCAGCTGGACGCCCTGTGCCTCCGGGTAGCGGACGCGTATGACGCGGACGTCCGCCGTACGCTGCGGACGCTGGTGGCGCTGGTGGAGCCGGCGATGATCCTGGTATTTGGCACCTTGGTCGGCTTCGTCGCCCTGGCCATGCTCCAGGCGATCTATGGAATCAACTTCAACGCGTTCTGAGCGGCCCATGCCTCATGCCACGGCGCCCACACGGGCGGGCTTCACGCTGATCGAGATTCTGGTGGTCATCATCGTCATCGGGCTGCTCGCCGGTCTGGTGGGGCCGCGAATCCTCGGCCGGGTTTCGGAGGCGAAGACGGCCACGGCCCGGACCCAGATCGAGCTGATCGGCCTGGCGCTCGACAACTATCGGCTCGACAACGGCTCCTATCCGACTACGGAGCAGGGGCTGGCCGCGCTCCAGGAGAAGCCGACCCGGGAGCCCGCGGCCACGAACTGGCGCGGGCCCTACCTCAGGAAGGCGATCCCCGCGGATCCATGGGGCCGGCCCTACCAATATGCCAGCCCTGGTCAGCACGACCCGTCCGCCTACGACCTATGGACGTTTGGGCGGGACGGCGAGAGCGGTGGGGAAGGGGATGACGAGGACGTGCTGAGCTGGAGGTGAGGGTCACTCGAGCACGGTACAGGTGAGGGGGTCCAGCCGGACCTTGGAGGCCGTCCTCGCGGTCCGCGCATCGAATCCGCAGCTCCCCATGGGAGAGACAATCAGCGTCAGCGGCAGGCCGGCGAAGCTGTTCACCTGGCCGGCCTGGATAGGGCCATCGGCGCGGGACGCCGAGCCCTCGATGGTCCAGGCACCCGAGGCTGCGATCTCGAGATGAATCGATTCCCCACGCCTTGCTGCCGCTTCCCGTGAGAGCAGGAGGAGGGAGGCCAGCTCACTCCGGCGACGCTCGCTGTTTCGGCTCAGGGCAGGTAGGGCGAGCGCGGCAACCAGCGAGAGCACGACCATTACGACGATCAGCTCGAGGAGGCTGAAACCCCGGGTCGTGTGGCTCGAACGGCGTAGGAAGGCAGTCAGCTCGATGACCTTCGGCGGCAGCGGGACGTCGCCAATCTAGCTACGTGTGGCGGCCTCTGGAACGAGCGAGCACGCATTGGCCACCGGTCGTACCTTGTACATTCGTTCGGCGCCATGCTTCGCGCGAGGAGTCCGAGAACCGCATGACCTTCAGCCGCTGGACCATCTGGTGGCTCGTTGCCGCACTCTGGTGGACGCTCGAGGGCTTCACCAGCGCCGT
Source organism: Gemmatimonadales bacterium (assembly GCA_036259315.1). Taxonomy (GTDB): domain Bacteria; phylum Gemmatimonadota; class Gemmatimonadetes; order Gemmatimonadales; family GWC2-71-9; genus CAVVWJ01. The sequence continues at coordinate 5,576 of DATABZ010000036.1, read as the reverse complement.
CAGCTACCGCCGCATGGGGGCGCTGGCCGACAACCCGATCCCGCTGGAGCATGCCCTGCGCACCGGGCTCCTCAGCGCATGGCTCTGGGTGCCGGCCACCGTGCTGGCCGTGTGGGCGGCCGAGCGCTTTCCTCTGGAGCGCGGGGTCTGGCGGCGTCATGTGTGGGTGCACCTCGCGCTGGCGCTTGCGGTCTGCGTCGCGAGGGCCGGTGTGGTCGTGGCGCTGAACCCCTGGGTCGGCTGGTATCGGGAGCTGCCGCCATTCCAGGAGGTGCTGTTCACCAGCGTCACCAACAACCTGTTCCTCTTCGGGTTCCTGGTCGGCTTCGGTCACGCGGTGCTCTATGCCCGGCGCGCCCGCCAGCGCGAGGAGCAGCTCGCGTATGCCGAGCTGCACGCCCTCAAGATGCAGCTCCACCCGCACTTCCTGTTCAATACCCTGAACACCATCAGCTCGTTCGTGCGGAGCGAGCCGCTGATGGCGGAGCGGATGATCGCGCGACTCAGCGAGATGCTCCGCCATGCGCTCCAGCATGCGGGCGCGCACGAGGTGACGCTCGCGGACGAGGTCCGGTTCGTCCGCAGCTACCTGGAGATCGAGCAGGCACGCTTCGAGGATCGGCTCGGGGTGTCCTGGACGATCGAGCCGGGCGTGGAGTCCGCCCGCGTCCCCCACCTCATTCTCCAGCCCCTGGTGGAGAACGCCGTGAAGCACGGGATCGCTCCCCGCGCGAGGGGCGGGCTGGTAGAGATCGAAGCACGGCGCCGCAATGGCGACCTGGAGCTGCTGGTGCGGGACGACGGCGTGGGCATGGCCGCGTCGGACCGCGGTAGCGGCGTAGGCCTGTCGAACACCCGCGCCCGACTCGACCAGCTCTACGGATCGCGCCATCGGCTGGAGGTCGGCAGCCCGCCCGGTGGCGGGGTGCAGGTTGCCGTGAGCTTCCCGTTCCGCACCGATCGACCGGTCGCGACGCGCTCCGAGCCGGCGGGTGTGCTCGAGTGATCTCGGTGCTCGTGGTGGACGACGAGCCGCCGGCGCGGCGGCGCATCCGCTCGCTCCTGGCGGACCAGGCGGACCTGGAGGTGGTCGGCGAGTGCGGCAACGGGAGGGAAGCGATCACCGCGATTCGCGAGCTTCATCCCGATCTCGTCTTTCTGGATGTGCAGATGCCCGAGGTGAGCGGCTTCGACGTGATCGAGGCCATCGGCCCCGCCGCGATGCCGGTCGTGGTCTTCGCCACCGCGTACGACGAGTTCGCGCTCAGGGCCTTCGATGCGCATGCGCTCGACTATCTCCTGAAGCCCTTCGAGCAGGAGCGGTTCGAGCGGGCGCTGGAGCGCGTCCGGCACCAGCTGCGCCGGGTCCGCGACGAGGGCGAGGACGAGCGGCTGCGTGCCCTGGTGCGCGCGCTGCGGGGTGAGGCCACTCGGCTCGAGCGGCTGCCGGTTCGCGTCGGCCCGCGGACCCGACTCATCGCGCTGGATGATGTGGACTACCTGGAGGCCAGGTCGAACTACGTGCGCCTGCACGTGGGCGAGCGCTCCTACCTGGTCCGCGATACCCTGAGCGGGCTGGAGGCCCGGCTCGACCGGGGACGCTTTCTGCGGATCCATCGCTCGCTGGTCGTGAATATGGTGCGGGTGCAGGAGGTGGAGTCACTGTTCGCCGGCGAGTACGTGCTCCACCTTCGCGGAGGCGTCCGGATCACCTCCGGACGGACTTACCGTCGCGCGCTGGAGACCGCCTTCGGGTTGCGGGCCTGACACCAGGGTCGCCGCCGCCGGTCCACCGTTGAGCCCTGGGAACCGACCGTTCGTCCCAATCCGCTCGCGGCCGGCACGATGCCGCACGTAGGCTGGATCGTTCACCACGAACGCCATCCCTCGTGCGGAGATCATCGTGCGCTTGCTCGCATATCACACCCGACCACTTCGCCTCCTGCCTCTCGCCTGCGTCCTGGTACTCGGAACCGCCGCTGCGTGCGGCCCCTCGGACACGGAGGCAGGCCCCGCCGGACCTGCGATGGACGTCCGGTCAGCCGAGGGCGCCGAGATCTTTGCTCGAGGCGTGATCTCGGACGCGCGGGAGCAGTGGCGCATCACCTTCACTCCGAACGGCAAGACGGCGTACTTCGCGAGCAGCGACGAGTTCTTTCCGTTCTCGCGCCGGGCCACGATCTACGTCTCCCACCTGACCGGCGACTCTTGGACGGAGCCCGAGGTCGCGCCGTTCTCCGGCCAGTACAGTGACATCGACCCGTTTCTCTCGCCCGACGGCCGGCGACTGTACTTCTCCTCGATCAGGCCGGTCGACGGCGTGACCCGGGGCGACCTGGATATCTGGATGGTGGAGCGGACCGCGAAGGGCTGGGGGGACCCGATACGCCTGGGACCGGAGGTCAACAGTCCCGAGGACGAGCTCTATGCCTCGGCCAGCGCCCGGGGGACGCTCTACTTCGCCAGTGGGCCGCCGTTTCCCCAGCCGGGCAAGCACTTCGACATCTACAGTGCGGCGCGTGACGGTGACGGCTTCGCGCCGCGCGAGCGGCTCGGCCTCGCGATCAACACCGAGCCGACCGGTGCGCCAGGCGAAGGCCTGCAGGACGCCTGGGAGTTCAACCCGGAGATCTCGGTCGACGGGCACACCCTCGTCTTCACCTCGCTCCGGCCGGGCGGGTTCGGTCTGGGTGATCTCTACGTCAGCCGGCTGCGCGGCGGCGAGTGGACGCCGGCCCGCAACCTCGGGCCCGCGGTGAACAGCGAGTACGACGAGTACCATCCGACCCTCTCACGCGATCGGCGCGAGCTGTTCTTCGTGCGCCGCATCTTCCGGCCGGATCCCTTCCTGTTCGTGCCCGGCGACTTCTACCGCATCGACACGGGGGAGCTGGACCTGCGCTGACCGGGCGCTTGTCCGAGAGTGACTGAGAGGCGGCCGGCAGCCTGGGACCTCCCGGCTGGCGGGAGCAGTATCCTTAGAGTACTGCTCCAGTGAGGCTCGCCATGTTCGGCGCACGCGTTCTTCCAGCGCTTCTCGGTTGCACCACTGCGATGGTCGGCTTTGCCGCGGTCGCGTGCGGTGGAGACGATCCGACCGACCCAGATTCGGAGTCGGTCGCCACCATCTCCGTGACCCCACCTGTCGCGAGGATCGCGCCGGGTGGAAGTGTGCAGCTCCGCGCCTCCATCGAGGACGGGGCGGGGACCGGTCTCACGAGGGAGGACGTGGCCTGGCTCTCGCGCGACGCGAATGTGGCGTCGGTGTCGGAGAGCGGGCTCGTGAGCGGCCTCTCGGACGGCGAGACTATCGTCACCGCAAGCGCGGACGGGAAGAGCGGGAGCGCGACGGTCACGGTTCGGACGACGGTGGAGAGCATCGAGCTGGCGCCGGCGACTGCCGAGATCGAAGTGTCGGAGTCTCTGGAGCTGGTGGCGATCACCCGGGACAAGGACGGTAACGTGCTCACCGGGCGCCGGATCGCGTGGTCCTCCAGCGATGATCGGGTCGCGACCGTCTCGCAGGCCGGCGTCGTGGCCGGCATCGCCGCCGGAGCGGCGAGGATCACGGCCATGACGGAAGGGGAGAAAGGGTCGGCGCGGATCTCCGTCACCGCGGTGGAGTAGCCGGCCCGGCCAGCGCTGCTGCGGCGCAAATCGCATTGTACGGCTGCGGATCACCCGTCGCCCTCGGTGCGTGCCCCGGGGCACCTTTCCAACTACTTGCTGTACCTCAGGTTCCATGCCGGGCCGCCGGGCACCGGCCTTGCTCCTGTCGCGACGGTTTCTCCACTGTCCTCCGAGCAGGAGCATCTACGCCCACGTTCGAAGCCCGCCGATGGCCCTCCCGGGCCGCCCTCACGGTCGTTGCGCTCCTGCTCGTCACGGCGGGAGCGCAGCCGGAGGCCGCTGCCCAGAACCCGGCGTCCAACCTCGCCAACCTCCGGCGGCAGGCGGAGCAGCTCCGCCGGGAAGAGCGGCTGCCCGAAGCGCTCGCCGCCTACCGCGCGGTGGTCGACGAGGACCCTGGCAGCTTCGAGGACCGGTTCTGGGTCGCCAAGCTGGAGGGCTGGACCGGTCGCCTCCTCGCCGCGGACAGCGGCTTCGTCCGGCTGCTCGAGGAGCGACCCGACGACTACGACAGCCGGATCGCCCTCGCCGACGTGCGCCTCTGGCAGGGCGACACCGCGGCGACTCGCGAGCTGCTGGGCCGCCTTCGGCTCGACTACCCGGCCGACCCGGAAGTGCGGCGACGCGTCGCCGCACTCGAGCGCCGGGATGACTCGGCCCGCTGGGAGGCCGATCTCGAGTACTTCGGCGAGCGTCTCCCCGGCGGCGGCGCGAACGGCGCCGCCCTGTCACTCGCGGCTCCCCCCGGCGATCGCCTCCGCTGGCGGGCCGTCGCAGCGGTCCAGGAGAAATTCGAGCGCACCGAGTCTCGCGCGGGCGGAGAGGTCGGCGTCCGGCTCTCCCCCAGAGTCGAGCTGGTGGGCTCGTCCACCTTCGCGCCCGGTGCCGAGGTGCTGCCGCGGGGCGGCTACGGACTGGGGGCGAGCTATCTCGTCGCCCGTGGCGTCGTGCTCTACGCCGGCTACACGTTGCTCGACTACCACGACGCCGACGTGCATCAGGTCGGACCTGCGGTCGAGCTCTATGCGGGACGCTGGCTCGTCGCCGGGCGCGTCCGCTGGGCCGCGACCCGCTTCGCCGGGTCGGCCGCGGCGGTGGACGACGCCGCGGGCTCGCTCTCGGTCGGCTACGGGTATGGGCCGAGCAATCTGGTCCGTGTCTTCGCGGGCACGGGGAGCGAGTCGTTCACGCAGCCCTCGCGCGAGCGGATCGGACGCTTCGACGCGCGCACGATCGGGCTCTCCTGGCGCCACTTCCTCACGCCGGGGCTCGGCCTCGAGGCGCTCTACGCCCACCAGGACCGTTCGGCCGGCGCCGAAGGCGACGCCTGGAGCCTGCGAGTGGTGCGCCGGTGGTGACCCGCCTGGAGGTCGCCCTGCTCCTGGGTCTCCTGGCGCTCGCCGGGCTGCTCCTCGCGGCGCTGTTCCTCGTCAACTGGTGGCACCGGCGCCGCGATGCGCGGGGCGCGCGGCTGCGGCGCTCGGTGCAGCCGATGCTCGCCGCTGGCCGCGTCGAGCCCGACCCGAGACCCTCGGCGCCCGTGTGGCTCGACGATCTCTCGCGCGCCCACGGTCGTATGGCGCTCGTCGCCTGCCTCGAGGCGCTTCCGGGGATCGATACCGCCGCGGGCGACCGGGTGCGCGGCGTGCTCCGCCGCTCGCTCCCCGCCCACCGCGAGCTTCGCCGCCTGGGACACCGCTCCGCGGCGCGGCGTATGGAGGCGTGCCGGTTCGCCGGCAGGCTGGGTGACATCGGTGCGGTCCCCCTCCTGATCGAGCTGCTCCGCGACCGGGATCCCGGCGTGCGCCGGGAGGCGATCCGGGCGCTGGGCGAGCTGCGGGCGATCGAGGCGGTGCCCGACATCGCCGACGCGATCGAGAGGATGGGAGAGTGGACCAACCTCCTCCTGTTGATGGCGCTGATCCGGATGGGTCCCGCATGCGCGC
>DATABZ010000035.1:0-12404 GCA_036259315.1 Gemmatimonadales bacterium | reverse complement strand
TCGCTCTTCGGCCGCCCCACCAGCATCGAGCTGGACTACACGCAGCTTAAGGGTTACTGAGGCCGAGCCATGGCGAAGAAAGTCACCGGTTTCATCAAGCTCCAGGTTCCCGCCGGAGCCGCCAACCCCGCGCCCCCGGTGGGCCCGGCGCTGGGTCAGCACGGCGTGAACATCATGGAGTTCTGCAAGCAGTTCAACGCGCGCACCCAGGGTCAGCCCGGGATGATCATCCCGGTGGAGATCACGGTGTACGCCGACCGCTCCTTCACCTTCATCACCAAGACCCCGCCCGCGGCGGTCCTGCTGAAGAAGGCCGCGGGGCTCCAGAGCGGGTCCGCGACGTCCAACCGCACCAAGGTGGGGACGGTGACGCGCGACCAGGTCCGCCAGATCGCCGAGACCAAGATGCCCGACCTGAACGCGGTCGACGTCGAGGGCGCCATGCGGCAGATCGCCGGGACCGCCCGCTCCATGGGGATCGAGATCACGGACTGAGCGGGAGTTCGCGGACGCGGCGGGGGAGCGCTCCCGCCTCCCGCGCGAGGCCACGGCCGAGCGGGACGCCGCGTCCGGGTCCACGTACCACCGCCTGCGATGGGCGACGCACGGTGGGAGGACCGGTTCCTGGAATCGCCTGAGGGGGTACATGCCTAAGCACGGAAAGAAGTTCCGCGAGGCACAGTCCCGCGTTCCCGATGGGTCGGCGCTGGAGCCCGGCGCGGCCGTCGGCATGGTGAAGGACCTGTCCTTCGCCAAGTTCGACGAGACCGTCGAGGTTTCCGTCCGGCTGGGCGTCGATCCGCGTCACGCGGACCAGATCGTCCGCGGGGCCGTCGTCCTTCCCCACGGCACGGGGAAGACCGCTCGCGTGCTGGTGATCGCCCAGGGCGACAAGGCGCGCGAGGCGGAGGAGGCGGGCGCCGACTTCGTCGGCACGGAGCACGTGCAGAAGATCAAGGACGGGTGGCTCGACTTCGACGTCGTGGTCGCCACCCCGGACGTGATGGGCCAGGTGGGCCAGCTCGGCCGCATCCTGGGTCCGCGCGGCCTGATGCCGACGCCCAAGGCCGGCACCGTGACCTTCGACGTCGCCCGCGCCGTCCGGGAGATCAAGGCGGGTAAGATCGAGTTCCGCGTGGACCGCACGGGGAACGTCCATGCGCCCATCGGCCGGGTGTCCTTCCAGCCGGACCAGCTGGAGGAGAACCTGGCGGCGTTCATGGACACCGTGATCCGCGCGAAGCCGAGCGCCGCGAAGGGTCAGTACGTCCGGAGCGTGACGGTCTCCAGCACCATGGGACCCGGGGTGCCGGTCGATTCCAACCTCTACCGGCGGGGCTGACCATGAAGAAGGAACTCAAGAGTGCCGTCATCGAGGAGCTGAACCAGAAGCTCGACGGGGCGAGCGCGTTCTACCTGACGGACTTCACGGGGATGAACGTGAAGCAGATCACCGAGTTCCGCTCCCGCCTGCGCAAGCAGGGGGTGGAGTACGTGGTGGTCAAGAACACGCTGGCCCAGCGGGCGCTGACCGGGATGGAGCTCCCGGACATCGCCGGCTTCTTCAGCGGGCCCACGGGCCTGGTGATCGGCCGGGAAGACGCCGTGGGCGCGGCCAAGGTGCTGACGAACTTCGCCAAGGAGTTCGGCGACCGGCCCGCGATCAAGGTGGGGGTGGTGGACGGCAAGGCTTTCGACGCCGACCAGGTGAAGATGCTTGCCGACCTGCCGCCGCGGGAGGTCCTGCTCGCGCAGATCGCGGGTGGGCTCCAGGCGCCGATGTCGCGCCTGGCCGGCGGGATGAGCCAGCTGCTCGCGGGGTTCGCGCGGGCGGTGGACGCGCTTCGCCAGCAGCGCGAGGGCGCAGGATCGTAGCTCGCGCCACAGGCGCTTTCGCGACCGCATCCGGGCTCGGTCCCGACGGTCGAACACCCGAGTCAACTTACGTACGTACCAAGAACAGGAGCCCAAAATGGCGACCACGCTTTCCCGTGACGAGCTGCTCGACGCGATCGGCAACATGACCGTCATCGAGCTCTCCGAGTTCGTGAAGGCTTTCGAGGAGAAGTTCGGCGTGACCGCGGCGGCCCCGATGGCCGTCGCCCCCGCCCCCGCCGGGGGCGCCGGCGCCGCGGCCCCGGCCGCCGAGGAGCAGACGGAGTTCGACGTCGTCCTCATGGGCGCCGGCGAGAAGAAGATCCAGGTCATCAAGGTGGTGCGCGAGCTCACCGGTCTGGGCCTCAAGGAGGCGAAGGACCTGGTGGACGGCGCCCCCAAGACCGTCAAGGAGGGCGTCTCCAAGGAGGACGCTGCGGCCATGAAGGCCAAGCTCGAGGAGCAGGGCGCGGCCGTCGAGCTGAAGTAGGACTGACCCTCGTCCGGTCGGAGGGCCTCCAGGGGGAGTTTCCGCCTGGAGGCCCTTCGGGTCGGTCGCGGGGGGATCGCCGGTCTCGTTGCGGGCGTGCCCGCGGAGGCGGTCCCGGCTCAGTCCCTTCAGCCGGACGGCTCATGACGCGCAGGCCGCTCTACATAACCGGACGATACGTCACCCCGCCGAGGTGTTCGGTTGGGGGTGTTTGCGCTTCCGATTCTTTCCACGCTCGCTGAGAGGGAGACCCACTTGGCAACGCTAGAAAACTACACCGTCTCCTTCGCCAAGCTGAAGTCGGGGATGGAGCTTCCCAACCTCCTCGACGTCCAGCTGCGCGCTTTCGAGACGCTCCTGCAGACCGACGCGGCCGCCCGTGAGCGGGAGGACGTCGGCCTGGAGCGGGTCTTCAACGAGATCTTCCCGATCAGCGACGTGAACGGGAACTTCTCGCTGGAGTTCGTCCGCTACACGCTGGGTGAGCCGAAGTACGACATGGAAGAGTGCATGGAGCGCGACATGACGTACGCGGCTCCGCTCAAGGCCACTCTCCGGCTGGTCGTGTGGGAGGACGCGGGGGACGAGCGCCGCCCGAAGGACATCATCGAGAAGGAGGTCTACCTGGGGGACCTTCCGGTCCTGACTCCCCTGGGCACCTTCATCATCAACGGCGCCGAGCGGGTGATCGTCTCGCAGCTGCACCGCTCCCCGGGGGTCGTGTTCGAGGAGAACACCCACCCCAACGGGTCGAAGCTGTTCAGTGCGCGCATCATCCCGTTCCGCGGCTCGTGGGTCGAGTTCACCATCGACATCCACGACGTGGTCGCCGTCCACATCGACAAGAAGAAGAAGTTCCCCGCGTCCGCGCTGCTGCGCGCCGTCGGCTACTCGCGCGACGCGGACGTCCTGGACCTCTTCTTCGACCGCGATACGCTCGCGCTGGGCTCGCTGGAGCGCGAGGGCGCGCGCGAGAGCCGCCGCGGCGAGACCTTCCACGGCTTCCTGGCGGAGGACGTGTTGGACCCGGCCGCCGTCGGCCCCGACGGCCCGCGTCTGTACCGCGAGATGGTCGTCCCCGGCACGGGCGAGATCATCGAGCGCGGGACGCGCCTGACGCAGGAGGTGCTGGACACCCTGCGGGCCGCCGGCGTCACCTCGTTCCCGGTCACCTCGGCCAACCTGCTGGCGCGCGCCGGCGACGAGCTGGGCGCCGACCTGGTGGGCCGGCTGCTGCGCGCGGGGGTGGAGGAGGTCTCCGTCTTCCGCTCGGGGCAGCACGGCGGCACCGCGCTGCGCGCCACCCTGGCCAAGGACCCGACCCGCGGGACGCTGGACTCGCTCTTCGCGATCCACAACCTGATCCGCCCGGGGACCGCCCCGGCCCCGGACGCCTGGACCGAGGAGGAGTTCTTCGAGACCGGCGACGGGATCATGCACATCGCGGACTTCCTGGGCGCCTGGGCCGAGCGCGACAGCGGCCCGTCGGACCTGGTCGCCCGCGACTCGCAGCGCTCGGCGGAGGAGCGGATGATCCGCTTCGCGCAGGAGCGCGGGATCCGCTACGTCTGGGAGAGCCTGCGCGACGAGCGCGCCGAGAAGGCCGGCCGCCCCAGCCGCGTGCTGGTGTACGAGCTGAACCGGGTGGTCCAGGTCTACACCGCCGTCTGGCGCCTGCTCTTCCAGCCGCGCGCCTCGCTGGTCGTGGCCGGCGCGCTGAACGGGGACTCCCAGGGCGCCCGCTCCGACTACAGCGAGTACACCGAGGAGTCGCTCAACAAGCGCTACGACCTCGGCCGCGTGGGGCGCTACAAGATCAACCAGCGCCTGGTGGAGGCGTTCGGCGCGCTCGGCTTTGCCACGCCGCCGGCGGGGATGACGGCGCTCACCGCCCAGGACGTGCTCGCCATCCTCTACCAGCTGGTGGAGCTGCACGAGGGGCGCGGAGCCACGGACGACATCGACCACCTGGGGAACCGGCGCGTCCGCTCCGTGGGCGAGCTGATCGCCAACCAGTTCTCCGTGGGCCTGTCGCGCATGGCGCGGCTGGTGCGCGAGCGCATGTCGATCGTGTCCGACGCGGACAAGATCAACATCGACGACCTGGTCAACGCCCGGACCGTCTCGGCGGTGATCCAGCAGTTCTTCGGGTCGTCGCAGCTCAGCCAGTTCATGGACCAGACCAACCCGCTGGCGGAGATGACGCACAAGCGTCGTCTCTCGGCGCTGGGGCCGGGCGGTCTGACCCGCGAGCGGGCCGGGTTCGAGGTGCGCGACGTGCACTACTCGCACTACGGGCGCATGTGCCCGATCGAGACCCCGGAAGGTCCGAACATCGGCCTGATCAACTCGCTGACCACCTACTCGCGGATCAACGACCTCGGCTTCATCGAGACGCCGTACCGCAAGGTGGTCCGCGCCGTGGTGCGCTACCCCTCGCGGGTGAAGCTGACCGAGGCGGTGCGGGTGGTGATCGGCGAGCGCGCCAAGGTGTTCGCGAAGAAGGGCGAGGAGCTCGACGCCGAGCGCAGCCGCGAGGTGTTCCGCCAGATGATCGTCGGGGCGGAGCTGGCCGAGGACGTGCTCGACTGGACCTCGATCTTCCCGCGGATGCTCGGGGCGGAGATCCCGCAGGTCGAGTGGGACGAGGCGGTGCTGCGCCTCCCGGTGCTCGCCCGCCGCGGCGAGCGCATCACCGAGGAGCTGGCCGCCCGCATCGCCGAGCAGCCGGTGAACCTGGTGCGCGTGGTCTCGCGGCGCGCCGGCGCGGCCGCGCGCGGCGTCGCTCCCGAGGCGATCCGCAACCCGCTCTCGCTCCCGGTGCGCGTCTTCCAGCCCCGCTCCTCCGCGGTGCTCGCGGTGCCGGGGACGGTGCTCACCGACGAGGTGGCGGAGCGGCTCTACACGCTGCAGATCGAGGGGCTCGCCTCCATCGCGGACGAGGACGACGACTTCGACGCGGTGGGGCTGGACTACACCAACGGCGTCCCGGCGCTGACCGCCGAGACGGACGTGGGCCGGCACTCCATCGCGGCCGCCTCCACGCTGACCCCGGTCACGCCGGTGGTGACGCGGATCGTGGCCTGGCTCTCGGCAAACGAGGAGGAGAACGCCCGGATCGCGCAGGCCAACGCGCCGCTCAGCCCCGGGTACTCGTTCGTCAACGAGTTCGTGCTCTGCCGCGAGCGGGGCGACTTCCCGCTGCTGCGCCCGGACGAGATCGACTACATGGACGTGGCCCCCGACCAGCTGGTGTCGGTGGCGGCGGCGCTGATCCCGTTCCTGGAGCACGACGACGCGAACCGCGCGCTCATGGGCTCGAACATGCAGCGCCAGGCGGTGCCGCTCCTCTTCCCGGCCGCCCCGGTGGTGGGCACGGGGCTGGAGTCGGTGGTCGCGGTGGACTCCGGGTCGGTGGTGGTGGCCCGGCGCGCCGGCGTGGTGCGCGAGGTCACGGCCGACCACATCGTGGTGGACGCCGGGATGGCGGGCGCGCCGAACTCCGACGAGCCGCTCCGGCGGCTGGCGCAGTTCGACCGCTACCGGATGAAGAAGTACTGGCGGACCAACCAGGACACCGCCATCAACCAGCGCCCGCTGGTCCGCACCGGCCAGACGGTGCGCAAGGGCGAGGTCCTCGCAGACGGCGCCTCCACCGAGAACGGGGAGCTGGCGCTGGGGCGGAACCTGCTGGTGGCGTTCATGCCCTGGTACGGCCACAACTTCGAGGACGCCATCGTGCTGTCCGAGAAGCTGGTCAAGGACGACGTCTACACCTCCATCCACATCCAGGAGCTGGAGCTCCAGGTCCGCGACACCAAGCGGGGAATGGAGGAGATCACGCGCGAGATCCCCAACGTCGCCGAGGAGTCGCTGGTGGACCTCGACGAGCGCGGCATCGTCCGGATCGGGGCGCGGGTCAAGGCCGGCGACATCCTGGTCGGCAAGATCACGCCCAAGGGCGAGACGGAGCTCTCCCCCGAGGAGAAGCTGCTCACCGCCATCTTCGGCGAGAAGGCCAAGGACGTGAAGGACTCGTCGCTCAAGGTCCCGCCCGGCGTGGAGGGGACGGTGATCGACGTGAAGATCTTCTCGCGCCGCATCGACGACCCGATCCTGGAGAAGGAGCGCGGGCAGAAGATCGGCGACCTGCGCACCAACGAGCGCGGAGAGATCCAGCGCATCTCCGAGGCGCGCGACGAGGAGATCAAGGAGCTGATCCGCGGCAAGACCGTGGCGCTCTTCCTGAAGCGCGGCACGGTGGAGCCCTTCTTCAACGAGGGGACCGAGCTGACCGACGAGGTGACGGACGCCCTGGACCTCTCCGAGGTGGACCTCACCACGCTCAAGGTCACCGACCGCCCGACCAACGAGCTGCTCCGCCGCCTGATCGACGAGAGCAAGCGCCGCATCGAGCGGGTCCGCCAGAAGACCGAGGACCAGATCGACAAGGTGTTCCAGCCGGACGAGCTCCCGCCGGGGGTGGTCCAGCTGGTGAAGGTCTACCTCGCCGAGAAGCGCAAGATCTCGGTGGGCGACAAGATGGCCGGCCGCCACGGGAACAAGGGCATCATCGCCCGCATCGTCCCCGAGGAGGACATGCCGTTCCTCCCGGACGGCACCCCGGTGGACGTCTGCCTCAACCCGCTCGGCGTGCCGAGCCGCATGAACGTGGGGCAGATCCTGGAGACCCACCTCGGGTGGGCGGCGCGCGTCCTGGGCTTCATGGCCAAGACGCCGGTGTTCCAGGGGGCCTCGGAGGACGAGATCGGCGCGATGATGCGCGTCGCTGGCGTCACCTGGGCGCGGCAGGCGCTGGGGGTCGTGAGCTCCGAGCCGCCGGTGTTCAACCTGGACGACGTGCGCGGGCTGGTGGAGGCCGCCAAGGCCGCCGAGGCCGCGTCGGAGATCGAGCCGCGCCCCGAGTCGGGGATCGGCCGCTCCATCGACCGGCTGCTGGCCGCCCCGGGCGCGCCGCAGGACGTGGTGGCGAAGCTTCGCGACCTGGGCCGCTACCTGGTGGCCTCCGCCCGCGAGGTCTCGGAGCGCGGCGAGGGCTCGTTCGCGGAGCAGTTCCCGGCCGCCGCGGCGCTCGCCGAGTCCGCGACGGGCGAGGGGCTGAACGCAGCCATCGAGGAGCACATGCAGCGCGCGGGGCTCACCCCGGGCGGCAAGGTGCGCCTGCGGGACGGCCGCTCCGGGCAGGAGTTCCGCTCGCCGGTCACGGTGGGCGCGATCTACATGCTGAAGCTCTCGCACCTGGTGGACGACAAGATCCACGCGCGGTCCATCGGGCCGTACTCGCTGGTCACGCAGCAGCCGCTCGCCGGCAAGGCGCAGTTCGGCGGCCAGCGCTTCGGCGAGATGGAGGTGTGGGCGCTGGAGGCGTACGGTGCGGCGCACACCCTGCAGGAGATCCTGACGGTGAAGTCGGACGACGTGAACGGCCGCTCGCGCGTCTACGAAGCGATCGTCAAGGGGGAGAACCTCCCCGAGCCCGGCCTGCCGGAGAGCTTCAACGTGCTGGTGAAGGAGCTCCAGGCGCTGGGGATCTCGGTGACACTCGGGAGCTGAGGAAGCGAACGGGTCGCGAAAGGGATCGTGACCCGAAGGGCGGAGACGCCGGGGTGCTGTTTCCCGGCGGCTCCGTTCCGCTGGACACGGTGGTTTCGTGTCCAGCGGAATAGAGCCCGACCCGGCGCAGCCGGGGTTCGCCCGAGTCGTCGTCGTGAGGCAGCAATCAAGGCCGGACACACCACAAGAGATAAGGGGACCCAAGCATGATCGACTTTCCCCGCACGCGCGAGACACGGTCGCAGGACTTCAACTTCATCCAGGTGAAGATCGCTTCGCCCGAGGAGATCCGCGGGTGGAGCTTCGGGGAGGTGACCAAGCCGGAGACCATCAACTACCGCTCCTTCAAGCCGGAGCGCGACGGTCTCTTCTGCGAGCGCATCTTCGGGCCGGTGAAGGACTGGGAGTGCCACTGCGGCAAGTTCAAGCGCATCCGCTTCCGCGGCCACATCTGCGACAAGTGCGGCGTGGAGGTGACGCTCTCCAAGGTGCGGCGCGAGCGCATGGGCCACATCGAGCTGGCCGTGCCCGTCGCGCACATCTGGATGTTCAAGACCCTCCCGTCGCAGATGGGCTACCTGCTGGGGATGACGCTGCGCGACCTGGAGAAGGTCATCTACTACGCCGCGTACGCCGTCATCGCTCCCGGGAGCCAGGACGTGAAGGTCGGGCAGGTGCTGGAGGAGGAGGAGTACCTCCAGGTCCGCGAGAAGGCCCGCGAGGAGGGCGACGACGAGTTCGTGGCCGACATCGGCGCGCCGGCGATCCGCACCCTGCTGACCATGATCGACGTGGACACGCTGGGCGAGGAGCTGCGCACCCAGGTGGCCAACGAGACGTCGCAGCACCGCAAGAAGCTGGTGCTCAAGCGTCTCAAGGTGCTGGACGCCATCCGCAACTCCGGGGCGACGCCCTCGGAGCGGAACAAGCCCGAGTGGATGATCATGGACGTGGTCCCGGTCATCCCGCCCGACCTGCGGCCGCTGGTGCCGCTGGACGGCGGGCGCTTCGCCACCTCGGACCTGAACGACCTGTACCGGCGCGTCATCAACCGGAACAACCGGCTCAAGAAGCTGATGGAGATGCGCGCCCCGGAGGTCATCCTCCGGAACGAGAAGCGCATGCTCCAGGAGGCGGTGGACGCCCTGTTCGACAACGGGCGCCGCACCAAGGCGATCCGCGGCCGCGGCAAGCGTCCGCTCAAGTCGCTCTCCGACATGCTGAAGGGGAAGCAGGGGCGCTTCCGCCAGAACCTGCTCGGCAAGCGCGTGGACTACTCCGGCCGCTCGGTCATCGTGGTGGGCCCGGAGCTGAAGCTGCACCAGTGCGGCCTCCCCAAGGCCATGGCGGTGGAGCTGTTCAAGCCGTTCATCATCCACGAGCTGGAGAAGCGCGGCGAGGCGGAGACGGTGAAGCGCGCCAAGAAGATCGTGGAGCGCGACGACCCGCGGGTGTACGAGGTGCTCGAGGACATCATCCGCGACCACCCCGTGCTCCTGAACCGCGCGCCCACGCTGCACCGCCTGGGGATCCAGGCGTTCGAGCCGGTGCTGGTGGAGGGCAAGGCCATCCGCATCCACCCGCTGGTCTGTGCGGCATTCAACGCCGACTTCGACGGCGACCAGATGGCGGTGCACGTCCCGCTGTCGTTCGAGGCGCAGCTGGAGGCGCGGGTGCTGATGCTCTCCAGCAACAACATCCTCCTGCCGTCCAACGGCCGGCCCATCGCGGCGCCCTCGCAGGACATCGTCATCGGGTGCTACTGGCTGACCAAGGACCGGGAGGACGCACCCGCCCGCTTCGCCGCCGACGCGGAGGAGCGTGAGAAGCCGCAGGACCAGCGCGACCCGTCGCGCCTGGTGCGGCGCTTCGGCTCGGTGGCGGAGGTGGAGATGGCGGTCGCGTACAACCAGCTCCAGTTCCACGACGCCATCTACTTCTGGTACGTCCCCACCGAGGGCGCCGTGGACGAGTACGGCGACCCGCGCAAGGCGCAGTGGATGCAGACCACGGTGGGGCGGGTGATCTTCAACTCCGTCGTCCCGGGCCAGATGGGCTTCTGGAACAAGACGATGGGGAAGAAGGAGCTGGGCGACATCATCTTCAACGCGTACCGCGAGGTCGGCCTGGGGCGCACGGTGGTGTTCCTGGACGACCTGAAGAGCTTCGGCTTCCGCTTCTCCACCATGGGCGGGGTGTCGGTGGGGATCGAGGACATGAAGATCCCCGCGGAGAAGGACACCATCCTCCGCGAGGCGGAGGACGACGTGGGCCGCTTCACGCGCGCCTACAACAACGGCGTCATCTCCAACGGCGAGCGCTACAACAAGGTCATCGACACCTGGACGCACGCCAACAACGACGTGGCGGACGCCATGGTGGCGCGCCTGGCCCGCGACCGCGGCGGGTTCAACCCGGTGTACATGATGATGAACTCCGGGGCCCGCGGCTCGCGCGACCAGATGCGGCAGCTGGCCGGGATGCGCGGCCTGATGGCCAAGCCCCAGAAGAAGCTCACGGGCGGGATCGGCGAGATCATCGAGTCGCCGATCAAGTCCAACTTCCGCGAGGGGCTGACGGTGCTGGAGTACTTCATCTCCACGCACGGGGCGCGTAAGGGCCTCGCGGACACCGCGCTGAAGACGGCGGACGCGGGGTACCTGACCCGCCGCCTGGTGGACGTGGCCCAGGACGTCACCATCGCCGAGGAGGACTGCGGCACGGTGCTCGGCTTGGAGGTGTCGGCGCTCAAGGAGGGCGAGGACGTGGTGGAGCCGCTCAAGGACCGCATCGTCGGCTCCGTGGCGCTCGACGACGTGTTCGACCCCATCGACAGCGAGCTGATCTGCGAGGCGGGGACGCTCATCGACGAGGAGATGGCCGACGACATCGAGGAGGCCGGGATCCAGGCGATCAAGATCCGCAGCGTGCTGACCTGCGACAGCCGCCGCGGGCTCTGCCGGCAGTGCTACGGCCGCAACCTCGCCACCATGGAGATGGTGGACGTGGGCGAGGCCGTCGGCATCCTCGCGGCGCAGTCCATCGGCGAGCCGGGCACCCAGCTCACGCTGCGCACCTTCCACATCGGCGGCACCGCGGCCCGCATCGCGGCGACCACCGCGCGGAAGAGCAAGGTGGAGGGCATCGCCCAGTTCGAGCGCATCACCACGGTGACCACGCCCGAGAGTGCGAGGATCGTCACCTCGCGCGAGGGCGAGATCATCATGCGCACCGCCGAGGGCGCCGTCCGCTCGCGGCTGGCGGTGCCGTACGGCGCCACCATCGCCATCGAGGACGGGCAGCAGGTGGCGGTGGGCGACATGCTCTTCTCGTGGGATCCCTACTCGGAGCCCATCGTCGCCGACTTCGGCGGTGTGGTCCGCTTCATCGACATCGCCGACGAGGAGACGGTCCGCGAGGAGCTGGACGAGTCCACCGGCCGCCGGCAGATGGTCATCATCGAGGACCGGAGCAAGAAGCTCCACCCGATGATCGAGATCCGCGACCCGGAGACCGACCAGAAGCTGCGCGAGTTCATCGTCCCGGTGGGGGCGCAGCTCACGGTGCGGGACGGGGAGCAGATCGCCCCGGGCGCCGCGCTGGCGAAGATCGCCCGCGAGGCGTACAAGACCCGCGACATCACCGGCGGCCTGCCGCGCATCGCCGAGCTGTTCGAGGCGCGCAAGCCCAAGGACCCGGCGGTGATCACGGAGATCGACGGCACCGTCCGCTTCGGCGACATCAAGCGCGGCAAGCGCGAGGTGATCGTCATCCCCGACACGGGGAACGAGCGGGTCTACGAGGTCCCGGTCGGCAAGCACCTCCGGGTGCACGAGGGCGACTTCGTGCGCGCCGGTGACCGCCTGTCGGAGGGCCCGGTGAACCCGCACGACATCCTGCGGATCAAGGGGCCGCGAGCCGTGCAGGAGTACCTCCTCAACGAAGTCCAGGAGGTGTACCGCCTCCAGGGCGTGAAGATCAACGACAAGCACATCGGCGTCATCGTCCGCCAGATGCTCCAGAAGAACCGGATCACCGAGCCGGGAGAGACGGAGTTCCTGGAGGGCGAGACGGTGGACCGCACCGTCTTCCTCGACGCCAACCAGGCGGCCATCGAGAAGGGGCAGCGGCCGGCGATCTCCGAGCCGCTCCTGCTCGGGATCACCAAGGCGTCGCTGACCACGCAGTCCTTCATCTCCGCGGCCTCCTTCCAGGAGACCACGCGGGTGCTGACCGACGCCGCCATCCGCGGCGCGCGGGACAACCTGACCGGGCTGAAGGAGAACATCATCATCGGCCACCTGATCCCCGCCGGCACCGGCATCTACCGGTACCAGGAGGTGGACTTCACCCCCGAGGGCGCCATGGAGCAGGCCGGCGCCCCGGCGGAGACGGTGCGGGAGGCGGTGGAGGCGTAAGCTTTCCCGGCGACCCGCCGCGGGTCGGAAAGACGAGCGGCCCCGGG
>DATABZ010000034.1:0-28175 GCA_036259315.1 Gemmatimonadales bacterium | reverse complement strand
GTCAACCCGGTGCGAAAGGAGCGTTTCACGTGGAACATCTGGGCTTGGCTGAACTTGGCTCCGTTCCTATATTGTTGGCGCACAACATCCCCCCTGATAGGCCCGAGTCGGGCACCCACTCGAGCGTCCATATGTAACCTGTTGTACACCAAGCATTTAGGTGCTCGCCTCTATGGCACATACAATCGCGATTACCAACCAAAAGGGCGGCGTCGGCAAGACCACGACGGCTGTCAACCTCGCGGCGGCACTAGCCATCGCGGGCCGCCGGACGCTCTTGGTCGATGCCGATCCTCAGGGGAACACCACCAGCGGGGTGGGCATCGCCAAGCTCGAGTTACAGCTCTCGCTGTACGACGCGCTGGTGGAGGATCACCCGGTCGAGGATGTCGTGCTGCCCGTTCCCGGCCTTCCACACCTCTCAGTCCTGCCAGCGACCCAGGACCTCGTCGGCGCCGAGCTGCAGCTGGTCGAGCGTCCCTTCCGCGAGGCGGCGCTGCGCCGAGTGCTCGAGCCGCTCGAGCGCGACTACGACTACATCGTAGTGGACTGCCCGCCGTCTCTCGGTCTCTTGACCCTTAACGTGCTCGCAGCGGTACAGGCGCTCATCATCCCCATTCAGTGCGAGTACTATGGCCTGGAGGGAATCTCGCAGCTGCTCAATACCGTTCGCCTCGTGCAGCAGAACATCAATCCGGGTCTCGCCATTGGTGGCGTTCTGCTGACCATGTATGACTCGAGACTGAATCTCTGCCGACAGGTCGCAGAGGATGCGACCGAGTACTTCGGTCCTAAGGTGTTCGGCACGCCGATCCCACGGAACGTTCGGCTCGCGGAAGCGCCCAGCTTCGGCAAGCCGATCCTGCTCTACGATATGCACTCCGTCGGCGCGAAGAGTTATCTCGCCGTGGCGCAGGAGCTGCTGCGGCGAGTCGAGGGCGCGGAAGTGATAATCGTGCCCGCACAGGTGTCGGCGGCGGCACAGGCCGGCCTCCACTCCACGGGGACGAGTGCCGCGAGCTCGGAAGCGATTCCGCGTCCTGTGGAGGAAGCGCGGACCGATGCGTCCGGAACGCTGGTCGTGGAGGAGGATGCGGCGACGGACGCGCCGGACGAAGCTCAGTCGGCCGGAGCGGAGGCTGGTGAAGCTCAGAACAGGGAAGCTCACACCAGTGCTGAGCGAGGTGCGAGGGAGCAACCTGCCAGCGAGCAGCTCGCGAGTGAGACGCCCGCCGGTGAGACGCCCGCCGGTGAGACGCTCGCGAGTGAACGGGCTCCTGGCGATCAGATGACAGATGATCGCCAGGCCGAGGTGCGCGTCTCCGACAGCGGCGCCATCGTAATCTCCCCGACTGAAGATCGAGCCGATCAACCTCAGGCCGATGAGGGTCACGTCCGCGAGGTCGAGCACGCTCTCGCACAGGAGGCTGGAGCGCCGGCGCAAGAAGACTACGTTGGGGACGCTCACGTCCGGACGACTGAGGCCCAGGTCACCACCGATGAGCCCGCCGAACGCGCAGCCCTCGAGTCGCCGGTCGTTGAACCGTCCTCGCCGCGAGTCGAGGACGCCTCCCGCGTGGAGCCGGCGGCCGTCTCCGCGCCTCAGGCGAGCGGCGACGCCATGCAGCCGACCGAAGACGCAACGAGCGATGAAGCGAAGCGATCCTCCCCCTCTCCGATGCCCTGAGGTGATCACATGACCGAAACCAAGCGGTTGGGCCGGGGGCTCGAGGCGCTGCTCGGCCCTGTCTCACGCGAGCAGGCGGAGGCGTCCGGCGCCCTGCGCGAGCTGCCGATGACGAGCGTCCGGCCCAATCCCTACCAGCCGCGCACGCGCATGGACGAGGCCGAGCTGGCCGATCTCGCCGGCTCCATGGAGGCTTCCGGCCTGCTCCAGCCCATCGTTGTGCGCCCCCATGATGGGGGATTCGAGCTGATCGCGGGCGAGCGCCGGTGGCGCGCGGCCGGGCGACTCGGCTGGTCGCGGATCCCGGCGGTAGTGAAAGAGGTGGATGATCGCACCCTTCTCACGCTCGCGCTGATTGAAAACCTCCAGCGGGACGACCTCTCTCCCATCGACGAGGCCTCCGGCTATCGCCGCTTGAGCGAGGAGTTCCAGCTCGGGCATGCCGAAATCGCCCGCACGGTCGGACGGGACCGCTCGACCGTGGCGAACCTTCTCCGACTGCTCCAGCTCCCGGCCGACGTGCAGGCCATGGTGCACGAGAAGCGTCTCTCCGCCGGCCATGCCCGGGCCCTGCTCGGACTCGCGGACGCGGAGCGGCAGTCGGCCCTTGCGGCGGAGGCGGTGGAGCAGGGATGGTCGGTGCGCGAGACCGAGGCGGCCGTCGCCGGGAAGCGGGCCGCTCGGCAGACCTCCCGAAGGCCGGTGGGTCCGCCGGCGACCCGAGGTGTCGCCGGAGACGTGAAGCGGGTGGAGGATGCGCTCCGCAAGCGGCTCGGCACCGATGTGCGGGTCACCGCGCGGCGGCGTGGTCGGGGGTTCGTCACCATCAGCTACTACTCCAACGACGATCTCTCCCGCTTGCTGGAGCTGATACTCGGCGGGCCGTTCGAGGGATGAAGGGCAGGGCCCAGGGGGTGACCGTCGTCGTCCAGCGGGACGGAGCGACGCGCTCTCGCACGCTCCACCTCCCGGTCTGGGCCGTGCGGCTCGGCGCGCTGGGCGGAGCCGCCCTCGTGGCCGGGCTCGCACTGCTGGCGGTGCTGTACTTCCCCGTGGTGCGCGCCGCCGCCCGGGTTCCAGGGTTGGAGCGTAAGGTCGCTCGGCTGGAGGCGGAGAACGCGATGGTCCGCCAGCTCTCCGTCGCCCTCGACAGCGCCGAGATGCGGTACGAGCAGCTCCGGCGCATGATCGGGGCGGACATCGTTCGAGACCCCCTGGCCATGAGCTCGAGCCTGCCGCTCGCTCCCGCGCTCCGCGCCAGGGTAGGCGGCGAGCCCCGACCCCCCGGGCCCGGCCCAACGGTGCCTCGTGAGTGGCCGCTCGCCGAGCCGGGCTACGTGACCCGAGGGCAGGTGCAGCTGGGCTCCGCCTCCCGGGACGAGCCGCACCCCGGCCTGGACATCGCGATACCGATCGGAACCCAGGTCCGGGCTTCCGGTGGAGCCACGGTCAATCAGATCGGTGAGGACCCGGAGTATGGTCTCTACGTTCTTCTCGACCACCCCGAGGAGTACCAGACCATGTACGGACATCTTTCGCGCATCATCGTGACAGACCGCCAGAACGTGGAGGCGGGCGAGGTCATCGGTCTCAGCGGCAACAGTGGTCGGTCGACGGCACCGCACCTCCACTTCGAGATCCGCCAGCGGGGGACCTCGCTCGATCCCAGAACCATGGTCAAACAGGGGGGCTGATGGGGATTTTCTCCAACCCGGCGCGCGACGAGCAGGGCAACGAGCTCAAGCGCCGGCGCACCGACCAGATCCCGTTCTCGATCATCGCCAGCGATATGACGGTCATCGGCGACCTGGAGACCGACGGCGTGGTCCGGATTGAGGGCAGGGTGAAGGGCACCGTCCGGGTGGGTTCTCAGATCCTGGTGGCCCAAGGCGCCGCGATCGACGGGGACCTGCATACGCAGGAGGCGGTCGTCGCCGGCACGGTGAGTGGCGCCATTCACGCCAGCGACCGGGTCGAGCTGCAGGCCACTGCCGTGGTCAAAGGGGACATCCTGACGGCGCGGATCGCCGTAGTGGAAGGCGCGAAGGTGAGCGGCGAGGTCAAGATGGACCCGACTATTACCCCTGCTGCCAATCCGGTGCTCAAATAGTGCCGCGATGATGTCAACACGGAACCCAAGTCGTGCACCCCTGCGGGTATGAGTACTCCGGCCCCGCGCTGGGTGTGGCAGAAGTGCTCGCTTGCTGCTTCGATGCTGGCTCTATTCGCCTGCGGTGGCGCGAAGGAAGCCGAAGGGATCCGGGTCGGGCTCATCACCCCGGGCTCGATCGCGGACGCCGCCTGGAACTCAGGCGCTTACCAGGGACTCCAGCTCATTCGCGACTCCCTCGGCCTGGCCGTCAGCCATGTCGAGGCGAGGACCCCCTCCGAGCAGGACGAGGCTCTTCGGACCTACGCTGCTCAGGGATATGACCTGGTCTTCGCCCACGGGTTCGAGTTTCAGGATGCCGCGGAGCGCGTCTCGTCGCAGTACCCCCACACCGTCTTCATCATCACTTCCGGTCGCCGCGCCGTCGGGAACGTGGCCCCGCTCATCTTCCGTCTGGAGGAGGCGAGCTATCTGGCGGGCATGGTGGCGGGGGGCCTGAGCCGTAGCCACGTGCTGGGCTTCGTAGGCGGCATCGAGCTGCCCCCGATCGAGGCGGCCTACCAGGGTTGGGTGAACGGGGCTCGCGCCGTGGACCCGGAGGTCGAGACCCGGAAGATCTATCTCAACAGCTTCGACGACGCGGCAGCCGGGAGGGAAGCGGCGCTGGCCCTGATCCGGGTCGGGGCGGACATGCTCCACCACAACGCGGACGCCGCGGCGCTCGGCCTGTTCCAGGCCGCGAAGGAGAACGAGGGCGTCTACGTGTTCGGCTCCAACGACGACCAGGCCCACCTCGCACCGGAGCGGGTGATCGGAAGCGCGGTCATCGACCTCCCCAGGGCGTTCCTCATGGTCGCCCGGGAGGTGGAGAGCGGCACGTTCCAGCCTCGGGTCGAGGCATTCGGCCTCGCCAGCGGCGTCGTGCGGTATGATCCGAACCCGGCCCTGGAGGCCATGATCCACCAGACCCTCCGCTCGCGGGTGCAGGCAGCGGCCGACAGCCTCGCGGCCGGCACGCTGGTGGCCGCGCCGAGGCCGCCCTCGATGCAGGCGCTCGCCCGGTGACCGGGGCCCCGCTGGCCGACGTGGTCGCGTATGCCGACGAGTTCCTCCGGGTCCGCGAGGTGCCGGACGAGCGGAACGCGGTGAACGGGCTCCAGGTGGAGAACCAAGGCACGATCTCCGGCATCGTGGCGGCGGTGGACGCCTCCCAGGCGACCATCGATGGAGCTCCGCCGGGATCGCTCCTCCTGGTGCACCACGGTCTCTTCTGGGACGGCAACGTGCCGGTCACGGGGCGGCGCTATCGCCGGCTCTCCAGCCTCATCCAGCACGATATCGCCCTGTATGCCGCTCACATTCCGCTCGATCTCCACCCCGAGGTCGGCAACAACATCGTCCTGGCCGACCGGCTCGGCATCGAGGTGGAGGGCTGGTTCGGCGACTACAAGGGGAGCCCCATCGGCGTCTGGGGGTTCGCGCCCACGGGGCTGCATGCGCGCGAGGCGCTCGTGGCTGAGGTGAACCGTGCCCTGGGCACTTTCGCGCCGGGAGCTCGGCTGATCCCGGGTGGTCCCGAGCGCGTCGCCCGGGTCGGCATCATTACCGGCGGCGCCGGCAACATGATCGGCGATGCCCGGAACGCCGGACTCGACACCTACATCACGGGCGAGGGCCCCCACCACACCTTCTTCGACGCGGTGGAGTGGGGACTCAACGTCATCTACGCGGGCCACTACGCCACGGAGACTCTCGGTGTCCAGGCGCTGGCCTCACATCTCGGCGACCGATTCGATCTGGAGTGGGAGTTCCACGACCACCCCACCGGGTTGTGACGGCCGCGCTCGAGCTGGTCGGAATTCAGAAGCGGTTCGGCTCCGTGCATGCCCTGCGCGGGGCCGATTTCACGTTGTTGCCCGGCGAGGTGCACGCGCTGTTGGGCGAGAACGGCGCCGGGAAGACGACGCTGATGCAGATCGCCGCCGGGCTGCTCCAGCCCGACGCCGGTGTGGTGCGAGTCGGCGGCCTCGGTCGGCCGGCACTCTCCCCGCGCGCCGCGCGCCGCCTCGGAGTCGGGATGGTCCACCAGCACTTCACGTCGATCCCCGCGTTCACCGTTGCGGAGAACGTGGCGCTCGCCGCCGGCTGGCCGGTCGCTCCCGAGTCGCTCCGGCGCCGAGTCGGGGAGCTGGGTGAGCGGACCGGCTTACCGCTCGACCCCGATGCGAAGGTCGACCGCCTCAGCGTCGGGATGCGACAGCGCCTGGAGATCGTGAAGGCCCTGGCGGCGGACGCCAGGATCCTGCTGCTCGACGAGCCGACCGCGGTGCTCGCCCCTGCGGAAGTCGATGACCTCCTGCGGGTGATCCGGCGGTTCACCGCGTCCGGTGGCGCCGCAGTCCTCATCACGCACAAGCTCGACGAAGCGCTGAGCGCCGCGGACCGCGTGACGGTGCTCCGACGCGGCGAGGTGGTGCTGGCCGGAGGCGTGGCGGAGCAGGCACCGGGGAGCCTCGCCACGGCGATGGTCGGTGCGTCGGCGCTCGACGACCCCCCCGGGCGCTCGGGGGGAGTGGACCCCGCCCATTCTCCCGGCAGGCCGCTCGTGCGCCTGGAGCGGGTGGATGTCGCCCGGGAGGGCGGGTTCGGCATCGCGGTCCGGGCGGCAACGCTGTCGGTCGGAGCCGGTGAGCTCGTCGGGGTCGCCGCGGTCGAGGGCAACGGCCAGCGTGAGCTCCTGCGCGTCGTAGCGGCACGCGTGCATCCGCTTCGCGGGTTGCGCGAGGTCGCCGAGCCGTTGGCGTTCATTCCCGAGGACCGCACGACCGAGGGGCTGATTCCCGAGATGACGCTGACCGAGAACCTGGTCCTCGGCTCCTCACGGGGTGAGCCGTGGCTCCGTGGCAGCACAGTCGACTGGCCGCTGGCGCACGCACGGACGGCCGCGCTTCTACAGGAGTACGCGGTCGCCGCTCCCGGCCCATGGGTATCGGCCGGCTCGCTCAGCGGCGGGAATCAGCAGCGTCTGGTGGTCGCACGCGAGCTCTCGAAAGGCCCCGCCGTGGTGGTCGCCGAGAATCCGACGCGAGGGCTCGACGTCCGTGCCGCCGCCGCGATCCACGCCCGGCTTCGGCGAGTCGCGGCCAGCGGCGCGGCGGTCCTCTTTCACTCCAGCGACCTCGACGAAGTGCTGGCGCTCGCCACGCGCCTCGTGGTGGCGCGGCGAGGGGAGCTGCTCGAGCCGCCACCGGGCGCCACGCGCGAGGCCATCGGCGCGCTCATGCTGGCCGGCGCCTGAGCACGAGCTCGCGCGCGGCCGGCTGGTGGGTGGCGACCGGCGCGCTCGCAGCCGGCCTGGGCGTCCTGGCGCTCGGCCTCGAGCTCGCCGGCTACGACGCTGGCCCGGCACTGGGCGCGCTCTGGTCCGGCGCGTTCGGCTCCTGGTACGCGCTCACTTCGGCCACCCTGGTGCGCGCGGTCCCCCTCATCCTCATCGGCCTGGGGCTCGCGCTCGCCTTCCGCGGTGGAGCCTTCAACATCGGGGGCGAAGGGCAGTTCTACGCCGGTGCGATCACCGCGACGTGGCTCGGGCTCCAGGTCGGCGCACTCCCTGCGGCGATAGCAACCACGGTAGTGCTCTCGGGCGCGGTGCTCGCGGGCGCGCTCTGGGTGGCGGTTCCGGTGCTGCTCCGCGCCCGCTTCGGGGTGCTGGAGGTCATCAGCACGCTCTTGCTGAACTTCGTCGCCGAAGCGCTGACCAGCCTGATGGTGCAGGGGCCGCTCCAGGAGAGCCAGGGCATCTATCCCCAGAGCGATGCGATCGCCGCGTCCGCCCGGCTGCCCCTGGTCCCGGGAACCCGCCTTCATGCCGGTCTTCTCCTCGCGCTCGCCGGCGCGCTCCTGCTGCACCATGTCTTCACCCGCACGCTCTGGGGGTTTCAGCTCCGCGCGGCGGGCCTCGGTCCGCGTGCCGCGGAGATGGCGGGGCGGATCGACAGCAGGCGCACGGTGGCCGTCGCGCTCACGGCGTCGGGCGCGATCGCCGGGCTCACCGGCGGGGTCGAGGTCGCGGGCGTGTCCTACGCCCTGTTCCAGAACCTGTCGCCGGGTTACGGGTTCACCGCCATCGCCGTCGCCCTCCTGGGCCGACTGCACCCGCTCGGCGTCGTGCTCGCCGGGCTGCTCTTCGGCGCGCTCGAAGCCGGCGCCGGCGCGATGCAGCGGGATGCCGGGGTTCCCGCGGTCGCGGTGTACGTGGTCGAGGCGGTCGTCATCCTCGTGGTGCTGCTCGCCGAGTCCGCGCGGCGCCACGGGGCGGCGGCGCTCGGTGCGATCGCCGGGGGCAGCCGAGCGGCGGGTGGAGCGCGCGGCTGATGGAGCCGGCCGAGATCGCCGCCGGCTTTTTCGCGGCCGCGGTGCGGGTGGCGACGCCGCTGCTTCTCGCGGCGACGGGAGAGACCATCGCGCAGCGCTCCGGCGTGATAAACCTGGGTCTCGAGGGGGTCATGCTGACCGGTGCGCTCGCCGCGGCGCTCGGTGCCAGCGCATCCGGCCCGTGGACCGGCGTGGCGCTCGCCGTAGCCTCCGGGATGGCGCTCGCCGGCGTGTTCGCGCTGGTGACGGTCGGCGCGCGCGCTGACCAGATCATCGCGGGAACCGCCGTCACCCTCGGGGCGATCGGGCTCACTGGGACGGTCTACCGCCAGGCGTTCGGCGCCGCTGGCGCGGGGCTGGACCTCCCCACGCTGTCACCGGTCGTGCTGCCGGTACTCTCGTCCATCCCGGTGCTCGGGCCCGCTCTCTTCGCGCAGCCCGCGCCGACGTACATCGGGCTGGCGGCCGTTCCGGCCGTGTGGTGGTTTCTCTTCCGCACCCGGTCGGGCCTCGCGCTCAGGGCGACGGGCGAGGCGGCCGAAGTCGCCCGGGCGGCCGGCGTGCCGACCCGACTGGTCCGTGCGGCAGCGACGGTCGTGGGCGGAGGGTTCACCGGGCTCGCTGGAGCGACGCTGGTTCTGGCTCAGGTGGGCACGTTCGCGGAGCGGATGACGGCGGGCCGAGGCTACGTGGCGATCGCCATCGTGGTGCTGGGCCGCTGGCACCCCGCCGGCGTCGCATTGGCGTCTCTGGTCTTCGGCGCGGCCATGGCGCTCCAGTTTCTCTTTCAAACTCTAGGTCTCGACGTACCCTATCAGCTCTTCCTCATGCTGCCGTACGTGCTGGCGCTGCTCGCGCTCGGTGGAGCGGTGGGGCGGGTGAGGGCGCCGGGCGATCTCGGCAGGGCCTGACCGTTGGATTCACTCGATTCCGGCCTGGCGCTGCAGCCAGCGGACGTACGCGGTGATCCGCGCGACCTCCATGGAGTCCACTTCGGGCACCGGCGGCATGTTGCCGAAGGTCCAGTGGTGCGCGCGAACGCCTCTGAGGGCCGCCAGCTGGAAGGCGGCGTCGGCGTGATGGCTCGGCTCGTAGATCTTGTGTACGAGGGGCGGCCCCGCCTCCGTGCCCGTCCCGAGCGGGCCGTGGCACGGACGGCAGCTCGCGTCGTAGTACCGCTCCCCATCGGCGAGCTCGGCGGGAACCGGACCCGGCTCGAATCGCTCCATCGAGGGCCGCGCCTCGCAGGCGATCAGCAGCGGGAGCAGCGCGGACGCGCCCAGCGCGCATCGACTCACGAGAGCTGCCCCGCGAGTCGGTCGCGCGCTTCCACGATGACACGGCGCACCTTTTCCTTGAGCTGGGGCACGTCCGCAGGCGTGAGGCCGGCTGTGTCGACGGGCGGCAGGACTTCCACCACGGCGGTGGAGCGGCCGAAACGCCAATCGTGCTTGGGCAGTGCGCTCGCCGTGCCGTGAAGCGCGAGCGGAAGGATGGGAACGCCCGCGTCGATCGCCAGGCGGAACGCACCGTCCTTGAACGGCAGGAGCTCGGCCGTCGTCGAGCGGGTTCCCTCCGGGAAGATCATGACGGACACCCGCTGCGCGAGGATCTCCCGGCAGCGGGCCATGGCCTCGACCGCACTGGGCCCGAACCCGCGCTTCACCGGCACGTCGCCAGCGAGGCGCATGAGCCAGCCCATCACCGGGATGCGGAAGAGCTCGGCCTTGGAGAGCCACTTCATCTCCCAGGGCAGATGGCTGATGAGCAGGATGTCGGCGAAGGACTCGTGGTTGGAGACCACGACATAGGGACGCCGCGGATCCGCCGGGATGGTGCCGGTATAGCGGAAGTTCCAGAGCGGATTGAGCCGGGCCGTGGTGGTGCCGATGGCGCGGAACAGATAGCCCACCCAGTAGCGGCCGGGATCGCTCAGGGTGAACAGCCGCACCAGCCCCATCAGGGGCAGCCAGAGCAGAACGCAGGTCACCAGGACCAGCCAGGTCCACACCGACACTACCGACTGCCAGAGACGCGCCATGCTCGAGCGGTTGAGAGAGACCCGTGTGCTGGAGCACAGACCACCGGCTCCGGGCGGGCTAACCTTAGCCCGGGCGCGCGGGGCGGGACAAGGGGCCGCTTCCTCCACGGGAACTCCATGACGAGCCGTTCCGAAGGCACACCGCCGATCGATCCCGACGACGGCTCCGTTCTCACGCCCGATGTGGACGAGAGCGCACTGCATCCCGAGCCCGCTCCCGCCGGCGCGCCCCCGGACGTCACCCGGCTGTCGAACCTGCTGGGCGAAGGCGCGGACGCGCGCCACGTCGCGCTGGTCGGGCTCTTCCTGCTCGCCGTCTTCTACACGCTGCACCTGGCGCAGGCGTTCTTCCTGCCCATCGTGCTCGCGATTCTGCTCGACTTCCTACTGAGCCCGGTCGTGCGTGCGCTGCGCAAGCTCGGCGTGCCCGAGCCGCTGGGTGCGGGTATCGTGATGCTCGGGCTCGTGGCGGTGCTCGCCCTCGGGATCTACAACCTGGCGGGACCGGCGGCACGGTACATCGCGCTCGCGCCGCAGAGCATCGAGACGATGCGGGACAAGATGCAGAGCATGCGCGGGTCGGTGGCGCAGGTGACCGAGGCCGCCGAGAAGGTGGACGAAGTGACCGACGGAGCGGACGAAGGCGCGCAGGAGGTCGAGATCAAGGGGCCGAGCCTCACCAAGCAGATCTTCGGGGGAACGACCGCGTTCCTCAGCGCGGCGACCGTCGTGATCTTCCTCACCTACTTCCTGCTGGCCGTGGGCGACCTCTTCCTGCAGAAGCTGGTGACCGTGCTGCCGCAATTCAAGGACAAGCGCGTCGCGGTGAGCATCTTCCGCGAGACGGAGGCCCAGATCTCCGTCTACCTGTTCACGACCACACTCATCAACATCGGCGTCGGCGTGGTCACCGGCATCGTCGTGCACCTGCTCGGCATGCCCAACGCGGTGCTCTGGGGTGTGGTGGCGATGGTCCTCAACTTCGTGCCCTACGTGGGCGCCGTCGCGAACACCGTGCTGCTCGGGCTCGCGGCGTTCGTCACCTTCGAGGACACCGGGCGCGCGCTCATGGTGCCGGGCGCGTTCCTGCTGCTCAACCTGATCGAGAGCAACCTGGTCACCCCGATGATCTACGGGAACCGGATGCGGCTCAACACCGTGGCGCTGTTCATCGGCCTGGTGTTCTGGTGGTACATCTGGGGCGTCCCCGGCGCGATCCTCGCGGTACCGATGATGGCGGCGTTCAAGATCACCTGCGATCACATCGAGTCGCTGTCGCCCATCGGGGAGTTTCTGGGCAAGTGAGGCCGGGCGGAACGATCGGGCGCGCGGGGGATGAGCGCGCCGAGCGCACCGGAGTCCGCGGCGTGGCGCCCGACGCGTGCGCCGCCATCGGCGAACTGCCGCTGGCGTTGGACTGGAGCCGCGTTCGGCTGTATGGGGGAGGCTGCCGGCGGGGAGCTGGTCTGGCGCGACGCCTGGTGCTCTGGCTCAGCCGCGGACGCGCGGTCGCACTCGGCAACCGCGTCTTCCTGCCCGACCGGTGCGAGAACGATCTCGCCATTCTGGCCCACGAGGTGACCCACTGCGCGCAGTATCAGGCGTGGGGACCGTGGCGCTACTTCCGGAGGGGGGCCGCCGCGCAGGTGCGGGATCTCGCGTACCGGCTGCTGCGCCTCGGCCGGAGCCCCTACGCTTACCGCCCGGCGCCCGGCCAGCCGTTCGACGCCTACGGCATGGAGCAGCAGGCCCAGATCGTCGAGGATGCGCTGCGGGGCGACGCGGTGGCGCGTGCGATCACGTCGACGGCGGGGTGCTCGTCCCGTCGGCCTGGCTGACCGGCTCGCCGGAGCCCTCGGGGGTCCGGTCCTCCCACAGTGCCAGGACGTTGCCCTCGGGATCCGCGACCATGGCCATGATACCCCAGGGCTGCTGGGTCGGCTCGGTGACGAAGCGCACGCCCCGGGCGTGCAGATCGCCGCAGTAGTGCAGCAGGTCGGGGACGAAGAGCGTGATGCCGGTGTGACGGCCCACGAGCTTCTTGGCGTCGGCGTGCACCGCGGGATGCACCCCGATGTGGGTGGGACCGTCCAGCAGCTCCGCGCCGAATGAGCCTTCCTGCGTCACCGGAAGCCGCAGCGTGTCCCGGTAGAACTCGAGCGCCCGGGGCAGATCGTTCACGAAGATCGCGACGCTGTGCAGGGAAGGAGGCGGTGCGCTCACAGTACCGGCCGGCTGAGAAGGAGCTGTACCAAGACAACGGCGAGCGCCACCGCGCCGGCCAGCAGCAGCACCAGGCCGACGGCGAGCACCGCGATGAATCGGCGACTCGCGCGCCGCGAGGAAGCGGGCGCCTCCATGTGCCGCTCCAGCAGCGCCAAATTCCGCATGTTCGCCTTGAACCCGGCGTCGAAGAGATCGCCGAGCAGCGGGACCGCGCCTACGACGACATCCACCAGGAGATTCCACCCCATGCGGGCGAGCAGTGAGGGTGGAGCCCCGAGCCGCGCGGCCTGGAGGATGATCCAGGCGGAGAATCCGCCGCCCACCAGGTCGCCGATGCCCGGCACCAGACCGACGATGGTCTCGAGCCCGATGCGGAAGCCGGTGCCGGGGATCCGGATGGAGTTGTCGAGCAGGTAACCGAGCCGGCGGAGCCGCTCCAGGCGTTCACGGTCGACGAGGTCGACCGCCGGTGCCGACCTGAAGGGAGCGGGCTTCACCATGCCTGCAAACTAAGGCGTTCGGCTGCCGCTGACATGCTCCCGCCGCTGTTCGCGGCTGAAGATCTTGTTCACAATCACCCATCGCCCGTCCACCTTGAGCAGCGACATGTAGTCCGTGATCAACATGTCCGGACGCTCCAGCTCGAGCTTGGCGATGGCTGCGTCCCCGGCGACGTCTACGCTCGCCACCCGACGGTTGGTCCTGTCCACCTCGCCGGGCTTCGGCCTGCTTCCGGCCACCCGCTCGATGTACTCCCCGATCGGAACCATCTCGAGGCTCCCATCCTTCGCGAACAACATTCGGGCGTGGGGGTGAAAGGCCTTCCGAAGCGCGAGGCTGTCGCGGTTCTTGCCGCCATCGAAGTAGTACTGGACCGTCTGCCGAATTGCGGCCTCGTCGGCCCAGCGGGCACTCAGGTCCGCGGCGCCCGCGATGAGCAGGGTCGCGGCCGAAGCAGTGAGGAGCAGGGTGGGACGCATGGTTCCCTCGGTCGGGAGGAGTGAAGGGTCGCTCCAACCCTACGCGGCGGCCCCAGCGGTGGGTTTCCGCTCCGGCGCCGCGATCGAACTTCTCGTCGGAAGCGGTACTCCGGCGCCGCTACCGCGAGACCCGAGGAACTCGAGTGGGATCAGAGGAATCGCCGGATCAGGTACAGCACCAGGCTCAGCACGACCGACACCAGGAGCATGGAGACGATCGGGACGTAGATCCGCACCGTGTCCCGCTCTATCCGGATGTCTCCGGGAAGCCGCCCGAACCAGGAGAGGCTTCCGGACCACACCAGCAGCCCGACCAGGATGAGCCCGACGCCGAGGGCAATGAGTATGGTTCCGGGAGAGAGCGGGTTCATTCGACGAGTCCCTGCCGCGCGGCGTGGATGAAGTCCGTATAGGCCGGCTCCCGACCGCTCTCGCGCACCGCGGCCGCGATCTGGGCCCGATGGTAGGCACCGTGCATGGCTACGTGCGTGAGGATCTCGCCGACGGTGCTGGTCCAGTATTCGCCGCGGCTGTTCCGGTACCCCACTCCCTCCTCCACTTCCGCAGGCGTGAGGCGTTGCAGGTATCGCGGCCAGCGCTCGGCCAGCCTGGCGACCCCCGCGGCGCAGCCGTCGAGGTCGAGGTCGGGCCAGACCGGCAGGGTCGGCCGCTCGTCCTCCAGCCGCGCGAGCCAGAGCTCGCCCGAGCCGACGATGTGGCCCATCCACCGCAGCGCCTTCGCGGGGGCGGCATCGCCACGCAGCGAGGCGAGCGTCTCCCGGTTGGCCCACGTGTCGTAGCGCAGGAGACGGCCGTACCAGTCGAGGTCAGCGGGCATGGCGCGTCACGGGCGCGACTGCTTCGCGAGGGCCGCGTGGAAGTTGCGCCGCATGCCCTGGAGTCCGGGTCGCTCGAGCGGCGTGTCACCGAACCGCCGGTCGAACTCCTCCTGGTGCATGTCGTCGAACAGCTCGGGACCCGCGCCGGCGAGCGACTCCCGCGGTCGGTATCCTTCGACCGGGGTCGGTTCCGCGAACCGCACATTCCAGGGGCAGACCTCGTTGCAGATGTCACAGCCGAACACCCACCCTTCGAGCCGCTCGGCCAGCGGCTCGGGTATGGGGCCCTTCTGCTCGATGGTCAGGTAGGAGATGCAGCGGGTGGCGTCGAGGACCCCGGGCTCCATCAGCGCGCCCGTGGGGCAGGCGTCGAGGCAGCGGGTGCAGCTGCCGCAGTGATCGGTGGCGACACCCAGGTCCGGCTCGAGTGCGAGGTCGGTGAACACGGTGCCGATGAAGAAGAAGGACCCGACACCCTGCCGGATGAGCATGGTGTTCTTGCCGATCCAGCCGAGTCCGGCGCGCAAGGCGAGCGCCCGCTCGGGCACCGGGCCGGAATCGACGAAGGTGTGCGCGATACGCGCGCCCCGCTCCCGCAGCAGCTCGGCCAACTGCTCGAGGCGCTCTCGCATGACCCTGTGGTAGTCGGCGCCCCGGGCGTACCGCGCTACCCGAGGAGGTGGCCCCGGGTCCGGATTCCCATCATAGTAGTTGTCGAGTACGACTACTACGCTCTTGGCGTCCGGAATGATGAGCCGCGGGTCCCTCCGCTTACGGGCCTGGCGATGCAGGTACCGCATGACTCCCCCGTAGCCGCTGGCGAGCCAGCGGTCCAGCCGACCGCCGTCCGCAACCGGGCTCGGGTCCGTGATCCCGCAGGCCACGAATCCGAGCGCCTCGGCCCTGCTTTTCACGGCGATGGCGAGGTCGGTCGAGCTGGGGCTCAGCGGTGCGGCGCTCATCGAGACGAGACGACCACC
The DNA here is from genome assembly GCA_036259315.1 of Gemmatimonadales bacterium. Classification (GTDB taxonomy): domain Bacteria; phylum Gemmatimonadota; class Gemmatimonadetes; order Gemmatimonadales; family GWC2-71-9; genus CAVVWJ01. The sequence goes on along the minus strand of DATABZ010000034.1, from coordinate 12,938 downwards.
TCTTCCGGCGGGCACTCGACCGTGGATCGCACGGGGGGGAGGTGCACCTCCTCGGTGATGATGCGCGCGCCGACGCCATAGGTGAAATACGACCAGGCCCACTGGATCAGCACCAGCACCCGGTTGCGGAAGCCGATGAGGAAGAAGATGTGAACGAAGATCCAGGTCAGCCAGGCGAAGAACCCGCTGAAATGCAGGCGCCAGATGTCCGCCACCGCGCGCCCGCGCCCCACGACCGCGAGCTGTCCCTTGTCCCAGTACCGGAACGCGCGGCGGGGCCGCCCGGCCAGGTCGCCGATGATCGTGCGGGCCGTATACTGCCCCATCTGGATGGCGACGGGGCAGATGCCTGGCAGGGTCCCGCCCTCCTGATGGTTGAAGGCCGCGGCGTCGCCGAGGACGAACACCTCGGGATGTCCCGGGATCGTGCAGTCGGGCTCCACGACCGCGCGCCCTACCTTATCCAGCGGTGCGTCGAGCGACTTGAGGAGCGAGCTCGCGGTGTTGCCCGCGGCCCAGATGACGGTCTCGGTCGGAATCGTCCATCCCGCGGCGCGCACCCAGCCCGGCTGGATGTCGGTCACGAGCGTTTCGGTGCGGACCTCGACACCCAGGCGGCGCAGGTCGAGCTTCGCCTTCTCGCTCAGCTCGGGCGGATAGGAGGGCAGCAGGCGCGGGCCGCCCTCCAGCAGCATCACCGTCGCCTCGCCGGGGTCGATGTGGCGGAAGTCCCGCCGGAGGGCGTAGCGCCGGATCTCGGCCACGGCGCCGGCCATCTCCACGCCCGTGGGACCTCCGCCAACCACCACGAAGGTGAGATAGGCGTGCCGCCGCACCGCGTCGGGCTCCCGCTCCGCGAGCTCGAACGCGAGCAGCACCCGCCGGCGGATCTCGAGCGCGTCCTCCAGGCTCTTGAGGCCGGGCGCCAGCGGCTCCCATTCCTCGTGTCCGAAGTAGGAGTGGTGCGCGCCGGTGGCGACGATCAGGTAGTCGTAAGCCAGGCAGGCGCCGTCCCCGAACCGCACCCGCCGGCTGTCCACCTCCACGCCGGTGGCTTCCGCGAGCAGCACCTCGGTGTTCTTCTGTCGCCGGAGAACGGAGCGGATCGGCGAGGCGATGTCGCTCGGGTTGAGCGCCGCGGTCGCCACCTGATAGAGCATGGGCTGGAACAGATGATGGTTCCGGCGGTCCACGACCGTCACCCGGACCGGAGCGTCGGCCAACCCCTTCGCCACGTAGAGTCCCGCGAAGCCCCCGCCCAGGATCACCACGTGCGGTACCCGAGTGTCGGTCACACGAGTGTCGGTCACAGGCCCATCGTCTCCCGGCGCCAGCGGGCGAACCGCACGACGTCCTCGGCCGGCGGGACGGCGTGCTCGTCCGCGTAAGCCGTGTACATCCGCCAGCGCAAATAGGTGGGGTCCGGCAGCGGGAGGAACGGCGCGCGACGATACCACTGGCGCCGCCGGAAGGCCCACGCGGTGCGGACCAGGTCCACAGCCAGCCGCGGCCGGAGCACGGCGCCGGCGGCGAGCCGCACGGTGAGCGAAGTCCAGGTCGACATGACGGAAGTATATTCTCCTCAAGGTCCGTTGCCACGGCGCCCGCGCAGGCCCGGGGTCTCCCTTCTTCTTACTTCTCCCAGCGTGGCGCACGACCACCGCGCCCGCCATCGAGCGTCAGAGCCGTGACCGACATCCCGTACCGCCCGCTGGACGACAAGAAGCAGCCGACCGAAGACGAGCAGCTGCTGGAGAGCCCGCCGCCCCAGCCGCCGATGCACCTGTTCCAGAAGTCCGACTCCTGGCGCGTGCTCCGCATCATGGGCGAGTTCGTCTGGGGGTTCGATCACCTGGCCGACGTCTCTGACGGGGTCACCATCTTCGGCTCGGCCCGCACCCGGCCGGACGACCCTCAGTACGCGAAAGCCGTGGAGACGGCGCGGCTGCTGGCACAGGCAGGCATCCCCGTGATCACGGGTGGCGGTCCCGGGATCATGGAGGCCGCGAACCGCGGCGCGAAGGAGGGCGGCGGCCTCTCCATCGGCTGCAACATCGAGCTGCCGTTCGAGCAAGGCTGCAATTCCTATGTCACGCGGAGCCTCAACTTCAAGTTCTTCTTCGTCCGCAAGACGATGTTCGTGAAGTACGCCACCGCGTTCATCGTCTTTCCTGGCGGCTTCGGAACGCTCGACGAGCTGTTCGAGTCGCTGACCCTGATCCAGACCGGCAAGGTCAAGCACTTCCCCGTAATTCTGTTCGGTCGCGAGTACTGGTCCGGGCTCACCGATTGGCTCAGGGATACCGTGGCCGCCGAGCGGAAGATTGATCCATCCGATCTCCATCTCTTCAGCGTCACCGACGACCCCGCGGAGGCGGCCGCCATCGTAATCGAGGCCCGTGCCGAGAAGCCGGGCGAGCCGGCCCTCCGGTTCAGAGGATGAGCGCATGACCCGTCCCTCGGCACCCTACCTCCGCGGGCAGCGGATCGACCCGCGCGCGATCACCGGCCAGGAGACCGTCGCCGACCTGGTCGAGAACGCCTTCCTCGCCTACAACGCCGGCCGCCTGCGCGAGGGGTGCCAGCTCTTCACCCAACGCATGCTCGACCCGGACGTCACCGTCGGGCTCACGTTGACCGGAGCGATGACACCGGCCGGGCTCGGGATGAGCTGCCTCATCCCGCTCATGGAGGCGGGATTCGTCGACTGGGTCATCTCCACCGGCGCGAACTTCTATCACGACGCCCACTTCGCGCTGGGCCTCGCGATGCACCGCGGCACGCCCACCGCCAACGACGTGGAGCTGCGCGACAGGGGCGTGGTGCGGATCTACGACATCTTCTTCGACTACAACGTCCTGCTCTCCACCGACCGCTTCATCCGCGAGGTCTCGGCCCGCCCGGAGTTCCAGCGGACGATGAGCAGCGCGGAGTACCACTATCTGCTCGGCGGGTACGTGCACGAGCGCGAGAAGGCATTGGGCCTGAGCCGTCGCTCGGTGCTGGCGGCGGCCCACGAGCTGGAGGTGCCGCTCTACACCAGCTCGCCGGGCGACAGCTCAATCGGGATGAACGTGGCCGAGCAGGCGCTCGCCGGCAGCAAGCTCCGGTTCGACGTGAGCGCGGACGTGAATGAAACGGCCGCGATCGTGCTGGAGGCGAAGCGCACGGGCGGCAAGAGCGCGGTGCTGATCGTGGGCGGAGGCAGCCCCAAGAATTTCATGCTCCAGACCGAGCCGCAGATCCAGGAAGTGCTCGGGATCGACGAGCGGGGCCACGACTATTTCCTTCAGATGACCGACGCGCGGCCCGATACCGGCGGCCTGTCGGGCGCCACGCCGGCGGAGGCGGTGAGCTGGGGCAAGATCGACCCCGACCAGCTGCCCGGCACGGTGGTGGTCTACGGCGACAACACGATCTCGCTGCCCGTGCTTACCGCCTACGCCAAGGCGCGCCACCCCGATCGCCCGCTCAAGCGGCTGTACGGCCGGCGGCAGGCCATGATGGATCGACTGCTCCAGGAGTACCGGGCCGCGCTCGAGTTCCGCGATCGGCGCGCCGAGGAGTCGCTCGCGCACATGCATCCCGGAGCCGGGGGAGCGGAGACGGCGGCCCGGCGGTGACGCCCGGCTACCGCTGGTATGCCCTCGGGCTGCTGGCGCTGATCAACTTCCTCAACTACGTCGACCGCAACGTCATCTACGCGCTGTTCGAGCCGATCAAGCGCGACCTCGCCCTCACCGACGCCCAGCTCGGCTGGCTCGGCTCCGCGTACATCCTGGTCTTCTCCGTGGCCGCATTGCCCTTCGGGGTGATCAGCGACCTCCGCTCCAGACGCGCGGTGATCGCCTGGGGGGTGACGGTGTGGAGCGCCTTCACCTTCCTGAGCGGGCTGGTGCGGAGCTACTGGCAGCTGTTCACCTGTCGGGCCGCAGTCGGCGTGGGTGAAGCGGCGTATGGACCGGCGGCCTCGTCGCTCGTGGCCGACTATTTCCCCGGACCTCGCCGCGCGATGGCGATGGGGATCCTGGCATCGGGCGTCTCGCTCGGCGGTGTCGCCGGCCTCCTGCTGGGCGGATTTCTCGAGGAGACCTACGGCTGGCGGGTCGCGTTCATGACGGTGGGCGTCCCGGGTTTCCTCTGCGCCGTCCTGGTGACACGCCTGGTGGACCCGACCCGGCCGCCGGCCAAGTTGACGATCCGTTCCTTCCTGCGGGACTTCCATATCGGAGCCACCGCGCTCCTGCGGCAGTTCGGCCCGTTCCTCGCGAGCGTGGGAATAGGAGCGGTGGCGGCCTACTGGCTCGACCAATCCTATGGCGCGGACTCCAAGCTGGACGTCGCGGCCTTCAGCACCGTGGTCGGCCTCGGTCTCGCGCTCAACATCCTCTGGTGGGTGCGGCGGACGCCCGCGGATCCGCAGGAGGAGCTGCCCTTCACGGCGGGCATCAGCGGGGCCTTCGACGACATCGTGCACGCCGGGAAGACGGTGCTGCATACGCCCACCCTGGTCTACGTCTTCCTCGCCGGAGCCATGATCTCGTTCGGGACCAATGGCATCGTGGGCTGGGGCCCGACGTTCGTCGCGCGTGAGCTGGAGCTCACGCCGGGTGAAGGGGCGGCGCTGCTGGGAAAGTGGGGGCTGATCGCGGGTGTGTCGGGAACACTGTTCGGCGGATTTCTCGCGGACCTGCTGCGCCGCCGGTGGGAGACCGGCCGCGTGCTCACCATCGGGATGGGGCTTCTGATCGGCGGACCGCTGACAGTTTGGCTCCTGACGATCCGAGATCCCGATCTCTTTCAGGTGGTCTTCACCAGCGCCTTCTTCTGCCTGTCCTGGTACAACGGCCCAATCACCGCCGTGATCTTCGACGTCGTACCCTCCCGGATCAGCGCGACCGTGGCGGGCGCGTACCTGCTCTTCATCCATCTCGCCGGCGACGCGATCGCGCTCCCGCTGGTCGGCATGCTGTCCGACCAGTTCGGGCTGGACCGGGCCATCCTGCTGCTTCCGCTGGTCGTGATCGCCGGCGGGCTCGTGATCCTCGGCGCGACCAGGACCGTCGCGCACGACATGGCCAGGGTGACGTGACCGCCTACTCCTGCTCCGCCGCCGGCAGCGAGCGCATGTAGGTCCACACGGCCCGGATCTCGTCGTCGGTCATGAGGCCGCTCCGGACCCAGGGCATCTTCTCGGGATCGATCACGGTCCCGTCCGGCCGCTTGCCCTCGCGCAGCGCGCGGAAGAAGTCCTCCTCGGACCAGTCGCCGAGCCGGCCGACCGTGATGTCGGGGGCGTCGGGGTTCGCGTCGCCCGCGAGCGCGAGGCCGTGGCAGGAGCGGCAGCCCCCGATGGTCGCCAGGTAGAGGCCGTATTCGACGGTGACGCCGGCCTTCGGGTTGGGGCGGGACGCGTCGTGGTCGACCATCTCCACCGGCAGCAGGGGAAAATTGCCGAGGAGGTACAGGGCGCGGGCAACGGGGCCGACCCTGGGCTCCGGATGCTCGCGATCCACCGGCGGGACGGTCCGGAGATAGCCCATCAGCGCCGAGAGGTCCTCGTCGGTCATGGCGGCAAAGGCTTCGGCGGGCATGAAGACCAGGGGACGCCGGTCGGGCCCCACGCCGTGGCGGATGGCGCGCTCGAGGTCGGCGTCGCTGTAGTCACCGATCCCACCCCGACCGCCGGTGATGTTGGTGGCCGCGAGGCGGCCGAAGGCCGGTGCGTCGATCATCACCTTCCCGCCCAGGTCGCCGTCATGGCAGTCCTGGCACTTGCCGATCGCCTCGACGAGGTGCCTGCCCCAGGCGAGCGACGCGGAGTCGGAGGCTGCCCGCACCGTGCTGTCCGGGAAGACGTACTGTTTGCGAATGGCGATGGTGGTGACGGCGTAGACGACGGCGACGGCGAGCACGATCAGCAGCACGAGACCGGCCAGGATGCGGCCGGTCCATCGAAGCCAGGGGGGCACGGTCACTCCAGGGAGGAAAGCGGTGCGACAAGATAGTCCTAGCGCACGCTCCTGTACACCAGCTCCATGATCTCGTCGTACATCGCTTCCGCCTTGGCCTCGTCGCCGGAACGGATCGCCTCGCTGGCGCAGTGGCGGAGGTGGTTGTGCAGCATCGCCCGACCCACGCCGCGCAGCGCTTCCTGCGCCGAGGTCACCTGGGTCAGCACGTCGGCGCAGTAGCGCTCCTCCTCCACCATCTTCTGGAGACCACGGATCTGCCCCTCGATGCGGCGGAGCCGCGTGAGAACCGACCGCTTGATCTCGGGATCCACCCCGAGGGCGTGCTCGCCGTCCCCCGGCCTCGCGCCGCATGCGCAGGCGACCGTCATGGAACCCTCCTCGATGCCGCGGGACTCCCCGCTCATGCCTTGCGGAGCCGCAGGCTGTTGGTGACCACGCTGACCGAGCTGATCGCCATCGCCGCCGCGGCCATGGCCGGGGTCAGACGGAGACCGAGCGCGGGATAGAGCACGCCGGCGGCGATGGGAATGCCGACGACGTTGTAGACGAACGCCCAGAACAGGTTCTGCCGCATCACCCGCATGGTGCGGCGGGCGAGCCCGATGGCCCGGGGCACGCCGAGCGGGTCGCCGCGCATCAACGTGATGTCGCCGGCCTCGATGGCCACGTCGGTCCCGGTGCCCATGGCGATGCCCACATCGGCTTGTGCCAGCGCCGGGGCGTCGTTGATGCCGTCGCCCACCATGGCGACGGACCGACCCTCCTCCTGGAGGCGTCTCACCTCCTCGAGCTTCCGATCGGGGAGGACATCCGCCACCACCCGATCGATGCCCAGGGTCCGCGCCACCGCGCTTGCGGTACGCACGTTGTCCCCCGTCAGCATCACCGTCTCGAGGCCCAGGCGCCGGAGCGCCACGACCGCGCCGCCGCTCGTCGCCTTCACCGCGTCGGCGATCCCGAACACCCCGGCCGCCGACCCGTCCACCACGACGAAGACCGGCGTGAGTCCCTCCGCGGCGAACCGATGCGCCTCGGCGGCGAGACCGCCCGGCGCCACTCCACGCTCGGCCAGCAGTGCCTGGTTCCCGACCGCGACCGCGCGCCCTTCGACGATGCCCGTCACGCCGCGTCCCGTGTGGCTCTCGAAGTCCGTCGGCTCGGCCAGCACGAGACCGCGAGCCGCGGCCTCCGCCACGATCGCCTCGCCGAGCGGATGCTCGCTCCGGCGCTCCAGCGCACCGGCGAGACGCAAGAGGGTGGTCTCGTCGTTCCCGGCCATCCGCTGCACCACCGGTCGGCCCTCGGTGACCGTGCCGGTCTTGTCGAAGACCACGGTGTCGAGGCGTCCGCTCCGCTCCAGGGATTCGCCACCCTTGATCAGAATCCCCAGCTCGGCGCCGCGGCCGGTGGCGACCATAACCGCGGTCGGCACGGCGAGCCCCATGGCGCACGGGCAGGCGATGATCAGCACCGTCACCGCCGACACCAGCGCGTGCAGATAGGCAGGCTCCGGCCCGGCGACGAACCACACCACGAACGTCGCGATGGCGATGGAGAGCACGACCGGCACGAAGACAGCGGCGATGCGGTCGGCGAGCCGCTGGATGGGCGCCTTCGAGCCCTGCGCCTGCTGGACCAGGCGGATGATGCGCGACAGCACCGTGTCGGCGCCGACCCGCTCCACCCGAAATCGGAGCGCGCCGTTCCGGTTGAGGGTGGCGCCGATCACCGGGTCTCCCGCGGCCTTCCTGACCGGCGTAGGCTCGCCCGTCAGCATGGACTCGTCCACGTGGCTGGTGCCTTCCACCACGGTGCCGTCCGCCGGGATCTTCTCCCCCGGCCGGACGACGACCTCGTCACCAGGCCGAAGCTGCGCCAGCGGAATCTCCACCTCGGCGCCGTCGCGGACGACTCGAGCGGTGAGCGGCCGGAGCCCGATCAGCCGCCGGATCGCACCCGCGGTGCGACTCTTGGCCCGCGCCTCGAGCAGGTTGCCCAGCAGGATCAGGGCGATGATCCATATCACGGCCTCGTAGTAGACGTGCGGCTCGATGCCGCGCGCGGCGAACCAGTCGGCTGCCAGCGTGACGGTGAGACTGTATCCGAAGGCGGCGCCGGTGCCGACCGCGATGAGGGTGTTCATGTCCGCGCTGTGGTGGCGAAAGCCGGCCCAGGCGCGGGTGTAGAAGTGTCGCCCCGCCCAGGTCACCACCGGCACCGTGAGCGCGAGCAGCAGCCAGGGCCGCGGCGGCATGCTCAACACCATCGCCAGCAGGCCGGCGACGAGGCTGACACCGAACTTCAGTCGAAGCTCACGGATCTCCTCGTTCCGCGCGGCGTCGCGGGCGTCGGCGAGCTCGTCGCCCGTGGCATCCGCCGCCGGAAGCTCGGCACCATACCCGGTGTCGCGGATCGCCTCCACCAGGCGCTCCGGAGTGACGCTCGTCGGATCGTAGGAGACGGTCGCGGACCCGGTCATCAGGTTCACGTTGGCACCGCTCACGCCCGGCGTCCGCTCGAGGGTGCGCTGGATGCGAGCGCTGCACGCGGCGCACGTCATCCCCTGCACGGGAATGGTGACCTCGCCGGCCGCGTCCGCTGCGGTTGCCGTCATGCGCGCCTCACTTCGGGGACTTCCGCCCCGCAAGGAAGAAGTACCAGTTGACCCAGACGATCGCGGCGATGCCCCCGAGGATCACGACCAGATCGGCGGTGCTCATGCCTGCGCCTTCGCACGGTAGCCGGCTTCGGTGACCGCGGCCTCGAGATCCGATGGGCCGGTGGTGCTCTCGTCGTAGCGCACGTCGGCTCGGCCGATCCGGAGCGCGTCGATCTGGACGCCGGGGAGTGCGCTGAGCGCGCGGTTCACCGCGTTGAGGCAGTGGCCGCAGCTCATGCCTTCGATGTGGAGGGTCGCTTGCTTCATCGCTTCCTCTGGCTGAAGTACGGAAGCAAGATAGATAGGGGAGGGGGGTATGTCAACTCCTGCCCTTGCACCCACCTCCAGGCGCGCAGCAGGCTGCAATCGGGGTGGCAGGAAGCGAGGTGGGGCTCTCCCGCAACGGGGCGTGCGTCCGGGTCTGGCATGCAAGCCCTGCCGTTGCAACGTGTTGTGCAGGATTCATCCACGGCATGCCTCGTGCCCGCTTCCGCGGCATGCACCCACCCGAGGCCGACCCACCCGGCGACGCTTTCCCGCCCTCGGCGAGCGAGCCGCTGGTTCCGATCCTTCGGGTGGAGCAAGGCGTGGACGACGCGGACTCACTCGCGACCTGGTACCAGGCCCTCTCCAACGCACTCGCTCCCGACGTTCCGCACGACCTCCTCGCGCTGTGGCTCTTCCCGACCGCCGGTGGGGCGGTGCTGCTCGGTCCGGAGGCGCTCGCTCAGGACGATCTCAAGGTGCCGCTTCCTGCGCCGCAGCTTCAGCCGCCGCAGCTCGCGGTACTGGAGGAGATCGTCCGCGACGCGGGTTACGGCTCGACGGTCTCGCTGCCCGTTCGGTTCGGCCGGCGTGACGTCGGCCTGATGCTCGTAGCGAGCCTCGCGGCCGGACGTTACAGCGGCATGGACCTGATGGTGCTGCGCCTCGCCGCGCAGCGACTCGCGCCGTCACTGGGCCGGCTGGCGCGACAGTGGGGTGGCACGGTACGCGGTGCCGAACGGATCGCCGCATTGCTGGACGGCGTGGTGCAGGCGACGTCCGCGGGATCGACGCCCCAGGCGTTCGCCGCTGCGCTGGGGCACGCGTTGGATCCGCTGGTGCCCCATGACAGGCTCGAGCTGATCGTGTCGGGTCCAGGGGGCGGCCGCTACTACAGGCTGGGCGAGCACCTGGGCGGGCCGTTGTGGACCGATCCGTCCTTGGTACTCGATGCGGCGGTGTTCGACCTCTCGGCGCTCATGGACCACCACGGCCGGATCCTGCTGGGTGATGCCGGTCGCGACCGGCGCTGGCCCCGGGGCTACTTCACGGCGGTGGACCCCGCCGGCGCGGAGCTGCGGGCCGTGGTCGGCGCGCGGGCCACGGCTCCGACGCAGCTCAGCTTCTATCTCCTCCTGGGCAGCGTGGGTCCCGATCTCTACGACGAGAGTGACGGCGAGCTGCTGACGCGGGTGGCCGGTCTGATCGCACCGCACGTGGCGCTCCTGGCCGAGCAGGCCGCCCACGAGCGCTACGAGCCCCCGACCCCCGCACCGACGCCGCAGCTGCTCAGGATCGGCGAGGTGCTCGCCCTGACACAGGATTCGAGTGAGGCGACGCGCCAGGTGGCCGAGCTGGCCGGCAGGTTTCTTCCCTTCGACGAGCTCCACTTCGCGCTCCGCCTGAGCGAGGGGGATCGGGTCGCCTTGCTGGATCCGGGCGAGCGGCGTGCGCTTCCGGACCTGGCTTCGATACCGGTGGCGGGTACCGCACTGGGCGAAGTGCTCCAGGGTGAGCGCCCCCACCACTTCGCGCTGGCGAACGGCGAGGCGCGGCTCATCGTTCCCCTGCGCGTCGCGGGCCGGGTCCATGGCGCCCTCGTGCTGACCGCGGCGCCGCCCGCGGTGCTGAACCCCGATCATCTGGCTCCGGCGCAGCGGCTTGCCGACGTGGTCGCTCCCCATCTGGAGCTGCTCCGCCGCTCGGCCATGCTGCCCGCACCCTTTCGTCCAGGCTGGAAGCGGGAGCCGAAACCCTAGAAGGCCGCGCTCACCCGCAGGATGAAATTCCGTCCGGGATCCAGCGCGTAGGTCTTGTACCTGCTCAGGAAGTTCGCGTACGCCTTGTCGAGCGCGTTCCGGAGCTGGAAGTCGACCGCGAAAGTGCGAGCCCCCAGTGGTATCACGGCCCCCGCGCCGAGGTGCACCAGCGTGTAGCCGGGCGGCGCGAAGTCCTCCGGGTCGAGGTCGGTCTGCCGCGCGTTCGACTCTCCGCCGATCGAGAAGTACGGGTGCTGGAGCACTTCCCCGTCGCCCCCCTCGAGCTTGACCGAATACGTGGCGCGGAACGGCGGGATGAAGGGCAGCGGCGCGTCGGTGGAACGGTTGCGGCCGCGCGTGTAGTCCGCCGTCCCCCTGACGTGCAGCCACTCGCTCGGGTGGTACTCCACCGCGGCCTCGAACCCGCTCAGTCGCGCGTTGCCCTGGGTGATGTCGAAGATCTGGAAGCCCGAAGCCGGGTCCACCTCCTCGGTGGGATCGGGAAAGATGAAGTTGTCGATGTAGTTGGCGAAGGCGCCCAGCTCGGCGGAGAGGGCGCTGGTCTGCACCCGCACCGCGAGGTCGGCGTTCACCGACGTCTCGTTCTCCAGGCTTGGATCTCCCCGCTCGAAGCGGACCGTCCCCTCGTGTACGCCGTTGGAGAACAGGTCGTACGCGGTCGGCGACCGGTAGCCGCGCCCGAGATTAAAGACGAGCGCCAGCGGTTCGGCCACCCGGTAGAGCGCGCCGAGGTTCCCGGTGGCCGAGTGATAGGTGCGTCGCTGCGCCGCGACTCCGAGCACGGTGTCGTCCTCGACGGTGAGTCGCCGGTAGTCGTAGCGGGCGCCGATCGAGAGATTCCACCGCCCGATCTCCGCCTGCTCGAAGGCGTAGACGCCCAGGTTGTTGTACGCGTTGTTCGGGATCAGCGTCTCCTCGCCGAACTTCTCGAACGAATTGCGGAGCGCGCTGAGCCCGACGATGCCGCCGACGGCGCCGACCGGTGCGTGGTGCAGCCTGACGTCCGCGCTGTAGGTCCGGGAGAGCAGCCCCAGCGCCACCTCGTCCGAGTCGTCCGATTCGAACTCGCGCCGGCGATTCCGCCCAATGCCGAGATCGATATCGAGATGCGAGAGTCCGACGGGAAGGCTCCCACTCAGGTGCAGGCGGTCGTCGCCGATCCGCTGAAAAGGCGTGGCACCGGGCTCTTCCGCGGGATCCTCGTGGATCTCCACGCGCTCGTCGCGGCGGACGTAGCTGGCGCTCACCGAGCCCCATCCGCCGCGGTAGCCCACGGTGCCCGATCCGTTCACGGTCCACAGACCGCTGTTGAACAGCGGGCCGGCCGGCGTCCCGACATCGTCGCTGGTCCGGCCCGTCAGGCTGGTCCGAAAGCCGAAGCCGCCGGCCGCGCCTTCGAACGCGAGGGTGCCGTCGGGCTGCTCGTTGTTCGTGCTGTAGGAAGCGACCGCCCGCCCGTTCGCGAAGGGCTCCCGGCCCTGGGCGTCGGGCAGCGGGGGCGTGACCACGTTGATCACGCCGCCAAGCGCATCGGAGCCGTAGAGCACGCTGGCCGGCCCGCGGATCACCTCGATGCGCTCGGCGTCGACCGCCTCCACCTGGGGGCCGTGCTCGTCGCCCCACTGCTGGCTCTCGACCCGCTCGCCGTCGGCGAGCACGAGGACCCGGTTGGAGGAGAGCCCCCGGATCACCGGCTTCCCCACGCCGGCGCCGGTGCTGAGGCTGCGCACGCCCGGCAGCGTGCTGACCGTCTCGCCCAAGGTCGCCGACCGGCTGGCCTCGAGGTCGGCGCCTCCGAGCACGCTGACCGGCTGGGGGGAGGCGAGCGACGTCGTTGCGACCGGCGCCGCGGTGACCTGGAGATCGGGCAGCTCGACCAGGGAAGGCTTGAGCTCGACCTCCGGCACGACGTCCTCCTCATCCAGGGTCACGCGCCGCACCAGCGGCGCGTAGCCGATCGCCGAGAAGCTGACCCCGTAGGTCCCGCTCGGCAGGCCGACCACCTCGAAGCGGCCCTCGAGGTCGGTAAGGGCGGAGCGGTTGGCCTCGAGCACGGTGACTCTCGCCTGGAAGAGCGGCCGCCCGCCCGGGTCGGCGACCCGGCCCGACAGGGTGCGGGGCGGCGGGGTCGCGGCCAGTCCCGAGGTGAGTGGAAGGACCGCGAGCAACGCGGCCAGGAAAAGTCGATGCATGCGGACTCCAGGGCAGTGATGACCCGCCCGCCACGAAGGGCAGGCGCGAGGATCGAGATCGGTTGTG